>NZ_NEHZ01000005.1:0-335553 GCF_002112565.1 Pseudomonas sp. R25(2017)
ATCAGATGTACAGAAGGGTTTGCGTCCCCTTCGTCTAGTGGCCTAGGACACCGCCCTTTCACGGCGGTAACAGGGGTTCGAGTCCCCTAGGGGACGCCAGTTTCACAGAAGCGATGTCGCAAGATGCCGCTCCGCCGCGAGGCGAAAAATCTGGGGCTATAGCTCAGCTGGGAGAGCGCTTGCATGGCATGCAAGAGGTCGACGGTTCGATCCCGTCTAGCTCCACCAATTTACACTTCAAGGTCTGGCCACTCCGGCCTTGAAGCGATCAGCACTCAGCACTGATCAGTTGTAGAAGGGTTTGCGTCCCCTTCGTCTAGTGGCCTAGGACACCGCCCTTTCACGGCGGTAACAGGGGTTCGAGTCCCCTAGGGGACGCCACGATTACCCGCCTTGCGGGATTTTTAAGGGTCATTCAATCATTGAATGGCCCTTTTGTTTGTCTGGCGTTTGGCCATTTCTCCTTTTTCCTTACACTGTGCTTCAGACCAGCGGTCATATCTGTGACTTGCAGAATATTATTATGAGAATAATATTCTAATCGTAATATTCGGAGGCGACGATGAACGACAAGAAAGCTCAAACCCGCGAACGCATCCTCAAGGCTGCCAGCGCCGCACTGATCCAGCGCGGCCCGGCGGAACCGAGCGTGGGTGAAGTGATGGGCGCGGCCGGCCTGACCGTCGGTGGCTTCTACGCCCACTTCGAAAGCAAGGACGCCATGATGCTCGAAGCGTTCAAGCAACTCCTGGGGCGGCGCCGTGACCTGATCGACGACATGGACGCCGAGTTGACCGGCGAAGAACGCCGCGCCCTGGTCGCCGCCTTCTATCTGTCGCGCAAGCACCGCGATTCCAGCGAGGCAGCGTGCCCGATCCCGGCCTCCATCGGCGAGTTGGGACGGTTGCCGGAGGCTTTCCGGATCGCACTGAACGAACACATGGAGTTGATGGTGGCGCAGTTGGCCTCAAGCCCTGAAGACACCGACAAGGCCTTGGCCGACATGGCCCTGATGGTCGGCGGCCTCGCGCTGGCGAGGGCCTTGGGGCCGGGGGACTTATCCGATCGATTGCTGCGCGCCGCCAAGTCGGCGGTGCGTTGACCTGAAGGCGACAGGCCTGAGGAGAGAGCGATGAACGCGTTGAAGTGGGTTCGCGGCGTTAACGGCACCTTGGGCTGGTTCGCACCGAAACTGGTGGCGAACAAAATGCGTCTGGCGTTCATGACGCCACGGGAACATCCGCCGCGGGACTGGGAATTGCCGCTGCTGGCGAAGTCCGAACGGATCACGCTGCGCTTCGGCCTGTCGGCCTTGCGCTGGGGCCAAGGCCCGACCGTGCTGCTGATGCACGGTTGGGAAGGGCGGCCGACTCAGTTCGCGTCATTGATCAACGCGCTGGTCGATGCCGGCTACACGGTGGTCGCACTGGACGGCCCGGCCCACGGCCGTTCGCCGGGACGTGAAGCCAACGTCGTGCTGTTCGCCCGGGCCATGCTCGAAGCCGCCGCCGAACTGCCGCCGCTGCAGGCCGTCATCGGCCACTCGATGGGCGGCGCCAGCGCCATGCTCGCGGTGCAGCTGGGCTTGCGCACCGAGACGCTGGTGAGCATCGCCGCCCCGGCGCGGATCCTGGGGGTGCTGCGCGGCTTCGCCCGTTACGTCGGCATGCCGCCCAGGGCCCGCTCGGCGTTCATCCGTCAGGTCGAGCGGGACGTCGGCATGCGCGCCGCCACCCTCGATGTCGCCCACTATCAACTGGACATGCCGGGCCTGATCGTCCATGCCGAGGACGACACGTTTGTCCCGGTCAAGGAATCGCAGATGATCCACGAAGCCTGGTTCGACAGCCGCCTGTTGCGCCTTACGGACGGCGGCCATCAGCGCGTGCTGGCCGACCCCCGGGTGATTGATGGGGTGCTATCACTGCTGGCCGGGCGCAGCCTTCAGGCGCGGCAATCGGCCTAGGCATCCGTTACACTGCCCCGGTCGAACACATCTGACCGGGAGAGGGGCATGGGCTGGGATCGGGCAACGCCGTTTACGATTGATCTGCAAGTGGGCGCCGAGGACATCGACGGGCTGGGGCACGCAAACAACGCGGTGTACGTGACCTGGCTCGAACGTTGCGCCTGGCGCCACTCGCAGCGGCTGGGGCTGGATCTGGTCGAGTACCGGCGCCTGGACCGGGCGATGGCGGTGGTGCGGCATGAGATCGACTACCTGGCCGCCGCCTACGAAGGCGACGAACTGCAATTGGCGACCTGGATCGTCGATTGGGACCAGCGCCTGAGGATGACCCGGCAGTTCCAGTTGATCCGCCCCAGCGACAACACCACGCTGCTGCGGGCCCGCACCACGTTCGCCTGCATCGAACTGTCCACCGGTCGGCCCAAGCGCATGCCGGCGGAGTTCATCGAAGGCTACGGCCCGGCGATCCAGGCGTCGGAAAGCCTGCAAAGCTGATGCTTTGCGGGAGCGAGCGTGCTCCCGCACCTGCAGAACCCTTCGATAATCCAGTAAACTGCCGCACGTTTTTCCTTGAGTGTGTTTTTCCATGCAAATTGCCCTGGCGCCGATGGAAGGGTTGGTCGACGACATCCTGCGCGATGTGTTGACCCGTGTCGGCGGTATCGACTGGTGCGTGACCGAGTTCATCCGGGTCAACGACCAACTGCTCACACCGGCCTATTTCCACAAGTTCGGCCCTGAACTGCTCAACGGCGCGCGCACCGCGGCCGGTGTGCCGCTGCGCGTCCAACTGCTGGGTTCCGACCCGGTGTGCCTGGCGGAAAACGCCGCGCTGGCCTGTGAGCTGGGCTCGGAGGTGATCGACCTCAACTTCGGCTGCCCGGCCAAGACCGTCAACAAGTCCCGGGGCGGGGCGGTGCTGCTCAAGGAGCCGGAACTGCTCAACCAGATCGTCGAGCATGTCCGCCGCGCGGTGCCGGCGCACATTCCGGTCACCGCCAAGATGCGCCTGGGCTTCGACAGCCCGGACGGTTCGCTGGTGTGCGCCACGGCGCTGGCCGAAGGCGGCGCCGAACACATCGTCGTCCACGCGCGCACCAAGACCGACGGCTACAAGCCGCCGGCCCACTGGGAGTGGATCCCCCGCGTGCAGGACGTGGTCAAGGTGCCGGTGTTCGCCAACGGCGACATCTGGAGCGTCGAGGACTGGCGCCGTTGCCGCGAAATCAGCGGCGTGGAAGACATCATGCTCGGCCGCGGCCTGGTCTCGCGCCCGGACCTGGCCAAGCAGATCGCCGCCGCCCGGGCTGGTGAGGAGGTCGTCGAGATGACCTGGGCCGAGCTGATGCCGCTGATCCAGGACTTCTGGCTGCAGGCCAAGGCGCAGATGACGCCCCGCCAGTCGCCGGGCCGGCTCAAGCAGTGGCTGGCCATGCTCACGCGCAATTACCCCGAGGCGGTGGAGCTGTTTTCCGTCCTGCGCCGCGAGACCGACGTGGACCAGGTCTCGCGCCTGCTGGGTCTGCCGGTGGCCGAGGCGGCCTGAAAAAATCTTCGCAAGTTCTCTTGAAATGCAAACGGCGGTCCCTATCTAAGGGTTACGCGATGCCGAATTCGGGTCGCGGAGTCAAAAAACTTGCTGATTGTTTTCAGGAGATTTGAACCATGAGTACTGCATTTTCCCTTGCCCCGCTGTTCCGTTCCTCGGTGGGTTTCGACCGTTTCAACGACCTGTTCGAAACCGCCCTGCGCAACGAGCCCGGCAGCACCTACCCGCCCTACAACGTCGAAAAGCACGGTGACGACCAATACCGCATCGTCGTGGCCGCCGCCGGCTTCCAGGAAGAAGACCTGGATCTGCAGGTCGAGAAGGGCGTGCTGACCATCAGCGGCGGCAAGCGTGACGCCAACGAAGGCGTTACCTTCCTGCACCAGGGCATCGCCCAGCGTGCGTTCAAGCTGTCGTTCCGGTTGGCCGACCACATCGAGATCAAGGCCGCCGGCCTGAGCAACGGTCTGCTGAGCATCGACCTGCTGCGCGTGATCCCGGAAGAGGCGAAAGCCAAGCGCATCCCGATCAACGGCGCGCAGAAGCCGGCCCTGCAGCACTGATTCATGTGCTGACACACATTCGTCCAGACGGACGATAAGCCGTGCGATGAAGGCCCCGACACTGTCGGGGCCTTTTTGCATGCGCACGAAAGATCTGCGCACGCTTTGCCGCCTCCCGGCGGTTTCTCTACAATCCGCGCAGTTTTGCCGACCCCATTCCTTACGGTCGGTCTGGAGCCTCTTTTCATGGACGAGATTCAACAGCGCTGGCTGTTCGCCCTTTCAGCGCCGATGGCGGCGCTCAACCCCGGTGCCGGGTACGCGGATCCCGCGTTCTGCGACGATCAATACATCGACCTGCAACGCAGTTGGAGGATCAACGACCGCGCACAATTGCTGGACATGCTCGACGGCATGACCGACGGCGGCCATGCGCGGCATCTCGCCCCGGCCTACCGTGCCTGGCAACGTTGCCTGCCGAGCGAATGGCAGGCGCTGCTCGACACCCTTGAGCCCCGTGAACGCATTCTTCACGAGTTCGCCAGCCGCACGTTCGGCAGTTGCGGGCCGGGCGGGATCCTGTCCTGGGATTACGGGCGCATGGGCTTCCTGCTGCGCTGCGGCGTGCGCAACCTCTGGATCGACGAGGCCGAGAGCCTCTGGCTGCACAGTCGGCTGGCGGTGCGGGCGCAGTTTCACTACGGCAGCTGGTTGGCCTATTTCAACGGTTTCATGGTCGGGCGCTCGTTCTGGGGCTGCCTCGACAACCCTGACGATGAACTGGCCCACGAGCTGGACCGGCAGGGGCAGAACGCCAATACCGCATTGATCGCCAAGGGCCTGGGGCAAAACATGCCGGTCTTCCTCGCGGATTTGCCCTGGCACCTGGATCTGGACTTGCCGCCACGCCCGGCATCGCTTGAGGCATTCGACTGGTCATGAGTTGCTGGATACGTTTGGGCATCGATCCCACCACCGATGAAACGCTGATTCGCAATGCGTACCGGGCACGCCTGCCGGCCCATCATCCGGAAACCGATCCGGAGGGTTTCCAGGCCCTGCGCCAGGCCTACGAAAGCGCGATCCGGCTGGCCCGCGATGATGAGCCGGAAGATGTCGAGGACACGACACCGGACACGACGCCGGATTCGTCACTCGTACGGCAGGTGTTCATCGACTTCGACGGGTTGCTCAAGGATCCGGCGCGACGCTTCAACGCCGATGCCTGGCAAGCCTTTGTCCAAAGCCTGGACCGGTTGCCGCTGGGCGAACTGGACGACCTGCGTTGGGGCCTGTTCCGCAAGCTGAGGGAAAACGGTCCGTTCTCCGCCTCCGGCGCAGGGCTGTTGGCCCGGCGCATGGCCTGGGATCGGCATTTGCTGGAGCTGGGCTTCGATCATGCCCGGGACGTCGAGGATTACCTGGTGCGGCTCGACGATCCCGCGCCGTTCGATACCACAGTCATGGACACCTGGTCGGCGCCCGCGCAGATCGAAAGCCTCTGGTACGCGCGCACCCTCGACTTCATTTTCAACCAGCGTCCGCTCCATGAGTTCGAGTATTTCGCCCGTCAGCACACCTGCCTGCCGCTGCCCAACGACCCTGGGTTCATCCGGCGCCTGCTGGTGCAGTTCACCCAGGCGGGCATCGGCGGCGCGGATTTGCTGCAGATGTGCCTCGAACACTGGCGCGCAGCGCCGGATGACGTGGACGGGCTGTATCTGCTCGCCTGCCAGCACACCCTGCTGGGGCAGGACGATCAGGCATTGCCCCATTGGGTGCGGCTGTGGCGGGAACATCGTCATCCCAAGGCGGAGAGCCAGTTGCTGGCGCTGTGCGCCAAGCGCCAGCCGGATGTCTTGCCGCTGTTGATCCAGGGCTTTGACCGGCTGGGGGATTTCAGCGCATGGTCGGCCGACCTCGGTCACGTCAGCCAGGAATACGGCAGCCCGTCCCAACGCCCCGAAACCCTGGCGCGCTGGATGGGCGCGGGTCGGCTGCCGCTGCAAGGGTTGGCCCAGTGCTTCGTCGACTGGCGCACGGGCGGCGATGAGTGGCCGCTGCTGGCGCTGTTGCTCGGCCATCAAGACGACGCCCGGCTGCAACGCCTGTACCGGCACGCCTGGGCGCTGCACCGGGGTGACGTTGCGTTGCTGCGCCAGGTGCTGGATGAACCGGAACCCATCGATGCCCTTGAAGGGCTGGTGCTGAACGGGTTGCAGCATCAGGCCGAACAGCACGTGCGCTGGCTGACCCGGGCGCCCGTGCCGTTGGCGATGGAACGCTTCGTCGATGGGAACGGGGCGCCCGGCCCGCTGCCGGCCGCGCTCGAAAAAGGCGAAGCGCACAAGATCTGCCGGGTGTGGCTGCGGCGTTGGCGTCCGTACAGCCGCGTCGGCCTGGAGCGCATCGCCCAGGCGTTCAAGTTCAATGACCCGAAGGCCGACAGCGATCTGTCGACCTTGAGCCTGTTGCTGGAACTGAGCGAGAGCGATGTCCTGTTGCCGGCGTCGGGGCAGGGCGAGGCCGTGTGGCAGTGGCACGCCCAAACGGCGTTCCTGTTGGCGCTGCTGGAGCAGCCGGAGCGTTGGCTGGGCATGGTCGATGCGCCGTGCCTGGACCGCCTGGCGTTCGACCCCGCCCACCCGGTCAGCCGGGTGCAGCCGTTGCTGAGCCGCCTGAAGCGCGAGCACGGCGACCTGAGCGCGCTGTTCGCCTGGCTGCAGCCGTCGGATCCGGTGCACGCCGCGCTCGCCCGGCGGTTGCTGGGTGTCCGGCAGGCGCTGGGCAGCCCCCGGTTGCTGGGCAACGACCGTTTGCTCGAATGCCTGCGCAGTGACATCCATGCTTTCGACGATGACTTGCTCGGGCGCATGCTGCTCACCGCCGTGCTGTACCACGACCCGTTGTTCGATGCGCAGCAGCGCCGGTTCCTGCTCGACAGGATCACCGAAGTGGTGAACCCCCAGGACTGGTTCGACGAATTCCGCCACGGCCTGATCAAGGGCGAGCCGCCGCGTCCGCCACGTCAGGCGCTGGAAGACGAAGGGGTCGCCAGCGACGCGTTCTATCTGGCGCTCGATGCGCTCAAGGGATTGGTGCGATACGGCGGCGCGGGCGTGCCGCGCCAGAAAACCCTGCTGCGCCTGCAACAGGCCAAGGACAACCCGGCGCTCGGGCTCGGCCTGCGGTTTGCCTTCAGTGCGTTGCTGTCCCGGTGCGAATGCCTGCTGCTGGCCAAGGGCGACAGCCGTCCGGTGCCCGCCGGCGCCTTCTGGCGGTTGGGTACCCGGTTGGGGCGTGGGGCGTTCATCGGGCAGGTGATCGGTACGCTGCTGGTCACGCCGTTGGCCGCGCTGTTCAGCGGTGTGGCGCTGACCGGGATCGCCGTGTCGCTGCTGGGCCTGGCCTTTCTGGTCGGCGCCGTGCTCCGGCGCCTGCACGACATCGGGCGTGGCATTCCGACATTGCTGGTGCTCGCGTGCCTGTCGCCGTTCTTTCCGTTCCTGCCGCTGATCCTGTTTGCCTTCCCCGGCGACAAGTTGCCCAACCGTTACGGCGTTGCGCCGGACAGCGCGGGTGACGACGCACTGGCCGGCGGTCTGCAAGCCGCGTTACGGCAGCTGGGCGGTCAGAGGCACAACTGATCCAGCGCTTGGTTGAGCCGGTTGCGCTGGCTGGCGATCTCTGACGGTCGCTGGCCGGCGAGCACGGTGGTGAAGGCGTCCAGCCAATCGGCGATCCGTTGGCGCTCGTCCCCCAGGCTTTGCGCCCAGGCCCGCTCCAGGCGGGCCAGCAGCGTCCGGTTGGGCAGCGTGTCGCGGGGGTGAGTCTTGAGGGCGGTCAACCGTTCATGGCTGGCCTGCCTGGCCTGTTCGTCGAGCCCGGTGGGGCTGCGGTCGATGCTGTGGCTGTGGCGCTCGCCGGTGGCGAGCAGGGTCACGTCCACTTCCAGCAGGCCGTTGATGTCGTAGCTGAAGCGCACATCCAGTTCCTGGCTCTGTTCGCTGGGTGCCAGTTCCACATCGAAGGTGTCGATGAAAATGTTGTCGCGCACCCATGGCCGTTCCCCTTGGTACACCTCGATGCGGATCGCGCTCTGATACGCATGGGTGGTGTGGAACCTCTGCACCCGGGACGTCGGGATCACCGTGTTGCGCTCGATGATCGGCGCGAAGGCGCCGGTGATTTCGTCGCTGCGGCGGGTGGAGATGCCCAGGGTGTAAGGGCAGACGTCGGTCAGGATCAGCTCTTCGATGGCGCCGTCGCGGGCCTTGCAGGCCGCCTGCGTGGCGGCGCCCAGGGCGACGATGGTGTCCGGGTCCAGGTGGCGGTGGGGCAGGCGGCCGAACAGCGTCGCCACCATCTGCTGCACCGCCGGCATGCGCGTCGCGCCGCCCACCAGTACCAGGCTGTCGAGGTCGCGGGGCTTGAGGCGGGCGTCGCGCAGGGCCTGTTCGATGGGGGCGCGCAAGCGGGCCAGCAGCGGCTCCCAGATTTTCAGTGCGCCGGCTTCGTCCAGCGTCCATTCGTACGGTGTGTCGCCATGGCGCCAGCTCAGTGACTGCGGGCCGTCGGCGAGTTTGCGCTTGAGCTGTTCCAGGGCGTCGCCGAGGCTGGCCATGGCCTGGGCGTCGATCTGCGCCGGCGTGAGCTGCCAGTCCTTGAGGCAGGCCTGCCGCAACGCTTCGGTGAAGTCTTCGCCGCCCAGGAAGTTGTCGCCGGTGGAGGCGTGGACTTCGATCAGCGGCAGCGCGTATTCCAGCACCGTCACGTCGAACGTGCCGCCGCCCAGGTCGAAGATCAGCGTGCGCTCGAACGCCTGCTCATGCAGGCCGTAGGCCATGGCGGCGGCCGTGGGTTCGTTGATCAACCGCGACACTTTCAGGCCGGCCAGTTCGGCGGCAAACAGCGTGCGTTTGCGTTGTTCGTCGCTGAAGTACGCCGGCACCGAAATCACCGCTTCGTCAACGGGATGGCCGAGCCAGGCTTCGGCGTCCTGCTTGAGCGCGCCGATCACCAGGGCCGAGAGCTCCTCGGGGCTGAACGAGCGGTCGCCCAATTCGAGGCGCTTTTCGCTGCCCATGAAGCGCTTGAAGGCCGCCGCCGTGCGCTGCGGATGGGTGGTCAGGCGGGCGCGGGCGGCCTTGCCCACCAGGACGCTGTCGTCCTCGTCGAGGCTGACCACCGACGGGGTCAGCACATCGCCCAGGGCATTGGGGATCAGCCGGGCCTGGCCGTCCTGCCAGACGGCGATGAGGCTGTTGGTGGTGCCAAGGTCAATGCCCAGCATGGCCGGGCGGGGGAGGGTTGCATCCTGCATGATCGATCTCGTTGGAGCCGGGTGAAAGACCGCGACCCTACAGGTTGCGGCAGGCACTGGCAAATGCCGGCCCGGCACAGACGCAGGCGGTTACAAAACGCTCCCGAACCTCACTTGAGCAACGTCTTCAGCGCCTCCAGCGGCAACGGCCGGCTGTACAGGTAACCCTGATACAGGTGGCAACCCAAGCCTTGCAGGAACTCCAGCTGTTCCGGGGTCTCGACGCCCTCGGCGATGATCTCCAGCGCCAGGCTGCGGGCCATGGCGACGATGGCGCGGATGATCTCGGCGTCGTTGGGGTCGCTGGTGGCGTCGCGGATGAACGACTGGTCGATCTTCAGCGTGTCCACCGGCAGGCGCTTGAGGTAGGTCAGGGACGAATAGCCGGTGCCGAAGTCGTCCATGGCGAAGGTCACGCCGAGCTTCTTGAGGCGGCGCATCTTGCTGATGGTGTCTTCCAGGTTCTGGATCACGATGCCTTCGGTGATCTCCAGCTTCAGCAGCGAGCAGGGCAGGCCGTGGCCGGTCATGCTCTGTTCGATGCGTTCGACGAAGTCGTTCTGGCGGAACTGGCGCGGGCTGATGTTCACGCACAGGGTGAAATTGAGCGGGTCGATCAGGGTTTCGGCGATCAGTTGCTTGAAGGCGTCGCAGGCCTCGTCGAGGATCCAGGTGCCGACCTCAAGGATCAGCCCGCTGTCCTCCAGCACCTTGATGAATTCGGCGGGGGACTGCGCGCCGAGCTCCGGGTGGCTCCAGCGCACCAGGGCCTCGGCGCCGATGATGCGGTTGTCCTTGGCGTCGATCTGCGGCTGGTAGTGCATGGTGAATTCGTTGCGCGACAGCGCCAGGCGCAGGTCGGTTTCCATGCGCTGGCGCTCGCTGGCCGCCTTCTGCATGGTGTTGTGGTACATCTGCGTGGTGTTGCGGCCGGAGTCCTTGGCCCGGTACAGCGCGATGTCGGCACGCTTGAGCAGGTCGGTCGGGGTCGAGCCGTGGTCGGGGATCAGCGCCACGCCGATGCTCGGCGTCACTTGCAGGCGCTGGCCGTCGAGGAACATGGGCTCCGACAGCAGCTCGCGGATGGTGTCGGACAGCTCCCGCACCTGGCTGCTGACTTCGTTGCGCGTGCCTTCCAGGCCGCTGAGCAGCACCACGAACTCGTCGCCGCCCAGGCGCGCGACAGTGTCTTCCATGCGCACGCTGGCCTCCAGGCGTGCGGTGATGATCTTGAGCACCGTGTCGCCGACCGGGTGCCCGAGGGAATCGTTGATGTGCTTGAAGTGGTCAAGGTCCAGGAACAGCAGCGCGCCGCGCAGGTTGTGGCGCTTGAGCAGGGCGATCTGCTGGCTCAGGCGATCCATCAGCAGCGCGCGGTTGGGCAGGTTGGTCAGCGGGTCGTGGTAGGCCAGGTGGCGGATCTGCGCCTCGGCGTTCTTGAGCAGGCTGACGTCCCGGGCGGTCAGCAGCAGGCAGGCGGTTTCGTTGAGGGTGATCGGCTCCACCGAGACCTCCACCGTCAGCAGTTCGCCGCGCTTGTTGCGCCCGAGCATTTCCTGGTGGTGCACGCGGCCCTTGATCTGCAGTTCGGCCAACAGGGCCGAGCGCTGTTTCTCTTCGGCCCAGATGCCCACCTGGTACATGGTCTTGCCGATCACTTCGTCGGCGCGGTAGCCGGTGAGGCGGCAGAAGCCGTCGTTGACCTCCAGGTAGCGCCCGGTGTCGCGCTCGCTGATGGTGATGGCGTCGGGGCTGGAGTGGAACGCCTTGGCGAATTTCTCTTCGCTGGCCTTGAGCGCCGCTTCAGAGCGCTGCTGCTGGGTGATGTCGCGCAGGGTGGTGACGATGCAGGGCTGGTTGCCGACGCTGATCTGGCGGCTGGAGATCACGCAGGTCAGGGACTGGCCGTCCTTGTGCTGGACGATGATCGCCACGTTGCTCAGGCCCTGCTCGCGGATCACCCGCTCGATGCGTTGCAGGCTTTTCGCCGAGGCGTCCCACAGGCCGATGTCCTCGGCGGTGCGGCCGATCACGTCGGCGGCGCTCCAGCCGAAGGTCTGGCTGAAGCTGGAGTTGATCTCGATGAATTCCCCGGTTTCCTGGCGGGTCACGCAGATCGGGTCGGGGCTGACCTGGAACAGCGTGGCGAATTTCTCCTCGGACGCCACCAGGCGCTGTTCCCGTTCGACCTGGTCGGTGATGTCCAGCAGGGTGCCGGCCATGCGCAGGGGCACGCCGTTCTCGTCGCGGTAGAGGCGGGCGCGGCTTTCCAGGTAGCGGGAGCTGCCGTCGGGCAACTGCACGCGGTAGGTCAGCTGGTAATTGCCGGCCGGGCCTTCGCGCAGGCTGCGGTAGGCGTCGCGCATGCTGTCGCGCTCTTCGCCGGGCACGCCTTCGAAGAATTCCTCGAACGATTCGTGGAAAGGCTTGGGCTCCAGGCCGTGCAGTTGCGCCGCCCGGGCGGAGCCGTAGAGCATGCCGGTGGGGATGTCCCAGTCCCAGGTGCCCAGCTGCGCGGAGTCCAGGGCCAGGTCCAGGCGTTCCTGGCTGTCCTTGAGGGCGTGCTCGGCGGCTTTGCGTTCGGTGGTGTCGAGGAAGGTGCTGAGCAGGTACGGCTGGCCTTCGAGCTCGACCTTCTGCGCGCTGAGGATGCCGTCGTGGATCTGGCCGTTGCTGGCGCGGAACTGCACCTCGCGGCTGACCAGCTCGCCCTTGGCCTTGGTGGCCTTGACCAGCTCCGCCCGCTGCTCCGGGTGCACCCACAGGCCCAGTTCCAGGGTGGTGCGGCCGATGGCGTCCTGCACCGGCCAGCCGAACAGGCTTTCGAAATACTGGTTGGCCTCGCTGATCAGGCCGTCTTCCTGGCGGGTCAGCAGCACCATGTTGGGGCACAGGTGAAACAGTGTGGCGAAACGTTTCTCGGAACTGGTGAGGGCCTGTTCCCGCTGGCGCTGGTGGGTGATTTCGCGGATCACCCCGATCATTCGGGGCCGGCCGTGCTTGTCCGGCAGCAGGCTGCCGTTGATCTCCAGCCAGTGCAGGCTGCCGTCGGGCCAGCGGATGCGGTGGTGCATGGCCTGTTCCAGCGGCGCGCCGGCGATCACGGCGTGGAAGGCGCGGACGGTCTTGGCCCGGTCCTCCGGCGGCAGCAGGTCGAGGTATTCCAGGTCTTCGGGCAGCGGTTGCCGCGGATCGAAGCCGAACAGCGCCTGGGTGCCGCGCGACCAGCTGATCTTGCCGCGCTCGATGTCCCAGTACCAGGCGCCCAGCCGCGCGCCGTTGAGCGCCGCCAACAGCTGCGGCGCGCTTTCCCAGCTCTGCTCGGAACGCCGCGGGTCAATGGCCTGAATGCGTGGCATTGGCGGAATACGGTCGACAGATTTCGGCATTGTTGACGGGCCTTGAGCTGATTTGGGCGTTAGGCACAGGGAAAGGCGGCTCTATAGGAGTAGCACAAGTTAGCCGTGAGTCCCTGGCAGATCGATTTGTGCATCCAGCAGGGCCATGAAGGCCCGCGCGGCGTTCGACAGCGTCCGTTCGGTGTGCAGGATATAGCCTAGCTGGCGACTGAGCTGTATGCCCGGCAAAGGTATGCGCGCCACCTGATCGTCGAGCATGGTGCGCGGCAGCACGCTCCAGGCCAGGCCGATGGAAACCATCATCTTGATGGTTTCCAGGTAGTTGGTGCTCATGGCGATGTTCGGCGTCAGGCCCTGGGCCTCGAACAGCTTCTGCACGATGTGGTGGGTGAAGGTGTTGCCGCCGGGGAACACCGCCGGGTGGCCGGCGATGTCCGCCAGATTGACGGCGCCGTTGCCGAGCAACGAATGCTCCGGGGCGACCACGAAATCCAGGGGGTCGTCCCACACCGGCGTGGCCTTGACCAGCGCGTGGGGCTCCGGCGCCAGGGTGATGACCGCCAGTTCCGCCCGGCCGTGGAGGATTTCCTCGTAGGCCACTTCTGAATCCAGGAACTGAATGTCCAGCGCGACCTGCGGGTAGCGGCGGGTGAATTCGCGCAGCAGCGGCGGCAGGCGGTGCAGGCCGATGTGGTGACTGGTGGCCAGGGTCAGGCGGCCGCCGACCTCGCCGGTCAGGTTAGTCAGGGCCCGGCGGGTGTCGTCCAGCACATTGAGGATCTGGTAGGCCCGCGGCAGCAGGGCCCGGCCGGCCTCGGTCAGGCCGACTTCGCGGCCCAGCCGGTCGAACAGGCGCACCTTCAATTGCTGTTCAAGGCCGGCGATGCGTTTGCTGACCGCCGGTTGCGTCAGGTGCAGGCGTTCCCCGGCGCCGGAGAAGCTGCCGGTCTCGGCGATCGCGATAAAGGCGTTGAGGTTGGCCAGGTCCATTTTAGTATTCCAGTTGGTTATTCAAAGCATAAAAAATATGAATTTGAGTTATTCAATCTAACGCCATAGGATCGGCCTCACAAGCCAAAGGGTTATCGATAAGCCCAGGGCATAGAAACAAGCTGATGAGGAAACCGTCTGATGGCCGGCAAAACGCTCTACGACAAGCTCTGGGATTCGCATTTGGTCAAGCAGCGCGACGATGGTTCGGCGCTGATCTACATCGACCGTCACATCATCCATGAAGTGACCTCGCCGCAAGCCTTCGAAGGCCTGCGTCTGGCCGGGCGCAAGCCGTGGCGCATCGATGCCAACATCGCGACCCCGGACCACAACGTACCGACCACGCCGGAGCGCAAGGGCGGCATCGCCGCCATCGCCGACCAGGTCTCGCGCCTGCAGGTCCAGACCCTCGACGACAACTGCGACGAATATGGCATCGTCGAATTCAAGATGAATGACGTGCGTCAGGGCATCGTGCATGTGATCAGCCCCGAGCAGGGCGCGACCTTGCCGGGCATGACCGTGGTCTGCGGCGACTCCCACACCTCCACCCACGGCGCGTTCGGCGCGCTGGCCCACGGCATCGGCACCTCCGAGGTCGAGCACGTGCTCGCCACCCAGTGCCTGGTCGCCAAGAAAATGAAGAACATGCTGGTGCGCGTCGACGGCCGATTGCCGTTCGGCGTGACCGCCAAGGACATCGTCCTGGCCGTGATCGGCAAGATCGGCACCGCCGGCGGCAACGGCCACGCCATCGAGTTCGCCGGCAGCGCCATCCGCGACCTGTCCATCGAAGGCCGCATGACCATCTGCAACATGTCCATCGAAGCCGGCGCCCGCGTGGGCCTGGTGGCAGCGGACGAAAAGACCGTCGAATACGTCAAAGGCCGCCCGTTCGCGCCCAAGGGCACGCAGTGGGAGCAGGCGGTCGAGGCGTGGAAGGACCTGGTGTCCGACGCCGACGCCCGTTTCGACACGGTGGTCGAGCTCGACGCCGCGCAGATCAAGCCGCAGGTCAGCTGGGGCACATCGCCGGAAATGGTGCTGGCCGTTGACCAGAACGTGCCGGACCCGGCCAAGGAAGCGGATCCTGTCAAGCGCGACTCCATCGTCCGCGCCTTGAAATACATGGGCTTGACCGCCAACCAGGCGATCACCGACATCCAGCTCGACCGCGTGTTCATTGGTTCCTGCACCAACTCGCGGATCGAAGACCTGCGCGCGGCGGCCGAGATCGCCAAGGGCCGCAAGGTGGCCTCGACCATCAAGCAGGCCATCGTGGTGCCGGGCTCGGGCCTGGTGAAGGCCCAGGCCGAAGCCGAAGGCCTGGACAAGATCTTCCTGGAGGCCGGTTTCGAATGGCGCGAGCCGGGCTGCTCGATGTGCCTGGCGATGAACCCGGACCGGCTGGAGTCCGGCGAGCACTGCGCCTCGACCTCCAACCGCAACTTCGAAGGCCGTCAGGGCGCCGGTGGCCGCACCCACCTCGTCAGCCCGGCCATGGCCGCTGCGGCGGCGGTGAACGGTCGTTTCATCGACGTTCGTGAATTGATCCAGGGAGCACAGTAACCATGAAGGCTTTCACTCAACACCAGGGACTCGTCGCGCCGCTGGACCGTGCCAACGTCGACACCGACCAGATCATCCCCAAGCAATTCCTCAAGTCGATCAAGCGCACCGGCTTCGGCCCGAACCTGTTCGACGAATGGCGCTACCTCGACGTGGGCCAGCCGTACCAGGACAACTCCAAGCGGCCGCTGAACAAGGACTTCGTGCTCAACGCCGAGCGCTACCAGGGCGCCAGCGTGCTGTTGGCCCGGGAGAACTTCGGCTGCGGCTCCAGCCGCGAGCACGCGCCATGGGCGCTGGACGAGTACGGTTTCCGCAGCATCATCGCGCCGAGCTACGCCGACATCTTCTTCAACAACAGCTTCAAGAACGGCTTGCTGCCGATCATCCTGAGCGAGGAAGAGGTCGATGAGCTGTTCAAGCAAGTCGAGGCCGAACCGGGCTACCAGCTGAAGATCGACCTGCAGGCGCAGACCGTGACCCGTCCGGACGGCAAGGTGCACCGCTTCGAGATCGACGCGTTCCGCAAGCATTGCCTGCTCAACGGTCTGGACGACATCGGCCTGACCCTGCAGGACGGCGACGCCATCGCCTCGTTCGAAGCGGCGCATCGCAAGAGCCAGCCGTGGTTGTTCCGCGACGCCTGATTTCGAACAGGGCGGATGACGCCATCGCGAGCAGGCTCGCTCCTACATTGAACCGCGTTCCCCTGTAGGAGCGAGCCTGCTCGCGATGGGGCCCAGAAGACAACACAAGGCTCACCCAAAAAGGAAGTCCACCATGAGCACCACCGCCCAGCACACCCAGGTCGTACAGAAGCAGTTCGGTGAACAGGCCGCCGCTTACCTGAGCAGCGCCGTTCACGCCCAAGGCGCCGAGTTCGCGCTGCTGCAGGCCGAACTGGTCGGGCAGGGCGGGGCGCGGGTGCTGGATCTGGGCTGCGGCGCGGGCCATGTGAGCTTTCACGTCGCCGCCCTGGCCAAAGAAGTGGTGGCCTACGACCTGTCGCAGCAGATGCTCGACGTGGTCGCGGCCGCCGCCGTCGACCGGGGCCTGGGCAACATCGTCACGGTGAACGGCGCCGCCGAGCGCCTGCCGTTCGCCGACGGCGAATTCGATTTCGTGTTCAGCCGCTATTCGGCGCACCATTGGAGCGACCTCGGGCTGGCCCTGCGCGAAGTCCGGCGGGTGCTCAAGCCCGGTGGCGTGGCGGCGTTCATCGATGTGCTGTCGCCCGGCAGTCCGCTGTTCGACACGTACCTGCAAAGCGTCGAAGTGCTGCGCGACACCAGCCATGTGCGCGACTATTCGGCCGGCGAGTGGCTGCGCCAGGTCAGCGAGGCCGGTCTGCACACCCGTAGCACCGCGCGTCAGCGCCTGCGTCTGGAATACAACAGCTGGGTCGAGCGCATGCGCACCCCTGAGGTGATGCGCGCCGCGATCCGCGAGCTGCAGCGCTCGATGGGCGACGAAGTGCGCGAATATTTTGAGATTGAGGCCGACGGTTCGTTCAGTACAGATGTACTGGTGCTGATGGCCGAACGCTGAATACATTTTTCCGGGCGCGCCGGTCAGCGGCGCACCGACTGAAGACATGAGGAAAGCATGAGCAAGCAGATTCTGATTCTCCCGGGTGACGGCATCGGTCCGGAAATCATGGCCGAGGCGGTCAAGGTGCTGGAACTGGCCAACGACAAGTACGGCCTGGGCTTCGAGCTGAGCCACGACGTGATCGGCGGCGCCGCCATCGACAAGCACGGCGTGCCGCTGGCCGACGAGACCCTGGAGCGCGCCCGTGCCGCCGACGCGGTGCTGCTGGGCGCCGTGGGCGGCCCGAAGTGGGACACCATCGAGCGTGACATCCGCCCTGAGCGCGGCCTGCTGAAGATCCGCGCGCAACTGGGCCTGTTCGGCAACCTGCGCCCGGCGATCCTCTACCCGCAACTGGCCGACGCGTCGAGCCTGAAGCCTGAGATCGTCGCCGGCCTGGACATCCTGATCGTCCGCGAGCTGACCGGCGGCATCTACTTCGGCGCTCCGCGTGGCACCCGTGAACTGGAGAACGGCGAGCGTCAGTCCTACGACACCCTGCCGTACAGCGAAAGCGAGATCCGCCGCATCGCCCGCGTCGGCTTCGACATGGCCCGCGTGCGCGGCAAGAAACTGTGCTCGGTGGACAAGGCCAACGTCCTGGCCTCCAGCCAGCTGTGGCGCGAAGTGGTCGAGCAGGTGGCCAAGGACTACCCGGACGTCGAGCTGAGCCACATGTACGTCGACAACGCCGCCATGCAGCTGGTGCGCGCACCGAAGCAGTTCGACGTGATCGTCACCGACAACATGTTCGGCGACATCCTGTCCGACGAAGCGTCGATGCTCACCGGCTCCATCGGCATGCTGCCGTCGGCCTCGCTGGACGCCAACAACAAGGGCATGTACGAGCCTTGCCACGGTTCGGCGCCGGACATCGCGGGCAAGGGCATCGCCAACCCGCTGGCGACCATCCTGTCGGTGTCGATGATGCTGCGTTACAGCTTCAATCTGCAGGACGCGGCCGATGCGATCGAGAAGGCCGTCAGCGTGGTCCTGGACCAGGGCCTGCGCACCGGCGACATCTTTTCGACCGGTTGCACTAAAGTCGGTACGCAGGAAATGGGTGACGCAGTAGTCGCCGCGCTGCGGAATCTGTAATCTCTCGGGCCCGCTGCGAAATTCAATGCGAAGCAGCGGCCCACTTTTCAATAAGGTGTAGTTGCGATGAAACGTGTAGGTCTGATCGGTTGGCGCGGCATGGTCGGTTCCGTGCTCATGCAGCGGATGCTGGAAGAGCAGGATTTCGATCTTATCGAGCCGGTGTTTTTCACCACTTCCAATGTCGGTGGCCAAGGCCCGTCCGTGGGCAAGGACATTGCTCCGCTCAAGGACGCTTACAGCATTGAAGAGCTCAAGACCCTCGACGTGATCCTGACCTGCCAGGGCGGCGACTACACCAACGAAGTCTTCCCCAAGCTGCGCGAAGCCGGCTGGCAGGGCTACTGGATCGACGCGGCGTCCAGCCTGCGGATGAACGACGACGCGGTGATCATCCTCGACCCGGTCAACCGCAAGGTCATCGACCAGCAGCTCGACGCGGGCACCAAGAACTACATCGGCGGCAACTGCACCGTCAGCCTGATGCTGATGGGCCTGGGCGGCCTGTTCGAGGCCGGCCTGGTGGAGTGGATGAGCGCCATGACCTATCAGGCGGCGTCCGGCGCCGGCGCGCAGAACATGCGTGAGCTGATCAAGCAGATGGGCGCGACCCACGCCGCCGTGGCCGACCAACTGGCCGACCCGGCCAGCGCGATTCTGGACATCGACCGCCGCGTGGCCGAAACCATGCGCAGCGAAGCCTACCCGACCGAGAACTTCGGCGTGCCGCTGGCCGGCAGCCTGATCCCTTGGATCGACAAGGAACTGCCGAACGGCCAGAGCCGCGAAGAGTGGAAGGCCCAGGCCGAGACCAACAAGATCCTGGGCCGCTTCAAGAGCCCGATCCCGGTCGACGGCATCTGCGTGCGCATCGGCGCCATGCGCTGCCACAGCCAGGCGTTGACCATCAAGCTGAACAAGGACGTGCCGATCGCCGACATCGAAGGGCTGATCAGCCAGCACAACCCTTGGGTCAAGCTGGTGCCGAACAACCGCGACATCAGCATGCAGGAGCTGAGCCCGACCAAGGTCACCGGCACCCTGAACATCCCGGTCGGCCGTCTGCGCAAGCTGAACATGGGTTCGCAGTTCGTCGGCGCGTTCACCGTCGGCGACCAACTGCTGTGGGGCGCGGCCGAGCCGCTGCGCCGCATGCTGCGGATCCTGCTGGAGCGTTGATCCGACGTTGAAACGAACGAACCCGCACCTTGCCAAAGGTGCGGGTTTTTTCTTGCCCGGCGATCAAGCGTCCGGCACGCCCTTTTCCCACACCGGCCAGTGTTCGAGGATGTCCTGCACCAACGGATTGCCCGTGCGGTAGAGGTTTTCCAGGGCCGGCGCGAAACCGCCCTGATCGGCGTACTTGAGCAGGTTGTCCACTTCGCTGCCGCCCGGGGCGGGGCGGTCGAAGTCCGAGCCGGCCCGCACCACCGCCAGGCGCTGCACGTCCACCCGGCCTTCGCGGCTGGCGCGCAGCAGGGCCTCGTAGGTGGAGTTGTCCTCCTGCTGGGTGGTGCAGTATTCGCCCTTGCCGTCGGTCAGCAACCGCGTCCAGACCTCGGCCCGCTCGCTCAGGCGAGTGCCGGAGAACCACGTGTTGCCCGCCAGCGTGTCGCATTGCGTCACCGTCGGCGGCTGGTTGGCCGGGGCCTGCGGGTACTTCAGGCGCCAGGCCGCCGACTCTTTGCTTTCGCTGAGCGCGACGTGGCGGCTCAGGGCAAAGGCCTTGGCCTGGAGCCTCGGGTTGAGCTCGAACACTTCGGTCTTGTAGTCCAGCGGCGGCTTTTCGTTGGGGCCGCGGGTGTTGATGCCCAGGTAGCCGGTCGGCCAGTCCTTGGGCGCGTCACGGGCGTCCAGCTCCCACTGGGTGCCGAACTCCACCAGGTAGTGCGCCCACGCGGCGGTGCCGAGGGTGCCGTGCTTGGGGCTGATGCCGGCGATCCCGGCGATCAGGAAGTAGCTCTTGCGCAGGTCGAACTGCGGCGACAGCGCCAAGGCCAGGGTCGAGGCGGCGGCGTTGGTCTGGCCCATGCCGGTGACCATCAGGCACACCTGCCGGGCATTGCAGCGCACCGTCGGGTACTCGGCCGACAGCCCCGGCACGCGGACTTCCTGGGTCAGGTGCAGGCGGTCGATCCAGTGCTGCGCCTCGGGTGCGAACATGGTGATCAGCACCACCTTGGGCCGCAGCGGCTCGGGCTGGGCAGGCGCAGTCGCCGCCCAGGCGGTGGAAGAGAGCAGGGCCGCAGCGGCCAGGGAAACACGCGTCATTGCCTTCATGAAAACCTCCTGTGATCAGAACTGGTAACCGATGCCGGCGTAGTAGCCCCAGCCGTTTGAGCGTGCACGGAAGTCGCCGTCGCCGAAGTTCAGCTCGCTGCCGTCCTCCCAGTTGCCGCCGTTGTGGAAGTAACGGCCCACCAGGGTGAAGCGCAGGTGGGTGAACGAGTACAGCAGCACGTTGGTCGCCACCGTGGCGTTGGCGGTGCGGGCGGGGTTGTCCTTGTGCAGGTCCGAGCCGAAGTCGAAGTTGGTGAAGCCGATGTAGGTCAGCGACGCGCCGTTGCTGAAGCGGTCGATGGGCACGATGTACTTGAGCTGCGCACGGTAGCCGTCCCACGAGTACTCGTTGCTGGCGCCGTAGTTCTCCCACTGGTAGCGGCCGTACAGGTTGGCCGACAGGTTGACCCGCGAATGGGTGTCGATGTCGGTGCCCAGGCCGCTGTAGAGCGTGTTGGCGCGGTTGGCGCTGTTGCTGCCGTGGTCGTAGATCCAGTCGAAGGCCACGTACCACTCCTTGAACGGGCCGATGGCCAGGCTGCGGCCGGCCAGATAGTCGATGGAGATGCGCGGTTCGTGCTCCATGAACACCGGCGAGCCGTGGTCCCACACGCCTTTGTCGTGGCTGTTGCCGATGTTGAAGATCTTCGGGATGTCGATGTAGCCGTACAGCTCGAACGGGCCCTTGCGGCCGAAGTACTCGTATTCCAGGTAGATGTCGTCGGCCGGACGAGGGCCGAAGCTGATGTCCTTGCTGCCGATCAGGGTCAGGTTCTGGTTGTACCAGTCCGACAGGTAGGCGCCTTTTTTCGGCGGGCTGGCTTCGGGGCTGAGGGTTTCGCCCTGGGCCGACTCTTCGCCCTGCGCAGGCTGCGCCAGAAGGCTGTCGCTGAGAAGTCCGGTAACGCCGGCCAGTAGCAGGGAAACGGCAAACGTGCGCGCGCCGCGGGCAGGGCGGCAGGAGGGAACGTGCATTCAAAGTCCTTTTTTGCGGATCCAGGCCCGGAATTCCGGGCTTGTACGGTTCTGGGTCGAAATGGCCGGGATAAACGGCCCGCAAACGTTTGCACAAGCCATACCAGTTTTCAAAGAGCCCGCAGATCTGGCATCCCAACCCGGCATCGCCGGTGCCTGATCCACCGCCATCGCTGGCAAGCCAGCTCCCACAGGTATCCTGGGTGTTTGCAGGATCTACGTTCACCACAAACCTTGTGGGAGCTGGCTTGCCAGCGATAGGGCCGGGACGGCCGACATCTCTGTTGCCTGACACGCCGCCATCGCCAGCAGGCTGGCTCCCACAGGTCTCCGGGGTGCTGGCAGGGTCTGTGCCCACCACAAAAAACCTGTGGGAGCCGGCTTGCCAGCGATGAGGCCGGGACGGCCGACATCTCTGTTGCCTGACATACCGCCATCGCCACCAGGCAGGCTCCCCAAAAAAGGCCCGAACCCCGCGCAGGCCGTGGATCTGGATCCATATTTCAAAAGCATCTAGCGCCAAAGTATTAACACCATTTGAAGAATGCCCCATCGCGGGGCATCAACTAGCGTGTGTCGGGAATGTCACGGTTTTGTGATGACCGTCGCAGTCTTGATTCGCGTGCGGAATAAGCGATGCGCCAGCACGCCCCTCAAGGAAGATTTTGGCCACGACAAGGAGTAGCCCGTGCACGCAAGGTCCGCTATCGCCCTCGTTTCGCGTTTTTCCCCACTGTCCCTTGCCGTGCACCTGAGCGTCGCCGGATTGCTGTTCGGCGGCGTCAGCCAACCGGCGCTCGCCACCTGTTCGGTGGCCGGCTCCACCGTGACCTGCACCGGCGTGCCGAGCCTGCCGCTGTTCCTCAACAACTACGCCAGCGCGGCCAACGGCCTGACGGTCAACGTCAACGCCGGCGCGCAAATGAACGCCACCCTCGGCGGCCGGGTGCTGGACCTGACCGGGGTCAACATCACCCTGAACAACTCCGGCACCCTGGACCCGGCGCTGCTGGGGCTGGTGTCGGTGCTCAGCGGCGGCGCGTTCATCGGCACCGGCGCGGCGAGCACGGTCAACGTCCTCAACAACGCCAGCGGCATCATCCGCGGCACCGGCATGTTGCTGGGCCTGAACCTGACCAGCATCGACGGCCTGGGCATCGGCGTGAACAACGCCGCCGCCGGCACCACCAGCATCACCAACAACGGCACCATCACCTCCACCGGCCTGTCGGTGGGCGGCATCAGCCTGGCCGATACCCCGGTGGTGGGCGTGTACGGCGGCTCGACGGTGAGCATGACCAACAACGGCAGCGTGCAGGGCCGGGTGGCGTTCGAGACGTCCGCCGCCGGCAACACGTTCACCAACACCGGTAGCATCACCGGCAGCGTGTCGATGGGGGCGAACAGCACCAACACCTTCACCGCGGTGACCGGTTCCAGTGTCAACGTCGGCGACGGCGTGCAGGTCACCGTCGGCCTCGGCGGGCTGATCGGGGTCAACCTGACGTTCGCCCCGACCGGGCAGATCGACGGCGGCGCCGGCGGCACCAACGCCTTGGTGCTGCAGAACACCCTCGGCGTAGGCGGCGGCACCAGCGGCAGCGGCACGGTGTCCAGCGCCACCTACGTCAACTTCAACAACCTCACCGTCAACAGCGGCACCTGGACCTTGCAGGGGCCGGTGGTCAGCGGCAGTTCGACCCTCAACGGCGGGGTGGTGCAGTTCAACAACAACGCGGCGTTCGGCAGCGGCGTATTGACCTCGAACGGTGGGATCCTCCAGGCCAGCAGCGCCGGCCTGAGCCTGGGCAACCTGATCACCCTGGGCGCCGGCGGCCTGACGGTGCAGGGCGCCAACGACCTGAGCCTGACCAGCGTGCTGTCCGGCGCCGGCGGCCTGACCAAGTCCGGCGCCGGCCAATTGAGCCTGGGGGCGGCGAACACCTTCACCGGCAACACCACGATCAACGCCGGCAGCGTGCAGGTGGGCAACGATCAGGCGTTCAGCAGCGGCACCGTCACCATCGGCGGCGCAGCGACCCTGACAGCGCCCGGCACCGTCAACCTGGCCAACGCCATCACCCTCAACAGCACCCTGACCGCCAGCGGCGCCGGGGCGCTGACCCTGAGCGGCGCGCTCACCGGCGCCAGCGGCCTGACCAAGACCGGCAGCGGCAGCCTCACCCTCAGCGGCGTCAACACCGGCTACAGCGGCACCACCACCCTGAGCGCCGGCACGTTGCGGGTCGGCAACAACAACGCCTTGGGCAGCGGCACCCTGAACGCGGCCGCCGGCACCAGCCTGGACAGCACCGCCAACGTCACCCTGAACAACAACGTCGGCCTGACCGGCAGCCTCACCGTGCTGGGCAGCAACAACCTGACCCTGGGCGGCGTGCTCTCCGGCACGGGCGGCCTCACCAAGAGCGGCGCGGCCAGCCTGACCCTGACCGGCAACAACACCCAGAGCGGCGCGACCGCCCTCAACGCCGGCACGCTGTTCGTGGGCAGCAACACCGCCCTGGGCACCGGCGCACTGAACACGGCGGCCGGCACCACACTGGACGCAACCACCGCCGTGAGCCTGGCCAACGCCGTCAACCTGGCGGCGAACCTGGTCATCGGCGGCACCCAGGCCCTGGCCCTCAACGGCGTGGTCAACGGTGCCGGCGGGCTGGTCAAGAACGGCACCGCCGCCCTGACCCTGGGCGGCAGCAACGGGTTCGCCGGCGGCACCTCGCTCAACGCCGGCACGCTGATCGTCGGCGCCAACACGGCGCTGGGCAGCGGCGGCCTGAGCACGGCGGCGGGCACCACGCTTGACGCCAACACCACGGTGTCGCTGGGCAACGCGGTCACCCTGGGCGGCAACCTGAACGTCGGCGGCAGCGCCAACCTGACCCTCGGCGGGGTGGTCGGCGGCAGCGGCGGGCTGACCAAGAACGGCGCCGCCAACCTGATCCTCAACGGCGCCAACACCTTCCTGGCCGGCACCACCCTGAGCGCCGGCACCCTGACCGTCGGCAACGCCGGCGCGCTGGGCAGCGGCGATCTGACGGTCACCGGCGCCGCGACCCTGGACAGCAGCACCAGCGTGGCACTGGCCAACAACGTGGTGCTCAACGCCGACCTGAGCATCGGCGGCAGCAACGGGCTGACCCTGGACGGCGTGGTCAGCGGCGCCAACCGGCTGATCAAGAACGGCACGGCCAACCTGACCCTCAACGGCAGCAACACCTACGGCGGCGGCACCACCCTCAACGCCGGCAGCCTGACCGTCGGCAACGGGGCGGCGCTGGGCAGCGGCGCCCTGACCGTGGGCGGGGCGAGCACCCTCAACAGCAGCGGTGCGGTCACTCTGGGCAACGCCATCACCCTCAACGCCAACCTCTCGGCCGGCGGCAGCAACGCGCTCACCCTGGGCGGCGTCATCGACGGTGCCGGCGGGCTGATCAAGACCGGCACTTCCAGCCTGACCCTGACCGGCAACAACACCTACACCGGCTCCACCTCGCTCAACGCCGGCACGCTGATCGTCGGCTCCGCCACGGCGCTGGGCGTCGGCAACCTGAACGCGGCGGCCGGCACCACGCTGGACGCCAGCACGGCCACGAGCCTGGCCAACAACGTCAGCCTGGGCGGCAACCTGACCGTCGCCGGCAGCAATGCGCTGACCCTCACCGGCACGGTGTCCGGCGTCGGCGGGCTGATCAAGAACGGCGCCGCCGACCTGATCCTCAACGGCGCCAACACCTACTTCGGCAACACCGCGCTCAACGCCGGCAAACTGATCGTCGGCAACAGCACCGCGCTGGGCAGCGGCACGCTGAACGCAGCGGCCAACACCACGCTGGACACCAACACCGCCGTCAGTCTGGGCAACGCCGTGAACGTGGCCGGCGCCCTGAACATCGGCGGCACCGCGGATCTGACCCTGGGCGGTGCGGTGAACGGCGTCGGCAGCCTGGTGAAGAACGGCACGGCCAACCTGACCCTCAACGGCACCAACGCCTACGCGGGCGGCACCACGCTGAACGCCGGCACGCTCACCGTCGGCAACAGCTCGGCGCTGGGCAGCGGCGCGTTGACCGTCGCCGGGGCCGCGACCCTGGACAACAGTTCGGCGCTGGTCAACCTGAACAACGCCGTCACCCTCAACGCCGCCCTGACCGTGGCCGGTTCGCAGAACCTGGCCCTGGGCGGCGTGATCAGCGGCACGGGCTCGCTGGTGAAGAACGGCACGGCCAACCTGACGCTCAACGGCATCAACACCTACCAGGGCGGCACCACCCTCAATGCCGGCACGCTGACCCTCGGCACCCCGGCGGCGCTGGGCAGCGGAGCGCTCACCGTCGGCGGGGCGGCGACGCTGGACAACAGCTCGGCCCTGGTGCTGGGCAACGACATCACCCTCAACGCCGGGCTGACCGTGGCCGGCAACAACAGCCTGGTGCTCAGCGGCGTGGTCAGCGGCGCCGGCGACCTCATCAAGAGCGGCCTCGACGACCTGACGCTGATGGGCAGCAACACCTTCACCGGTGCGCTGAACATCCTCGCCGGCAGTGTCTCGACCCTGAGCAGCGGCGCGCTGGGCAACACCTCGGGCGCGGCCATCAGCGCCGGGGCCAGCCTCAACCTGGGCAGCGACGCGAGCGTGGGCGGCCTGAGCGGCAGCGGCAGCGTGCAGGTCGGCGCCGGCAGCACCCTGACCGTGGGCGGGGTGAGCACCACCAGCACCTTCGACGGCGACGTCAGCGGCAGCGGCGGCCTGACCAAGGTCGGCACCGGCACCCTGAACCTCACCGGGATCAGCGGGCTGACCGGCAACACCCTGGTGAGCGGCGGCACCCTGAACCTCAGCGGCTCGCTGGCCAGCGCCCAGGTGGATGTCGGCAGCGGCGCCACCTTCACCGGCAACGGCACAGTCCTCGGCCAGCTGAACGTCGCCAACGGCGGCCACCTGGCCCTGTCTTCGGGCAACCAACTGTCGGCGAGCGGCTTGATCCTCGGCGCCAGCGGCAACCTCGACGTGGCCCTGGCCGCGCCGTCGACCACCTCGCTGATCGACGTCGGCGGCAACCTGACCCTGAACGGCAACCTCAACGTCACCGACGCCGGCGGTTTCGGCGTCGGCGTGTACCGCCTGATCAACTACACCGGCAGCCTGACGGACCTGGGCCTGGACGTGGCCAGCGTGCCGGTCGGCTTCGGCCTCGGCGACCTGGTGGTGCAGACCTCGGTCGGCAACCAGGTCAACCTGCTGGTGTCGGCGCCGAACGCCAACATCCGCTTCTGGGACGGCAGCCAGACCGTGCCCAACGGCTCGGTGGACGGCGGCAGCGGCACCTGGAACGCCGCCGGCTCCAACTGGACCAACGTCAACGGCACCCTGAACCAGACCTGGGCCGGCGATTTCGGCGTGTTCCAGGGCACGGCCGGCACCGTGACGGTGGACGGCACGCAACTGTTCACCGGCCTGCAGTTCACCACCGACGGCTACAGCCTGGTCAACGGCACGGCGGGGCAACTGACCGCCGTCAACGGCACCGGCGGCACCACGGCGGTGCGGGTCGATCCGGGCGTGACCGCGACAGTCGGCGTCGGCATCAACGGCAGCGGCATCCTCAACAAGCTCGACAGCGGCACCCTCGTCCTCAACGGCGCCAACAGCTACAGCGGCGGCACCGCGCTGGACGGCGGCAAACTGGTGGTCGGCAGCAACACCGCGCTGGGCACCGGCACGCTGACGGCGGCGACCGGCACGCAGTTGGACAGCAACGCGGCGGTCACCCTGGGCAACGCCGTGACCCTCAACGGCAACCTGACCGTGGCGGGCAGCAATGCGCTGACGCTCAACGGTGTGATCGGCGGCACCGGCGGCCTGATCAAGAACGGCGCGGCCAACCTGACCCTCGGCGGCAACAACGCCTTCCTGGGGCCGGTGGCGCTGAACGCCGGGGGGCTGATCCTGGCGTCCAACGCGGCGCTCGGTTCCGCCACCCTCAACGCGGCCGGCGGCACCACGCTGGATGCGGCCAGCGCCGTTTCGGTGAACAACGCGGTGAACCTGGCCGGCAACCTCGCCGTCACCGGCAGCAACAACCTGACGCTGGCCGGGGCCATCAACGGCGCCGGCAGCCTGACCAAGAACGGCACGGCCAACCTGACGCTGTCCGGCGCCAACGGTTTCCTCGGCGGCACCACGCTCAACGCCGGCACCCTGACCGTCGGCAGCGCCACCGCCCTGGGCCTGGGCAACCTGACCGTGGCCGGCGCTTCGAGCCTCGACAGCAGCGGCGCGTTCGCCCTGGGCAACGCGTTGGTGCTCAACGCCAACCTGACGGTGGCCGGCAGCAACAACCTGACCCTGGGCGGCGCCATCAGCGGCACGGGCGGGCTGGTGAAAAACGGCGCGGCCAACCTGACCCTCAACGGCACCGGCACCTACAGCGGCGGCACCACGCTCAACGCCGGCACCCTGACCCTCGGCACCGCCGGCGCACTGGGTTCCGGTGCGTTGACCGTGGCGGGCGCCTCGACTCTCGACAACACCTCGACACTGGTGCTGGGCAACGACGTCAACGTCAACGCCAACCTGACCGTGGCCGGCAGCAACGACCTGACCCTGGGCGGCGTGCTCGCCGGGGCCGGCACGCTGACCAAGAACGGCGCGTCCGACCTGACCCTGACCGGCGCCAACACCTTCAGCGGCACCTTCGACGTGCAGGCCGGCAGCCTCACTACCGTCGGCAACGCGGCGCTGGGCAACAACGCCGGGGTCAACCTCGCGGGCGGCAGCACCCTCAACCTCGGCGGCTCGGCGGCCATCGCCAGTCTCACCGGCAGCGGCACCGCCGACGTCGGCGCCGGCCAGTCGCTGAGCATCGGCGGCAACAACCTGAGCAGCACCTTCGACGGCCTCCTCACCGGCAGCGGCGCCCTGAACAAACTGGGCACCGGCACCCTGACCCTGAGCGGCGCCAGCACCCTGACCGGCGACACCACGGTCGGCGCCGGCACCCTGCGGGTCAACGGTTCGCTGGACAGCGCCAATGTGCAGGTCAACAGCGGCGGCACCCTGGGCGGCTCCGGCAGCCTGGCGGGCGCGGTCACCGTGGCCGACGGCGGGCACCTGGCCCTGGCCACCGGCAGCGCACTGTCGGTGGGCTCGCTGGCGCTCAGCGGCAACTCGAACCTGGATGTCGGCCTCGGCGCGCCGGTGTCCGGCGGCGGCAGCGCGCTGCTCAACGTCAACGGCAACCTGACCCTGGACGGCACCCTCAACGTCAGCGACCTGGGCGGCTTCGGCAGCGGGGTCTACCGGATCATCAACTACACCGGCGGCCTGACCGACAACGGCCTGCTGTTCGGCACCTTGCCGGGCAGCGTCACCCCGGGCGACCTGCAATTGCAGACCAGCGTCGGCAACCAGATCAACCTGCTGGTCACAGCACCAGGCGTCACCGTGCAGTTCTGGGACGGCAGCCAGTTGACCGGCAACGGCACCATCGAAGGCGGCAGCGGCACCTGGGGCAGCGGCACCACCAACTGGACCGACGTCAACGGCACCGTCAACCAGGCCTGGGGCAACAGCTTCGCGGTGTTCCAGGGCAGTGCGGGCACCGTGACGGTCAACGGCGCGCAGACCGTCACCGGCCTGCAGTTCGTCACCGACGGCTACAGCCTGCAGAACGGCACGGCGGGTTCGCTGAATCTGGTCAACGGTTCCTTGGGCAACGCCACCGTGCGGGTCGACCCGAACGCCACCGCCACCCTCGGCGTGGCGCTCAACGGCAGCGGCACCCTGGGCAAATACGACGCCGGCACCCTGGTGCTCAACGCCGCCAACGGCTACACCGGCGGCACCGCCCTCAGCGGCGGCAAACTGGTGGTGGGCAACGACGCGGCCCTCGGCACGGGCACATTGACCGCCGCAGGCGGCACGGCGCTGGACAACAACACCGCCGTCACCCTGGCCAACGCCGTGGTGCTCAACGGCGGGCTGGCCATCGCCGGCAGCAACGCCCTGACCCTCGACGGCACGGTGAGCGGCAGCGGCAGCCTGTCCAAGGCCGGCGCCGCCAGCCTGACCCTCAACGGCAACAACACCTACAGCGGCGGCACGCAACTGTCCGGCGGTTCGCTGATCCTGGGCAACAACAGCGCACTCGGCAGCGGCGCGCTCAGCGTCCTGGGCAACGCCACCCTCGACAGCGCCAGCGCACTGCAACTGGCCAACGCCATCGGCCTGGGCGCGCAGCTCACCCTGGCCGGCAACCAGAACACCAGCCTGATCGGCGCCATCAGCGGCAACGGCAGCCTGGTGAAGAACGGCAGCGGCGACCTGGTGCTCAGCGGCGCCAACAGCTACACCGGCGGCACCACGCTCAATGGCGGCAGCACCCGGGGCGACACCAGCAGCCTGCAAGGGGCCATCGTCAACAACGCGGCGTTGACCTTTGAGCAGAACAGCGACGGCACCTACACCGGCAACCTCACCGGTGCCGGCACCTTGACCAAGACCGGCACCGGCGCGCTGCTGCTGACCGGCACCAACGGC
Organism: Pseudomonas sp. R25(2017); assembly: GCF_002112565.1. Lineage (NCBI taxonomy): Bacteria > Pseudomonadati > Pseudomonadota > Gammaproteobacteria > Pseudomonadales > Pseudomonadaceae > Pseudomonas > Pseudomonas sp. R25(2017). Next base: position 29,769 of record NZ_NEHZ01000005.1, read on the forward strand.
TTCACCGGCAACACCGACGTGCAGGCCGGCACGCTGCGGGTCAACGGCGTGCTCAACAGCGCCAGCGTGAATGTCGCCAGCGGGGCGAAGATCGGCGGCGGCGGGCAGTTCGGCGGCAACGTGCAACTGGCCAACGGCGCGACCCTGCTGGGCGGCGGCACGGCGACGCCGCTGTCGGTCGGATCGCTGGCGCTGTCCTCCGGCAGCGTGCTGGACTTCACCCTCGGCTCGGCCGCCAGTTCCACCACGGTGGTCAACGTCGCCGGCAACCTCACGCTGGACGGCACCCTCAACATCACCAACGCCGGCGGCTTCGGCACGGGGATCTATCAACTGTTCAGCTACGGTGGCACCCTCACCGACAACGGCCTGACCTACGGCAGCCTGCCGGTGCCGACGGGCAACCTGTCGCTGCAGACCGCCTTCGCCAACCAGATCAACCTGCTGGTGCAGGGCTCGCCGGGCGAAGTGCAGTTCTGGAACGGCGGCAAGACCAACCCCGACGGCAGCATCGGCGGCGGCAGCGGCGTGTGGGGCCCGGGCACCAACTGGACCGACCCCACCGGCACCCAGGCGCTGGGCGCCAACGGCCAGTTCGCGGTGTTCGGCGGGCAGGGCGGCACGGTCAGCGTGGTCGGCAACCAAGCCTTCACCGGCCTGCAGTTCCTGGTCGGCGGCTACAGCCTGACGCCGGGTGCCGGCGGCAGCCTGACCCCGGTCAACGGGCCGGACGGCAGCCTGGCGCCGGTGCGGGTCAATGCCGGGGGCAGCGCGGAAATCTCCGCGCCGCTGGTGGGCACCGGCGGCATCGAAAAACTCGACGCCGGCACGCTGGTGCTCAGCGGCGCCAACACCTACAGCGGTGGCACCACGGTCAGCGGCGGCACGTTGATCGGCAACAGCACCAGCCTGCAAGGCAACATCCTCGACAACGCTTCGCTGGTGTTCCAGCAGAACGTCGATGGCCAGTTCAGCGGCCGGCTCAGCGGCATCGGCGCGCTGGCCAAGCGCGGCACCGGCCGCTTGCTGCTGACCGGTGACCAGCCGTTCAGCGGCGCGGTGTCGGTGGATCAAGGCGTGCTGCAGGTCGGCAGCCGCGCGGCACGCGCCTCGCTGGCCGGGCAAGTCACCGTGGCCAACGGCGCAGCGCTGAGCGGCAACGGCAGCGTCGGCGCGATCGTGAACCATGGTGTGGTGGCTTCCGGCGGCACCGACGGCACCTTGAGCGTCACCGGCAACCTGACCAACGCCGCCGACGGCCTACTGGCGCTGACGGTCAGCTCGCCGACCGCAACGCCCCTGGCCGTCGGCGGCACCGCGACCCTCGGCGGCGGCCTGCTGGTCAACAGCCTGGCGCCGTTCTCCGGCAGCACCGTGTATTCGCTGATCACGGCGGGCGGCGGCGTCACCGGCACCTTCAGCTCGGCGGACCTGCCGCAGTACGCGTTCCTCAACACCAGCCTGGTGTACAGCGCCAATGCGGTGAACCTGGCGGTCAGCCGCAACGGCAATTCGTTCGCCGATGTGGCGGCCACCGGCAACCAGCGCAGCACGGCATCGGCCCTGTCGCGCAACGGTGCGGCGGGGGCGGCGTTGCAGAACGAGATCGTCAACCTCAGCGTGGCCGGTGCGCGCAACGCGTTCGACAGCCTGTCCGGGGAGATCCACGCCAGCACCGCCAGCGCCGTGCTGGAGGATTCGCGCTATGTGCGCGACGCGGTCAACGACCGCATGCGCCAGCCGTCGTGCAGCGCAGCGGACGATCCGCGCCGGGCCCTGGCGCCGAGCGACAACCAGTTGAGCAGCAACGGCTGCCACGGCGAGATGGTCGGCTGGATCCGCGCGCTCGGCGCGTGGGGCGAGTCGGACGGCGACAGCAACAGCGCCAAGCTCGACCGCAACCTCTCGGGCTTCCTGCTCGGCACCGACAAGCAGCTCGACGACCAGTGGCGCGCAGGCATGGCCGCCGGTTACACCCGCAGCGACCTCGACGCCCACGACCGGCGCTCGGACGCCACGGTCGAGAGCTACCACTTGGCGGCGTACCTGAGCTCGCAGTTCGATGCCCTGGCGGTGCGCCTCGGCGCGGCTTACAGCTGGCACGACATCGAAACCAAGCGCGACGTCAGCGTCGGCAACTACAACGACCGGTTGAAGGCCCATTACGACGCGCGCAGCGCCCAGGTGTTCGGCGAAGTCGGCTACACGCTTGAGGCCGCCGGCATTGCGCTGGAGCCGTTCGCCGGGCTGGCCTACGTCAACTACGACAGCGACTCGGCCAAGGAAAAGGGCGGGGTGGGGCGGCTTAAGGCCGATGCCGACCAGGACATCACCTTCTCCACCCTCGGCGTGCGCGCCGGCAAGCTGATCACCCTGGCCAATGGCGGGCAGTTCACGCCGCGGGCGGCCATCGGCTGGCGGCATGCCTTCGGCGACACCCAGCCCGACGCCGACCTGACCTTCATCGACGGCGGCGCCTCGTTCAGCACCCAGGGCGTGCCGATCGCCGAGGACAGCGCCATCGTCGAGGCCGGCGTGGACTTCCAGATCAGCCCGACCGGCAAACTGGGGATCGGCTACTCCGGGCAACTGTCCGGCGACGGCAACGACCATGCGATGACCATCAGCTTCAGCCTAGGCTTCTGACTTTCATGGCCGGAGCGCTTCAGCCGCCCGCAAGGGCGGCTTTTTTTTGCCTGTTTCTGGCTGATGTGGCGAGGGAGCTTGCTCCCGCCGGGGCGCGGAGCGGCCCTGAGCCGAGCACAGGTCGGGCAGCGCGTGAAACATTTGCGGCGGGCGCCTCTGCTAGAATCCGCCCCATCCACAGCCTGAGAATTGTCCATGAGCGAGCCGATTCGTCTGACCCAATACAGCCACGGCGCCGGTTGCGGCTGCAAGATTTCCCCCCAGGTGCTGGAAGTGATCCTGGCGGGCAGCGGGGCGCAGAACCTCGATCCGAAACTGTGGGTCGGCAACGCCTCGCGCGACGACGCGGCAGTGTATGAGATCGACGCCGAGCGCGGCGTGGTCTCGACCACCGACTTCTTCATGCCGATCGTCGACGACCCGTTCGACTTCGGCCGCATCGCCGCCACCAATGCCATCAGCGACATCTACGCCATGGGCGGCGACCCGCTGATGGCCATCGCCATCCTGGGCTGGCCGGTCAATGTGCTGGCGGCGGAAGTGGCGCGGGAAGTGATCCGCGGCGGGCGCGCGGTGTGCGACGCGGCGGGCATCCCGCTGGCCGGCGGGCACTCCATCGACGCGCCGGAGCCGATCTTCGGCCTGGCCGTCACCGGCCTGGTGGAAAAGCGCCACATGAAGCGCAACGACACCGCCACCGCCGGCTGCCGGCTGTACCTGACCAAACCCCTGGGCATCGGCATCCTCACCACGGCCGAGAAGAAGGGCAAGCTGCGCCACGCCGACATCGGCCTGGCCCGCGACTGGATGTGCACCCTGAACAAGCCCGGCAGCCGCTTCGGCAAACTGGCCGGCGTCACGGCCATGACCGACGTCACCGGTTTCGGCCTGCTCGGGCACCTGGTGGAAATGGCCGACGGCAGCCACCTGACGGCGCGCATCGCCTATGACCGGGTGCCGCGCCTGGCCGGCATCGAGCATTACCTGGAGCAGGGCTGCGTGCCCGGCGGCACCTTGCGCAACTTCGACAGCTATTCGAGCAAGATCGGCCGCTTGCAGGAGTTGCACAAGCGCGTGCTGTGCGATCCGCAGACCAGCGGTGGCCTGCTGATCGCCGTCACCCCCGAAGGCGACGCCGAGTTCCTCGCGGTGGCGGCGGAACTGGGCCTGAGCCTTGAGCCGATCGGCGAACTGGTCGAGCGACAGACCTACGCGGTCGAGGTGGTTTGATGCGCTTCGACTGCACCGATTACCGCGACATCTTCCTCAACGACCGGCCCCTGATGGATGCGCGCGCGCCGGTCGAGTTTCTCAAGGGCTCGTTCCCGGGCGCGGTCAACCGGCCGCTGATGAACGACCACGAGCGCCAACGGATCGGCACCTGCTACAAGCAGCACGGCCAGCAGGCCGCCATCGAACTGGGTTACCGCCTGGTGTCCGGCGCGGTCAAGGCCGAACGCATCCAGGGCTGGGCCGACTTCGCCCGGGCCCACCCCGATGGCTTGCTGTATTGCTTTCGTGGCGGTCTGCGTTCGCAGATCACTCAGCAATGGCTGCGGGACGAGGCCGGCATCGACTACCCCCGGGTCGGCGGCGGCTACAAGGCGATGCGTACCTTTCTGATCGACACCCTCGAACAGGCCGTGGCCCAGTGCGATTTCGTGCTGCTGGGCGGCATGACCGGCACCGGCAAGACCGAAGCGCTGGCGCGGCTCGACAACGGCCTGGACCTGGAAGGCCACGCCAATCACCGGGGATCGAGCTTCGGCAAGCGCGCCACCGGCCAGCCGTCGAACATCGATTTCGAGAACCGCCTGGCCATCGACATCCTCAAGAAGCGCGACGCCGGCATCGGCCAGTTCGTGCTGGAGGACGAGAGCCGGGTGGTCGGCAGTTGCGCGCTGCCGTTGCCGCTGTACCAGGGCATGCAGCAGTACCCGATGGTCTGGCTGGAGGACCGTTTCGACCACCGAGTGGAGCGCATCCTGCGCGATTACGTGGTGGATCTGTCGGCGGAGTTCACGGCGGTGCACGGCGAGGCGGGGTTCGCGCTGTTCTCGCAACGCCTGCTGGACAGCCTCAACAACGTGCACAAACGCCTGGGCGGCGAGCGGCACCGGCGGATGCTGGAACTGATGGAGCAGGCCCTGGCCGAGCAGGGCCGCAGCGGCGCGGTGGAACTGCACCGCGGCTGGATCGAGGGCTTGCTGCGCGAGTACTACGATCCGATGTACGTGTTCCAGCGCGAGAAGAAGGGCGCACGGATCGAGTTCGCGGGGGAGCGGGAGGCGGTGGTTGAGTACTTGAAGGCGCGGGCGAGTCAGCGGCGCTGATGGTGTGGCCGCCCCATCGCCAGCAGGCTGGCTCCCACCCAGATCGGTGTCGCAGGCAAGAACTGTAGGAGCCAGCCTGCTGGCGATAGCGTCAGTGAGGGAACCGCAGAGCAAGATCAAGACAGCTGACCCCACAGGTTCTGGGGTGACTGCAGACCCTTCATTCACCCGGATCCCTGTGGGAGCCAGCCTGCTGGCGATGGCGTCAGTGGGGGCGCCGCAGATCCGCGAACTCAGGTCGGGCAGGTGGCCTTGCCGTTGTCCAGCCCCTGCTTGTAGCTGTGGCTCTGCAGGCTGGCCTTGCCGTTGTGCCAGGTCAGGGTCAGCACGTACAGCGAGTCGAAGTCCCCGGCGTCCCAGTCGTCGGTGATGGTCTGCCGCTCGCCCACGGCCTTGCCGGCCACCTTGTTGATCAGCTCCGGCAGGTAGCCGTGGGACCAGGCGGTGTAGATGGTCGCGTTGTGGTACTTGTCGTCGATCAGCTCCCGGGCCAGGTCGCTGGTGTCGTTGGCGGAAAACTCGATGTTCACCGGCAGGCCGAGCCGGATCGCGGCGGGGCTGATGGTCATCAGCGGGCGGATGTAGCTGTAGGTGTTGTCCAGCTCGCCTTCCTCGACGTTGCGCGTGGGGTTGGCGGCGAACACGTAGTCGGCCTTGCCGAACTTCTCCGGCAGCAGGGTCGACAGTTCGAGCGCCCGGTTCAGGCCCTGGCAGTTGAGCTGCCCCAGGCCGCCGGCGGGCTTTTCGGCGTGGCGCAGGAACACCAGCGTCTGTGTGCCGTCCACCGGTTGCGCGCGGCTTTCGCTGGACTCAAGCGAAAGGAACAGCGCACTGGCCGCCAGCAGGGAGGGCAGGGCCACGTAGGGGCGGTGCTTGAAGCGTTTGGCGAAGCTCATCAGGTTCGTCATGGGCAAAGGATTCTTCAGCGGATTCGGTCAAGGCGGACAAGCCTGTGCACCTCGGGCTTCCAGCGCCGGGTGTGTTCCCTGTCTTCAATGGCGTTCCTTGCGAAGTGTGTGCGCTCAGAGTCCCCTGAGGCCCGGTTGGTTCGATCCGTGCCCTGGCAGCCTAACCACAAGATGTTACGGTTCGGCGGAGCCTCCATTATGATCGGGGCTTCAATTGTGACTGGATGCTTCCCATGACCGATCTGTCCGCGTTCCCGATCACCCGCAAATGGCCGGCGCAATGCCCCGACTGGATTCAGCTGTACTCCCTGCCGACCCCCAACGGCGTCAAGGTGTCGATCATGCTTGAAGAGATCGGCCTGCCTTACGAGCCGCACCGTGTGGGGTTCGACACCCAGGACCAGATGTCCCCGGAATTCCTGTCGCTGAACCCGAACAACAAGATCCCGGCGATCATCGACCCGCACGGGCCGGATGACCAGCCGCTGCCGCTGTTCGAGTCCGGGGCGATCCTGATCTACCTGGCCGACAAGAGCGGCCAGCTGCTGGCCCACGAAGGCGCGTTGCGTTACGAGACGATCCAGTGGCTGATGTTCCAGATGGGCGGCATCGGCCCGATGTTCGGCCAGCTCGGCTTCTTCAACAAATTCGCCGGCAAGGACTACGAGGACAAGCGCCCCCGCGACCGCTACGTCGAAGAGAGCCGGCGCCTGCTCAGCGTCCTCAATCAGCGGCTCGAAGGCCGCGACTGGATCATGGGCGAGCGCTACACCATCGCCGACATCGCCACGTTCCCGTGGGTGCGCAACCTGATCGGTTTCTACGAGGCGGGGGACCTGGTGGGCATCGGCAATTTCCCCAACGTCACCCGGGTGCTGGAGCGTTTCCTGGCGCGGCCGGCGGTAGTGCGGGGCCTCACGATTCCTTCTTGACGGTCGCCCTGTAGGAGCGAGCCTGCTCACGATGACGGCCCTGACGTCACCGCAACGGGTTCACTCCCGCAGCCCATTGTTGCGCACGCGGTAACGCACTCTTGATTGATCCAGGTTTGTACGCCGCCCTGCGCAAGGCATAAGCTTCGCCCCCTACGACTTTCGTCTCATCCGCCGTTTTCAGGAAAGGCCCCATGTCCAGTCAGTTCCCCGAAGCACGTCCACGCCGTCTGCGCCGCAATGCGAGCCTGCGCAGCCTGTTCCAGGAAACCGAATTCACCCTCAACGATCTGGTGCTGCCGATTTTCGTCGAGGAAGAGATCGACGACTTCGTGCCGATCAAGAGCATGCCCGGCGTGATGCGCATTCCCGAGCGCAAGCTGGCCGGCGAGATCGAGCGTTACGCCCGCGCCGGGATCAAGTCGGTGATGACGTTCGGCGTGTCCCACCACCTGGACGCCAACGGCAGCGACACCTGGCGCGAGAACGGGCTGGTGTCGCGCATGTCGCGGATCGCCAAGGATGCCGTGCCGGAAATGATCGTGATGTCCGACACCTGCTTCTGCGAGTACACCGATCACGGCCATTGCGGCGTGATGCACAACCATGAGGTGGACAACGACCAGACCCTGATCAACCTCGGCAAGCAAGCCGTGGCCGCCGCCCGCGCCGGGGCCGACGTGATCGCGCCGTCGGCGGCGATGGACGGCCAGGTGCAGGCGATCCGCCGGGCGCTGGATGAGGCCGGGTTCGCCCAGACCGCGATCATGGCCTATTCGACCAAGTTCGCCTCGGCCCTCTACGGCCCGTTCCGCGAGGCCGGCGGCAGCGCGCTCAAGGGCGACCGCAAGAGCTACCAGATGAACCCGATGAACCGCCGCGAAGCCCTGCGCGAGTCGCTGCTGGACGAACAGGAAGGCGCCGATGCGCTGATGGTCAAGCCGGCCGGCGCGTACCTGGACATCATCCGCGACATCCGCCAAGCCTCGAACCTGCCGCTGTCGGCGTACCAGGTCAGCGGCGAGTACGCGATGATCAAGTTCGGCGCCCAGGCCGGCGCCATCGACGAAGACCGCGTGGTGCGCGAAAGCCTCGGCGCGATCAAACGGGCCGGTGCGGACCTGATCTTCACCTACTTCGCGATGGATCTGGCCCTGGCCGGGATCTGACCGACCCCTCCATCTTGGATGTGGGAGCCGGCCTGCGGGCGATGGCGGTGGGTCAGGCGACAGAGGTGTCGGCAGTGCCGGCCTCATCGCTTGCAGGCAAGCTCCTACAGGGTTTTGTGGTGGATCCAGATCCTGCAAACACCCGTGATACCTGTGGGAGATCCTGCAAACATCCGGGGTACCTGTGGGAGCTGGCTTGCCAGCGATGGCGGTAGGTCAGGCAACAGAGATGTCGGCTGAACTGGCCTCATCGCTGGCAAGCCAGCTCCCACAAGTTTTGTGGTGTACCTGGATCCTGCAAACACCCGGGGTACCTGTGGGAGCTGCGGTGCGACGATTCGACTTGCCAGCGATGGCGTCAGTCCGGGCGCCGCAAGGCCGGGTCAGTTGAAGAACGGCCGGATCCCGTGATCGCGCAGGTAGCGTTCGATCACTTTCGGGTCGGCGCTGTTGTCGGCAACCGCGACGTAGGTGTCCGGGCGCAGCAGGTAGAAGCCGTTGCGCCCCAGGCCCGCCGCCTCGAAGGCCGGGCGCCAGTCGAACACGTGCAGCGGCAGGTTGTGGGCGTGGCACCAGGCGATCATCTCGTCGCTGGTGTCGCCGTACACATGCACCTGCCAGCCGGGGTGACGCAGCGGTTCGTAGTTGTCGCCTTCGCCGTCGTGGGCCCACGGCAGGCGGTCGCCGCCGTGCACATGGCCGGCCAGCCCTTCGCTCAGCGGCATGCCGCGGTAGTTGAGGGTGATCTGCGACACGGTACGGAACAGGAACTCGCGGCTGGCCTCGAACGACGCCATTTTCGGGATCAGGAACGGCGCCAGCCGCGTGCGCAGCAAGTCGGCCATGCGCCCTTCGGCGGTGACGAAGCTGAACACCTTGTCGGTGGTCGACACCAGGCGCCGGGCGAAGGCGATGCGCTCGGTCTCGTAGCTGTCGAGCAGCTTGGGCGTGGCGCCGCCGCTGAGCACCGCCGCCAGTTTCCAGGCCAGGTTGATCGCATCGCCGATGCCGGTGTTCATGCCCTGGCCGCCGGCGGGGCTGTGCACGTGTGCCGCGTCGCCGAGCAGGAAGGCCCGGCCGCTGCGGAAGAACTCGGCCACCCGGTGGTGGACCCGGTAGGTGGAGAACCAGTGGACGTCGTCGATGTGCACCTTGAGGTGTTCGATGGCACGGCTGCTGACATCGGAGAACTGCAGGGTCTCGGCGCGCTCCGCACGCTCGTCGCGCACGGTGCCGATCAGCCGTGCACGGCCTTCGCCGGCCAGCGGGAACACGGCGAGGAAGTCCGCTTCGTCCAGGTCCAGGTGCAACTCACCATTGAGCGCAGGGCCGCTGGCCTGGACATCGGCGACATAGAAAATCTGCTGATAGGTGCCGCCGGGGAACCCGCTGTCCAGGTTCTTGCGCACCACCGAACGGGCGCCGTCGCACCCGGCCAGGTAGCAGGCCTGGCAGGTTTCCTGTTCGCCGTCGGGCAGGCGCAGGTGGGCGCTGATGCCGTCGCCGGTCTCCTCGAAGCTTTCCAGGGTGGTGTTGCGTTCGACGGTCACGCCGTAGTCTTCCAGGCGCTCGATCAGCAGCCGTTCGTGTTCGTCCTGCGGGTAGATCTCCAGGAACGCATACGGCGTCAGCCCTTCGCCGATGCGGTGCAGCGGCAACTGCGCCACGGGCTTGCCCTTGACCCAGAAATTGGCCGCCTGCACCCGGTGGCCGCTGCGCACCACGGCGTCGGCCAGGTCCAGTTGCCGGTACAGCTCCAGGGTGCGCGCCTGCACCGCCAGCGCCCGGGAGGTGGTGCCGGGGGCGGAGGCCTTGTCGATGATGCGCACGCGGATCGACAGCTTGCTCAGCCACAGGGCCAGCACCAGACCGGTGGGGCCGGCGCCGATGATCAGTACGTCGCTGCGGTTCATGGCGGTTCTCCCAGGCAGGTGCAACGGCAAGTATGGATCAGCCGGGGAGGGTGGCCAGTCGGGCTGCTCAACGGAATCCGGGCAGTCCCGCCACGGAACAGGGCAGAATGCCGGGAGTCATAGCCAGCACCGGATCCTTGGACAGAACCTTATGCCCACCTTTCGAATGCTCATCGGTCTTGCCGTCTTGGCGGTGCTTGCCGGTTGCGCCGGCCAGCGCGGCGAAGGGCCGGCACGCCCGCCGGCCGAGGTCAAGGCGCAGATCGTGCGGCTGTTGCCGGCCGGCACGGCCGACCGTCAGGGCTGGGCCACCGACATCTATGCTGCGTTCGCCGCCCAGAACCTTGACCCGAGTACCGCCAATCTGTGCTCGGTGCTGGCCGTGGCCGAGCAGGAGTCGACCTTCCAGGCGGATCCGCCGGTGCCGGGCCTGGGCAAGATCGCCCGTGACGAAATCGACCGCCGTGCCGCCAAGGCCCACATTCCGGGACTCTTGGTCAGCGGTGCGCTGGCGTTGCGTTCGCCCAACGGCAAGTCCTACAGCGACCGCTTGAGCGCCGCCCGCAGCGAAAAGGAGCTGAGCGGGATCTTCGATGACTTCATCGGCATGGTGCCGATGGGCCGCACGCTGTTCGGCGGCTTCAACCCGGTGCACACCGGCGGGCCCATGCAGGTCAGCATCGAATTCGCCGAGCGGCACGCCAAGGACTATCCCTATCCGGTGGACGGGACGATCCGCCGCGAAGTGTTCAGTCGCCGGGGCGGCATGTATTTCGGCATCGCCCATTTGCTGGGGTATCCGGTGAGCTACCGCGAGCCGCTGTACCGCTTCGCCGATTTCAACGCCGGTTGGTACGCCAGCCGTAACGCGGCGTTCCAGAATGCGGTAAGCCGCGCGTCAGGCATCCCGCTGGCGCTGGACGGCGACCTGATCCGGCCGGGTGCGATCATGCCCGGCAGCACGGAGCTGGCCGTGCGGGCGTTGGGCAAGTCCCTGGGCCTGCGCAATCCGGCGATCCGCGAGCAACTGGAGAAGGGCGACACGCTGGCTTTTGAGGACACCCGGCTGTACCGAAAGGTGTTCGAGTTGGCGGAGCGGGCCGAGGGCAAGCCGCTGCCCCGTGCGGTGTTGCCGGGGATCGTGCTGCAGAGCCCGAAGATCACCCGCAAACTGACCACCGCCTGGTTCGCCAAACGGGTGGACGGGCGCTACCGGCGCTGCATGGCCAAGCAATGAAGAACTGAAAGGCATAAAAAAACCCGGCTGACGGGAGCCGGGTTTTTCCTGGGCTGTTGCGGTGAGGCGAGGCATCAGGCCACGCGACGTTCGATCAGACGGTCCGAGCCACCTTCGGCGACGCGGCGTTCCAGCAGACGGTCCGAGCCGCCTTCGGCGACGCGGCGCTCCAGCAGACGATCCGAGCCACCTTCGGCGACGCGGCGTTCCAGCAGACGGTCCGAGCCGCCTTCGGCGACGCGGCGCTCCAGCAGACGATCCGAGCCGCCTTCGGCGACGCGGCGCTCCAGCAGACGATCCGAGCCACCTTCGGCGACGCGGCGTTCCAGCAGACGGTCAGAACCACCTTCGGCGACGCGGCGTTCCATCAGACGGTCGGAACCGCCTTCGGCCAAACGGCTTTCGATCAGTTTGTCCGAGCCGCCTTCGGCGATCATCGTGTGGGCGGAAGGGGCTGCAAAAGCGTTCAGCGCAAGTACCGAGAAAGCGATGCCGAGGATGGTTTGGCGTTTCATGATCGTGTGCTCCAGAGGGTGTTGTCGGTTGGTATGGAGCAGATGTTACGCCCGGGATTTTTTAAGAGAACTTCATTGCCGTGATGGTGAACATCGACGCCGATGATGGTTTGGCGCACGGGCCGTCGGTCAGCGTGATGGGGCCGCGAGGGCGGCGTTATTCGCCTGGCCTTCTACACTGCAAGCGTGAAGCGGAACCGGCAGCCGGAGGAGGGCGCATGTATCAACTGTACGGGCACAGGAATTCGGGCGCGGCGGCCATCGAGGCGGCGCTGGAGCTGTGCCAGATCGCTTACCGTTTCATCGACGTGGAGGCCAGCAGCGAAGCGGCGCAGGAGCTGGCCCGGCTCAACCCGTTGAAGCAGATCCCGACCCTGCAACTGCCTGACGGTCGCGTCATCACCGAGAGCGCGGCGATCCTGGTGCACCTGGGCCTGAGCTTTCCGGAATCCGGCCTGCTGCCGGCCGATGCCGCCGACCGCGATCAGGCGATCCGCGGCATGGTGTACATCGTCAGCAATTGCTACGCGGCCATCGGCGTCATCGACTACCCGGAACGCTGGCTGGTGATGCCGGACGAGGCCTCGCGGCAGAACCTGATGGCCGGCGCCCGCGAACGGCTGCACTGGATGTGGGAAGTGTTCGCCGACCTGTTTTCCGCCGAGCTGTACCTGGACGACGAAAAGCCGGGGGCGCTGGATCTGCTGGCGGCGGTGGTGACCCGCTGGGCCGGCTCCCGCGAGCATCTGCGCCAGACCCGCCCCGGATTCCATGCCTGGCTGGCGCGCATCGACCGCCACCCCGTGCTGGCGCCGGTGTTTGCGCGGCACTGGCCGGCCTGAACGGGCGGGATTGCCTGCCGACGACTGCGGTGGCTGACCCAACGCCATCGCGGGCAAGCCCGCTCCCACAGGTATCCCGGGTGTTTGCTGGATCCAGGTACACCACAAAACCCTGTGGGAGCTGCGGTGCGACGATTCGACTTGCCAGCGATGAGGCCGGCACTGCCGGTATCAGTGGTGGCTGATCCACCGCCATCGCCAGCAGGCTGGCTCCCACAGGTATCCCGGGTGTTTGCAGGATCTAGGCACACCACAAAATCCTGTGGGAGCTGCGGTGCGACGATTCGACTTGCCAGCGATGAGGCCATCACAGCCGACATCTCTGTTGTCTAATCCACCGCCATCGCTGGCAAGCCAGCTCCCACAGGTATCGCCGGTATCCCCACGATGCAGGCACACCACAAAACCTTGTGGGAGCTTGCCTGCAAGCGATGAGGCCGGCACTGCCGGTATCAGTGGTGGCTGATCCACTGCCATCGCCAGCAGGCTGGCTCTCACAGTGGAGGGCTCATTCCCCGCGGATGTAGCTCTCCAGCTGCCGGATCAGATCCGCCTGTTCGGCCAGGGCTTCCTTGACCAGGTCGCCGATCGACAGCAGGCCGATCAGTTGGCCGTTCTCCACCACGGGCAAGTGGCGCAGGCGCTTGTCGGACATGATGCCCAGGCAGGTGTCGACGGTCTGGTGGGTGTCCACCGTGATCACCGGCGACACCATGATGTCGCGCACCGGCGTGCCCACCGACGAGCGTCCCTTGAGCACCAGCTTGCGCGCGTAGTCGCGCTCGCTGATGATCCCCTCGACCCGGCCGTCCTTGACCACCAGCAACGCACCGACGTTCTTCGCGGCCATGTCCATCAGGGCCTGCAGCACCATGTCGTCCGGCGAGATGGTGTGCACTTTCTGGTTTTTCTCATCTTTGAGCTTGAGCAGCTGGGCGACGGTCTTCATGGCGGTTACTCAGGGGTTGTCGTTGTTCCTGAAGCATCGTAGACGCCGGCGCGCAGGGCAAGGCCGCAAAACGGCAGATAACACGCAAAAAACGTCATCCGGCAAAAAAACGGCCGGTTCTGCCGGTGTGACGGGGCCGTCCCGGGAAACGGGAGCAAGCTCCTGCGCCCCGGCCCGGGTAGAATGGCCGCCAGATTCCGTTTCCCGAGGTTGCAGTGGTGGATGTACAGCAGGGCTTCGTCCTGACCCGGCATTGGCGCGACACCCCGGCCGGCACCGAAGTCGAGTTCTGGCTGGCGACCGATGCCGGCCCGCGCCGCGTGCGCCTGCCGCACCAGCCGTCGGTGGCGTTCATCCCGGCCGAACAGCGGGGGCCGGCCGAGCGCGTGCTGGCGGACGAAAAGAACGTCGAACTGCGCCCCTTGGCCCTGCAGGATTTCGAACACCGCCCGGTGCTGGGGCTGTACTGCCAGCAGCACGGCCAGCTGATGCGCCTGGAGACCGCGCTCAACCGCGCCGGCGTCGACGTGTTCGAAGCCGACGTGCGCCCGCCCGAACGCTACCTGATGGAGCGCTTCATCACCGCACCGGTGCGGTTCGGCGGCACGCCGGACGCCGATGGCGTGCTGACCGACGCCCACCTCAAACCCGCCCCCGGCTATCGGCCCACGCTGCGGTTGGTGTCGCTGGACATCGAGACCACCGAACAGGGCGAGCTGTATTCCATCGCCCTGGAAGGCTGCGGCGAACGGCAGGTGTACATGCTCGGCGCGGCGAACGGCGACGGCAGCGCCGTCGACTTCGACCTCGAATACTGCGACTCGCGCACCCTGATCCTGAAGAGACTCAACGACTGGTTCGCCCGCCACGACCCCGACGCGATCATCGGCTGGAACCTGGTGCAGTTCGACCTGCGCATCCTCCACGAACACGCGCGGCGCCTGGGCGTGCCGCTCAAGCTGGGGCGCGGCGGGGAAGAGATGCAATGGCGCGAGCACGGCAGCCGCACCCATTTCTTCGCCTCGGCGGCGGGGCGGCTGATCATCGACGGCATCGAGTCGTTGCGCTCGGCGACCTGGAGCTTTCCTTCGTTCAGTCTTGAGAACGTCGCCCAGACCCTGCTCGGCGAAGGCAAGTCCATCGACAACCCGTACCAACGCATGGACGAAATCAACCGCATGTTCGCCGAGGACAAGCCGTCGCTGGCCAAGTACAACCTCAAGGACTGCGAGCTGGTGACGCGGATCTTCGCCAAGACCGACCTGCTGGACTTTCTGCTGGAGCGCGCCAGCGTCACCGGCCTGCCGGCCGACCGCAGCGGCGGCTCGGTGGCGGCGTTCACCCATCTGTACATGCCGCTGATGCACCGCCAAGGCTTCGTGGCGCCGAACCTGGGCACCAACCCGCCCCAGGCCAGCCCCGGCGGATTCGTCATGGACTCGCGGCCGGGGCTGTACGAATCGGTGCTGGTGCTGGACTACAAGAGCCTGTACCCGTCGATCATCCGCACGTTCCTGATCGACCCGGTGGGCCTGATCGAAGGCCTGCGTCAGCCCGGCGACGCCGAGTCCGTGCCGGGCTTTCGCGGTGCGCGGTTTTCCCGTACGCGGCATTGCCTGCCGTCCATCGTGGCGCGTGTTGCCGAGGGCCGGGAACAGGCCAAGCGCGAACGCAACGCGCCGCTGTCCCAGGCGCTGAAGATCATCATGAACGCCTTCTACGGCGTGCTCGGCTCCAGCGGCTGCCGGTTCTTCGATACGCGGCTGGCGTCGTCGATCACCCTGCGCGGCCACGAAATCATGCTGCGCACCCGCCAGTTGATCGAAGCCCAAGGCCACGCGGTGATCTACGGCGACACCGATTCCACCTTCGTCTGGCTGCGCCGGCCCCATGGCCAGGAAGAGGTGGCGCAGATCGGCCGGGCGCTGGTGCAGTCGGTCAACGACTGGTGGCGCGGGCACGTGCGTGAGCAGTACGGGCTGGAGAGCGCCCTGGAGCTGCAGTTCGAGACCCATTACAAGCGCTTCCTGATGCCGACCATCCGCGGCGCCGAGGAGGGCAGCAAAAAGCGTTACGCCGGCCTGGTGACCCGGCCCGACGGCCGCGAGGAAATGGTCTACAAGGGCCTGGAGACCGTGCGCACCGACTGGTCGCCGCTGGCCCGGCAGTTCCAGCAGGAACTGTACGAACGGATCTTCCGGCGCGAGCCCTATCAGGATTACGTGCGCGAATACGTGCGCCAGACCCTGGCCGGCGCGTTCGACGACCGGCTGGTCTACCGCAAGCGCCTGCGCCGCACCCTCGACGACTACGAGCGCAACGTCCCGCCCCATGTGCGCGCCGCGCGCCTGGCCGACGACTACAACGCGCAGCACGGCCGGCCCCGGCAATACCAGAACGGCGGCTGGATCAGCTACGTCATCACCCTGGCCGGCCCCGAGCCGCTGGAGGCGCGCCGGGCGGCCATCGATTACGACCATTACCTCACCCGTCAGCTGCAACCGGTGGCGGATGCGATCCTGCCGTTTGTCGACGACGACTTCTCAACCCTGGTCGGGGGGCAGATGGGCCTGTTTTGAGTCCAGCAGCTGCAGCGTCCATTCGTCCTGGATGCCATGGAAATAGCGCTCCAAGGCCTGATGGAACACGCTGCCGGCGTCGGCGAACTGGGCGAAGAGGGTGGTCGAGGAATGGAATTTCAGGTCGTCCGGATGCCCGAAGATCTGCGCCACCGAGCGCTGCGGAACGTTGAGCACCAGTTGCGTGCAGGTGCGCAGCCGGGCGCCGAGCAGGTCATGGGCCAGATAGGCCCGGGCCTCGGCCGCCGAACCGATGGCGAAGCGCCGGGACATTTCGCTGCCGCCGAGCCCGGCGAACTGCGGGAAGACGAACCACATCCAGTGGCTGCGCTTGTGGCCGTCGTCGAGCTCGCGCTGCACCCGCTCGAACACCGGATCCTGGGCCTGGACGAAACGTTGCAGGTTGAACGGGTCGTACTGATCTGTGCTTCTCATGCCGAAGCCCTCGGCCAGTCGGCGGTGGCTCAGACCATGGCCAGCCGCCGCTTGCGGTGTGGCGCCTGAAACACCCGGTCCAGCGCCGCCAGATCCCCGGCGTCCAGTTGAAGCTGCGCCGCCTGTGCATTGAGTCGCACATGCTCGGGGCGCACGGCCTTGGGGATCGCAATCACGCCATCCTGACGCAGAATCCACGCCAGCGAAACCTGTGCGGGGGTGACGCCGTGACGAGCGGCGATCTCTTGCAGCGCGGGCGCCGCCAGCAGCGCGCCGCCCTGGCCGATCGGACAATACGCCATCAACGGCATGCGCTGATGCTGGCACCACGGCAGCAGATCGAATTCGATGCCGCGCTCCTCCAGGTTGTACAGCACCTGATTGGTGGCGCAGGCCGGCACCGACAGCTCTTCGAGGTCATCGACATCGAAGTTCGACACGCCCCAGCGGCCGATCTTGCCGTCCTCGCGCAGGCGCTCGAAGGCCTCGACGGTTTCCTCCAGCGGATACTGGCCGCGCCAATGCAGCAGATAGAGGTCGATGCGCTCGGTGCCGAGGCGGCGCAGGCTGCGTTCGCAGGCTTGGGGAATGCCTTGGCGGCTGGCGTTGTGCGGGTAGACCTTGCTGACCAGGAACACGTGGTCGCGCAGGCCGGCGATGGCTTCGCCGACCACGGTTTCGGCGCCGCCTTCGCCGTACATTTCGGCGGTGTCGATCAGGTTCATGCCCAGCTCGACCCCCAAACGCAGCGCCGCCACCTCGCTGCGGTGCGCCGAGCGGTCTTCGCCCATGCGCCAGGTGCCTTGGCCGATCACCGGCACCTGTACGCCGGCAAGTTCGAGTGTACGCATGCAAACCTCCTGTTCTTGAGCGGTCGGGACTTTGGTTGGTCAGCAGGATAGCCCAACCTGATCCGGCAGGAGGTCTGCGGCGGGAATCGGCCTTACTGCGCCGAGAACCGGAACACGACGGATTGGGTGTAGGTCTGGCCGGGATCCAGCCGCGTGCTGGGGAAGCCTTTCTGGTTCGGCGAGTCCGGATAGTGCTGGGTCTCCAGGGTGAAAGCGCCCCAGTGCGGGTACACCTTGCCGCCCTTGCCCTTGACGGTGCCGTCGAGGAAGTTGCCGGTGTAGAACTGCACCCCCGGCTCGCTGGTGTACAGCTGCAAGCGGCGGCCGGAGTGCGGGTCGCTGACTTCGGCCGCCGGTTTGGCCACATCGCCCTTGGCGTCCAGCACCCAGTTGAAATCGAAGCCGCCCTGCTTGGGTTCGGCGAACTTGAGCTGCGGATGATCGTCCTTGATGCGCTGGCCGATGGCGGTGGCCCGGGTGAAGTCCATGGGCGTGCCCGCCACCGGCGCCAGTTCGCCGGTGGGGATGAGCTTGGCGTCGATCGGGGTGTAATGGCCGGCATGCAGGGTGGCGAGTTGCTTGAGGACGTCGCCGTTGCCCGCGCCGGCCAGGTTGAAGTAGCTGTGGTTGGTCAGGTTGAGCACCGTGGGTTTGTCGGTGCTGGCCTTGTAGTCGATGCGCAGTTCGTTGGCGTCGGTGAGGCGGTAGGTCACCTCGGTGGTGAGGTTGCCGGGGAAGCCCATTTCGCCGTCCGCCGACAGGTAGGTCAGGGTCACGCCCACCGAATCCTTGTCTTTCGTCTCGCGGGCCTTCCAGACCTTCTTGTCGAACCCCTGGGGGCCGCCGTGGAGGGCGTTGGTCTTGTCGTTCTGCGGCACCTGGTAGCGCTGGCCGTCGAGTTCGAACGCACCGTCGGCCAAACGATTGCCGAAGCGGCCGATGGTCGCGCCGAAGTACGCGGTGCCGCGCTGGTAGCCCTGCACGTCGTCGAAACCGAGCACGATGTCATCGAGCTTGCCGTGGCGGTCCGGCACCCGCAGCGCCTGCAGGGTGGCGCCGTAGGTGATCACCGTCGCCTGCATGCCGTGGCGGTTGCGCAGGATGTATTGCTCGACAGGGGTGCCGTCATCGGTCTTGCCGAAGGCTTTGTGTTCGCCGGAAAGGCTGGCGGCGTGGGCGGGCAGGGTCGAGAGCATGAGGGACAGTCCGAGGCCGGGGAGCAGGTGACGGGATTGAAGCATGGTGACCTTCCTTTTTGTTGTTTTGGCGGTGGCGTCAAACGGTGAAGGTTTTCGGTGAACTCGCTTATTTAGTAATACTAAATAAGCGAGAAGTTAAATTTATAGCCGTAAAACTGCGTTAGTCCAATTAAAAGTATGACTAGAATGTGTGGCGCGACATGCCAAAGGTCGGCTGGGCAATGCTGGCATCGCACTTTTGCCCGATCCCCGGCTCTATCCATGGTCAGGTTGCGGCGAGCCCCGTCGCGCAGGAATGAGACTGCCGAAGCATTGATGACCCGTTTGTTCGCCCATATTCAACGCCCGTGCCTGTTGCTGGCCTGCCTGGCGGCGCTGCCGCTCGGCGGTTGCAGCCACCAGGACGGCAACGGTTTCATCAGCCAGATCCGCGATGGCCAACCCCAGGAGTTCCTCCAGACCAGCGTCGACCGCATGGCCTCCCTGGCCATGCGCGACAACCTCAACAGCCTCTACCGGTTGATGGGCAAGCTGTACCTGCGCAACCCCGACGAGCTGCGCAAATCGGGATTCCTGAACATCGGCGTCGCCGTCAAACAGGTGCGCCTGGCCATCGAACAGCAACAACCGCTGCCGGTGCTCGGCGGCCGCAAGGATCTGGCGGCGCTGAGCTATGCCATGAGTCCGGAGTTTCTCGGCGACCGGGTCGGCGCGTTCATCTACGCCATCGGCAGCATGCTGGTCACCGCCCACGGCAACCGCACCGAGTTCTACATGACGGACGCGATCAACCCGACCTTCGTCCACAACGCCGCGCGCAACATCGAGAAAGCCACCTGGATCCTGGCCCAACGGCAGAACAAGGAAGGCCAGCCGCTGCTGTTCTCCAACGAGATCTCGGAGGAGGGCAGCAACCTGAGCTTCGCCACCGAGTTCGGCAAGATCGTGGCGCGCCTGGACCTGCTGACCCAGATGCTCGACGAGCGTTACCGGCGCATCGGCCTGAACTACGCCCAGAGCCTGTTGTTCCTGAACTTCCTGCCGGTGCAATAGGAACGCCTGCGCCCGCAGGCGCGAGCCTGCCCGGTCAGAGGCGATGATTTGGCTGGCACGGCCTCATTGCGGGCAGGCTTGCTCCTTCGGGCAAAGGGTGAAATGAAATGGCATAACGATAGATCCCATCGATATAGGGAGTTATAAGAAAACTCGCTATGCTGCGGGCCATATTTTCCTGTGGCTTTTCTGGGCGTCTTCATGGAATTGGCAAATTTCGGCCTGGTGGTTGCCGGGCTGGTGGTGGGGTTCATCGTCGGCATGACCGGCGTCGGCGGCGGTTCGCTGATGACGCCGATCCTGCTGTGGTTCGGCATCAACCCGGCCACGGCGGTGGGCACCGACCTGCTGTACGCCGCCATCACCAAGTCCAGCGGCGTGCTGGTGCACAAGAAGAACAACAACATCGACTGGGCCATCACCGGATGGCTGACCCTCGGCAGCGTGCCGGCGGTGGCGATGACGCTGTGGTTCCTCAGCACCCTCCACGCCGCGCCGGACGCGATGAACGCCATCATCAAGCAGGCCCTGGGCTTCGTGCTGTTCGCCACGGCGCTGGCGATCCTGTTCAAGAAACGCCTGCTGGACTTCGCCCACAAGCGTGCCGGCGGCAACTACAACCCAAGCGGTGCGCGCCTCAATGCCATGACCGTGGTCACCGGGCTGATCCTCGGCACCATGGTCGCGCTGACCTCCATCGGCGCCGGCGCCCTGGGCACCGTCGCGCTGTTCATCCTCTATCCGCTGCTGCCGACCCGTCGCCTGGTCGGCACCGAAATCGCCCATGCCGTGCCGCTGACCCTGGTCGCGGGCCTGGGCCACGCCAGCATGGGCAACATGGACTGGGGCGTGCTGGGCTTTCTGCTGATGGGCTCGCTGCCGGGCATCTGGCTGGGCAGCCACCTGACCGGCCGCGTCTCCGATGAACTGCTGCGTCCGTGCCTGGCGACCATGCTGGTGCTGATCGGCTACAAGCTGGCGTTCTGAGCCCGCCGCGAAGCCGCGGCGGGCTCAGCGGGTGAGGGCGTACTTCATCAGCGTCACCGGCAACCCCTCATAGTCCAGCTCCTCGACCACCTCCCAGCCCAGCCGCGCGTACAGCGATTGCGAGGCGTCGGTGTACAGGAACAGTTCCGGCACGCCCAGCGCGGCGGCCTCTTCGACGATGCGGTTGACCAGCAGCGAAGCGATGCCGCGGCCCCGGTGCTCGGCCTTCACGTAGACCCCGGCCAGCCAGGGCGTCAGGTGCGGGCGCAGGTCCAGGTCGCTGTCGATCAGCAGGGCGCCGCCGAGCAAAATCCCGTCTTCGATGGCCACCACCACGCTGGGCACCGCGCCTTTGCCGCAGGCCGCCCGCATGCGTTCGGTGCGGGCTTCGAGCGTGTCGCCGGGCCGGTAGTGGCCCCATTCCTTGAAATTGAGCTCGGCCAGTTCCCCGATCAGTTGGGGGTGGTCGCACAGGTAATCGATCTGCATGCCGCTTGAACTCCTTTTCGTTGGGGGCAGCGGACACCCTAATGGGGACACGCCCGGTAATCAAATTCGCATCGGGGCTGGCGCCGTGCGGTTGCGCAATGTCGGCCCTGTCCTAAGCTTGGGACATGGCGAAACACTTTTACCGGGGCCGACCCGGAACGATCGCCATGGTGCGCAATCAGTAGAGCGTGGATATCAAAAGGAGATGCGCATGCTCATCAGGTCACTGACCCTGACAACCTTGCTGGCGTTCGCCGGCCCCCTGTTCGCCGCCGCCGACAGCGATTCCCCGTTGGACATCGACAAGGGGCGCGCCCGGCCACTGATCGTGATCACTTCCAGCACCGTCGACTCCGAATGGCTGCGCCTGAAGAAGTCCCTGGAGGATCCGGCCAACAAGCAAGGCGTCAGCGACCGCAACATCCGCGTCTACACCGTGCTGAACATGTCCGGCCAGCTCGACGGCAAGGATCTCGGCCAGCAGGACACCATGGCCCTGATCCGCGCGCTCAAGCTAGGGGCCGGCGCGTTGCCCAAGGTGATCCTGGTGGGCAAGGACGGCGAGAAGAAGCTGGAGAGTTCGGGGGATGACACCAAGACGGTGGACCTGAAGAAGATCTTCGACACCATCGACGCCCTGCCGGCCGCCGAGAAGGAAATGACCGCGACGGTGGTCACCGCACCGACCGCCACGGAACCGGCCCCGGCCAAAGGCGCCAAGGGCACCAAACCTGCGAAACCCGCCAAGCCGACGAAACCGCCGGAGCAGCCGGATGATTGAGGGCGTCCTGTGATGCCGAAACGAAAACGGGCGACCTTAAGAGGTCGCCCGTTTTTTTTGCCTGTGGCGTTACTCGGTCAGCGCACCAAGGATCTTGTGCGCCATTTTCACCCGCTCCGGAATCGGGTAATTCCGGTTCGCCAGGATCACGATCCCGACCTTCTTCGACGGCACGAACGCGACATAGGCGCCGTAGCCGCCGGTGGAGCCGGTCTTGTTGATCAGCACGTTTTCCGGTTCCGGCTGCGGCGGGTTGAGCCAGTTGACCTTGTGCGCCTCCATGGCCATCGGCGTCGAGTTGCCGGCCAGCAGGCGGTCGAGGCTGATCGGGTAGGTGTAGCGTTCCCAGCCCAGGCCCTGGGTCATGTCGCCGACGGTGTAGTAGCCGGTGTGGGTGAGGGCGATGGCCTTTTGCAGAGGCGTTTCGAGCTTGGCCGTGTCGAGGTTGGCTTCGACGTAGTGCAAAAGGTCCGCGGCGCTGGTTTTCACGCCGTAGGCTTCGGCGTCGAGCGCGCCGGGGGTGACCCGAACGGGTTGGTCGTTCTTGTCGTAGCCCTGGGCGTAGAGCTTCTGTTCAGACGCAGGCACCGAAAGGAAGGTGTGCTTGAGCCCGAGCTTGGGCAGCAGGGTATCGGTCATGAGCTGGTTGAACGGCTGGCCGAGGCTTTTCGCCGCCAGATAGCCGAACAGGCCGATGCTCGGGTTGGAGTACAGGCGATGGCTGCCGGCAGGATAGGTGGGTTTCCACTGTCGGTAATAGCCGAGCATCCTGTCGGAAGCGTCTGCGGCGGCCGGGAATTGCAGCGGCAGGCCGCCGGCGCTGTAGGTGCCCAGTTGCAGCAGGCTGATGGTGTCGAAGGCGCTGCCTTTGAGTTCCGGCCAGTGCTGGCTGGCCTTGTCGGAGAAGTCCAGTTTGCCGTTGGCCTGTGCGTAGGCGGCGAGGGTGGCGGTGAACGTCTTGCTCACCGATCCGACCTCGAACAGGGTGTTTTCGCTCACCGGTTGCCCGGTCTTCTTGTCGGCGACACCGTAGTTAAAGTAATGCGCCTTGCCATCGACGGTCACGGCGACGGCCAGACCCGCGATGTTCTCCAACTGCATGACCGGCGTCACGGTGGCCTTGACCAGCGACTGCAGCTGATCGTCGGTCTGAGGGGCTGCCAGGCAACTGGCGGCGCTGAAGAAAAGTCCGAAAGCGCTGAAAGACTTGAGTTTGTTCAGGTTGATCGAAAGCATGGTTGAGCCACTCTCCATGAGTGCTGATGGTGTAATCCCGCTACACTGCGAGCGTTTTCCGTCGGGCCGGCTGATCGGCGCCGCCAAATCTAGGCAGTCCGGCGGTATTCGGCAAACGATGAAAACTCGGACGAGCCATTAGAAAAATTTGGGACATGGCATGATTCGACCTCAATTGCCTTTGAATGCGCTGCGCGCCTTCGAAGCCTCCGCGCGTCATTTGAGCTTCACCCGCGCCGCCGTGGAGCTGTGCGTGACCCAGGCCGCCGTCAGCCATCAGGTGAAAAGCCTGGAGGCGCAACTCGGCGTGATCCTGTTCAAGCGTCTGCCCCGTGGCTTGATGCTGACCGGCGAAGGCGAAACCCTGCTGCCGGTGTTGACCACGTCTTTCGATCATATCGCGCAGATGCTGGAGCGTCTGGCGGGCGGACAGTACCGGGAGACGCTGACGGTCGGGGCGGTGGGCACCTTCGCCGTGGGCTGGCTGCTGCCCAGGCTTGCGGACTTTCAGGCGAAGCATCCGCTGATCGATCTGCGCCTGTCGACCCACAACAACCGGGTGGACGTGGCCGCCGAAGGGCTGGATTACGCGATCCGCTTCGGCGCGGGGGCGTGGCACGGGATCGAAGCGACCCGTCTGCTGGAGGCGCCGCTGTCGGTGCTGTGCGTGCCGGAGATCGCCCGGCAACTGCACGCGCCGGGGGATTTGCTGCAACAGCGTCTGCTGCGTTCCTACCGCAGCGATGAATGGCCGCAATGGTTCCAGGCGGCGGGTCTGGCGACTCACGCGGCACCGCCCCAAAGCATCGTGTTCGACTCATCGCTGGCGATGATGGACGCGGCCTTGCAGGGGAGCGGGGTGGCGCTGGCGCCGCCGTTGATGTTTGCCCGGCAATTGGCGACGGAGGCGATCTGTCAGCCGTTCGCGATCGAGATCACCACGGGGAGCTACTGGCTGACGCGGTTGCAGTCGAAGCCGCAAACCCCGGCGATGGCGGCGTTCAGGCACTGGTTGCTGCAGATGTCCGCCTGACGCCGAATGTAGGGGTCAGCCTGCTGGCGATGGTGGTCGACACCTCAATGCCGGATTTGCCGCCGTCATCGCGAGCAGGCTCGCTCCCACAGAGGGGCTGTGATCCGGTCAGGGATTCAGCGCACCAGGCACGGCTTCTTGTTATCGAACGCCCAGCCGGGGATCAGGTACTGCATCGCCACGCTGTCGTCCCGCGCGCCCAGCCCCATGCCTTTGTACAGTTCATGGGCCTTGGCCACCTGATCCATGTCCAGTTCCACGCCCAGCCCCGACTTGTGCGGCACCTTCACGCAACCGTCGACGATCTGCAGCGGTGCTTTGGTCAGGCGCTGGCCGTCCTGCCAGATCCAGTGGGTGTCGATGGCGGTGATGTCGCCCGGCGCGGCGGCGGCCACGTGGGTGAACATCGCCAGGGAAATGTCGAAGTGGTTGTTGGAGTGCGAGCCCCAGGTCAGCCCCCATTCGTGGCACATCTGCGCCACGCGCACCGAGCCCTGCATCGTCCAGAAATGCGGGTCGGCCAGGGGGATGTCCACCGACTGCAACTGGATCGCGTGGCCCATTTCGCGCCAGTCGGTGGCGATCATGTTGGTGGCGGTCTTGAGTCCCGTGGCGCGGCGGAATTCGGCCATCACTTCGCGGCCCGAGTAGCCGTTCTCCGCGCCGCACGGGTCTTCCGCGTAGGCCAGCACATGATGCTGGTCACGGCACAGGCGGATGGCTTCCTTGAGCGACCAGGCACCGTTCGGGTCGAGGGTGATGCGCGCCTCGGGGAAGCGTTCGGCCAGGGCGGTCACGGCCTCGATTTCCGCATCGCCGCTCAGCACGCCGCCCTTGAGTTTGAAGTCCTGGAAGCCGTAGCGGTCGTGGGCGGCTTCGGCCAGGCGCACCACGGCGTCGGCGGTCATGGCTTGCTCATGGCGCACGCGGAACCAGTCGTTGTCGGCGTCCGGTTCGCTGCGGTAGGCCAGGTCGGTCTGCCGACGGTCGCCGACGTAGAACAGGTAACCGAGCATCTTCACTTCGTCGCGCTGCTGGCCTTCGCCGAGCAATGCGGCCACCGGCACGTCGAGGTGCTGGCCGAGGAGGTCGAGCAGGGCGGCTTCCAGGGCGGTGACCGCGTGGATGGTGATGCGCAGGTCGAAGGTCTGTAGGCCGCGTCCGCCGGCGTCGCGTTCGGCGAAGGTCCGGCGCACCTGGTTGAGGATCTTCTGGTAGGTGCCGATCGGGCTGCCGACCACCAGGCTGCGGGCGTCTTCGAGGGTCTGGCGGATGCGTTCGCCGCCGGGCACTTCGCCGACGCCGGTGTGGCCGGCGTTGTCCTTGAGGATGACGATATTGCGGGTGAAGAACGGCCCGTGGGCGCCGCTCAGGTTGAGCAGCATGCCGTCGTGGCCGGCCACCGGGATGACCTGCATGTCGGTGATGATCGGGGCTTTGGCGGTGTCGTGTACGGTCATTTCGGGTGTCCTTTCAGGCGTGTTTCGGCGCAGCGTCGGCGGTGACGGCGTCGGGCGAGGATTGGGGGGCGGTGCGGGCGGCGAACACGATGACGGCAGCGATGATCGACGTCGCGGCCAGGCCGTAGAGCCCGCCCTGGATGGAGCCGGTGTGTTCTTCCAGCAGGCCGAAGGTGGTCGGCGCCACGAAGCCGCCCAGGTTGCCCACCGAGTTGATCAGGGCGATCACGGCTGCGGCGATGCGCGCATCGAGGTACGCCTGGGGAATCGGCCAGAACAGCGACGACGCGGACTTGAACCCCAGCGCGGCGAAGCAGATCGCGACGAAGGCGAAGACCGGCCCGCCGGTGGTGGACAGGAACATCCCCGCCGCCGCGATCAGCAGGGCTGCGGCGACCCAGGCCTGCTGGTGTTTCCACTTGGCCGAGAACGAAGCGAACGCGTACATGCCGATGATCGACAGCAACCACGGGATCGAGTTGAACAGGCCGACCTGGAAGTCGCTCATTTCGCCCATCTTCTTGATGATGCTCGGCAGCCAGAAGGTCGCGGCGTAGATGGTCAGCTGGATGAAGAAGTAGATCAGGCAGAACAGGATGATCTGGCGGTCCTTGAGCAGCTTGCCCAGCGACGGCCTGACGGTGGTCGCCGCTTCCCGCGCCCGTTGCTCGTCGTCGATGGCCTTGACCAGCGCGTCCTGCTCGGCGCGGCTCAGCCATTGGGCGTCGTGGGGCTTGGCGTCGAGCCAGAACCAGACGAAGACGCACAGGCCCACCGAGAACATCCCTTCGATGAAGTACATCCACTGCCAGCCGTGCAGGCCCAGGCCGCTGATCTGCAGGAGCAGGCCGGACAGCGGGCCGGATATCAACGAGGCCACCGCCGAACCGCTGAGGAAGATCGCGATGGCCTTGCCGCGTTCGGCGGCCGGCAGCCAGCGGGTGAAGTAGTAGATCACCCCCGGAAAGAACCCGGCCTCGGCCACGCCGAGCAGGAAACGCAGGATGTAGAAGTGGGTTTCGTTCTGGATGAACGCCATGCCGGCGGCCACCAGGCCCCAGGTGAGCATGATGCGGGTCAGCCAGATCCGTGCGCCGACCCTTTGCAGCAGCAGGTTGGAGGGGACTTCGAACAGCGCGTAGCCGATGAAGAACAGGCCGGCGCCGAACCCGTAGGCTGCGGCGCCGATGCCCAGGTCGTGTTCCATGTGGGTGCGGACGAAGCCGATGTTCACCCGGTCGATGTAGTTGACGATGAACATGATCACGAACAGCGGCAGGACGTGGCGTTTGACTTTGGCGATGGCCGAGGACAGCGCCGTATCGGCGCCCTCGTTCATCCCGGCGATGGATGGTTTCACTTGGTTTTCTCCCACTCGTTATTTTTATGCGGGGTATGTCTGGGTGTTGCGTTGTTGATAGACATCATACAACTAGATTTTTTTGTCCGACAAGCTGTGAGTACCAACGAAATGATTTGATGCAGGCGTGCCTTTATTCGATTTGTGGGTTTTGTCCTGTGGTTGCTGAGTTTTTGTGTGGCTTTGCGGCCGGTTTTGTCTGGTGGGTTGTGGGAGGTGGGGAGTGAGGTTTTGGCTCGGATGAATGAATTATTTGAGTGTTGTCATACAAGTTGGGTCGTGTGGTGAGCTAAAATTCGCTCAATGCCCCTCCATGGCAGTGCTACGATCCGCAAGCCCCGCCACCGGAACCGACCATGCAAGACGAACTCGACGCCCCCGCCCGCAAGCGCGCCCACAACCTGGCCCATGACCTGGTCGAAAAGCTGACCCAGGGCATCCTGCTCGGCCAGATGCTGCCCGGCGACAAGCTGCCGTCCGAGAATTCCATCGTCCGGGAGCATGGCGTCAGCCGCACGGTGGTGCGCGAGGCCATTTCCAAGTTGCAGGCGTCGGGGTTGGTGGAGACGCGTCACGGCATCGGCACGTTCGTGATCGAGCGGGCGCCGGAGCAGGGCTTGCGACTCAATGTCGAAACCGCGCTGGGGGTACGCGGCATCCTCGAACTGCGCATGGGCCTGGAGACCCAGGCTGCGGCGCTGGCGGCGCAGCGCCGCAGCGAGCAGCAACTGGCGCAGATGCGTCAGGCCCTGGACGATTACCGGCGCCTGCTGGCCAACAACGACAGTTGCGTCGAGGCCGACCGGCGCTTCCACCTGCTGATCGCCGAGGCCACCGGCAACGTGTGCTTCACCGAAATCATGCAGCAGCTGGGGAGCGCGATGATCCCGCGCACCCGGGTCAACGCCGCCGAACGCGGCGCGGTGGACCTGAGCAAGCTGGGGGAACTGGCCAGCCAGGAGCATGAGGCGATCCTCAATGCAATCAGGCGCCAGGATCCGGACGCGGCCCGGGCGGCGATGTGGCTGCACCTGACCAACAGCCGGGACCGGTTTTTGGCTCAGGGCTGAACCGGGGAAGAGGTACGGCTGACATCTTCGTTGCCCGACATACCGCCATCGCTGGCAAGTCGAATCGTCGCACCGCAGCTCCCACAGGGCTCAGTGGTGTTCGCAGAAATGGCAGGCCACCACAGATTCTGTGGGAGCTAGCTTGCTAGCGATGAGGCCGGTCCAGTCGACATCTCTGTTGTCTGTTCCGCCGCCATCGCTGGCAAGTCGAATCGTCGCACCGCAGCTCCCACAGGGTTCGGCGTTGTTCGCGGAAATGGCGGGCCACCGCAGATTCTGTGGGAGCTAGCTTGCTAGCGATGAGGCCGGTCCAGTCGACATCTCTGTTGTCTGTTCCGCCGCCATCGCTGGCAAGCCAGCTCCCACAGGGCTCAGTGGCGTTCGCAGAAATGGCAGGCCACCGCAGCTCCTGTGGGAGCCAGCCTGCTGGCGATGGCGTCGGTGAGGGCGCCGTCAGGCTCAGGCCGTGCCGATGTCCCGCATCAACAGCCCGAAGCGCAGGTCCACCGCATCCGGAATCGGCAGGTAAACGGTGTGCCCGTCCCCTGGCGCCACGTCGATGGCTTCGTCCTTGAGGTTGTGCAACTGGTGCAGGTCGAAATGGAAGTTGCCCTTGGGCGTCATCAGTTCCAGGTGATCGCCCAGGGCAAAGCGGTTCTTCACCTTGACTTCGGCCAGCCGGCCCCGGCGTTCGCCGGTCAGTTCGCCCACGAACTGCTGGCGCTCGGAGACCGAGCTGCCGTTCTGGTAGTTCTGGTACTCGTCATGCACATGGCGGCGCAGGAAACCCTCGGTGTAGCCGCGTTGGGCCAACGACTCCAGGTCGTTCATCAGGCTGCGGTCGAACTCGCGGCCGGCCACCGCGTCGTCGATGGCCCGGCGATAGACCTGGGTGGTGCGCGCGCAGTAGAAGTGCGACTTGGTGCGCCCCTCGATCTTCAGCGAATGCACGCCCATGCGGGTCAGGCGCTCGACGTGCTGCACCGCGCGCAGGTCCTTGGCGTTCATGATGTAGGTGCCGTGTTCGTCTTCGAACGCTGGCATCAGTTCGCCGGGACGGTTGGCCTCCTGCAGCAGGAACACCTGTTCGGTGGGGGCACCCAGGCCGAGGGTCGGCTGCGGTTCGCAGGTCTGCACGATTTCGCCCAGTTGGTTTTGCGTGGCCTCCTGTGCCGAGTACTTCCAGCGGCAGGCGTTGGTGCAGGTGCCTTGGTTGGCGTCGCGTTTGTTCATGTACCCCGAGAGCAGGCAGCGGCCGGAGTAGGCCATGCACAGGGCGCCGTGGACGAACACCTCCAACTCCATGCCCGGCACCTGTTCGCGGATTTCGCCGATCTCCTCCAGGGAAAGTTCGCGGGACAGGATGATCCGGCTCAGGCCCTGCTGCTGCCAGAACTCCACGCTCGCCCAGTTCACCGTGTTGGCCTGCACCGACAGGTGGATGGGCATCTGCGGGAAGTGCCGGCGCACCAGCATGATCAGGCCCGGGTCGGACATGATCAGCGCGTCCGGCGCCATTTCGATCACCGGCGCCAGATCCTTGAGGAAGGTCTTGAGCTTGGCGTTGTGCGGGGCGATGTTGACCACCACATAGAAGCGCTTGCCCATGGCCTGGGCCTCGCGGATGCCGAGGGCGAGGTTGGCGTGGTCGAATTCGTTGTTGCGCACCCGCAGGCTGTAGCGCGGCTGGCCGGCGTACACCGCGTCGGCGCCGTAGGCGAAGGCGTAGCGCATGTTCTTCAGGGTGCCGGCGGGGGCCAGCAGTTCCGGGGCGGTAAGGGGCAGGGTGGCGGTCATGGCGGCATCGCTGGCAAAAGCGCGGGAGGGTAAGGCAACGGCGGCGAGGATTCATTGATCTGGATCTATGCTCCATGAACAAAAAGGGCACTTGTGCCGCAGCGGGCTGACCAAGTCCGGGTGGGCGCACGGGGCGCCCCGGCCGACGTGGATCGCACATGAACCGAAAGAGCCTGCAATTCAAATCCCTCACGGTGCTGCTGGCGCTGGTGACCGTCGCCTTCATCTGGATCCTGCTGCCATTCTACGGCGCGGTGTTCTGGGCGGTGATCCTCGGCATCCTGTTCGCACCGATGCAGCGGCGCCTGCAGTTGCGGTTCGCCTGGCCGCGCAACCTGACGGCGTTGTGCACCTTGGGCATCTGCCTGGTCGTCGCGATTTTGCCGGTGATCGTCATCGGGGGGCTGCTGGTGCAGGAAGGGGCGATGCTCTACAAGGGCATCGACAGCGGCGAGATCGACATCGGCGCCTACCTTGCACAGTTCAAGCACAGCCTGCCGCCGTACTTCCAGCACCTGCTCGACCGCTTGGGCGTCGGTGAGCTCAACGCCTTGCGCGAGAAGATCGTCAAGGCCGCGCTGCAAGGCAGCCAGGCGCTGGCGACACAGGCGTTCAGTGTCGGTCAGGGCACGTTCGAGTTCGTGGCGGGTTTTTTCATCATGCTGTACTTGCTGTTCTTCTTTTTGCGCGACGGCGCCGAACTGGCGCGCAAGGTACGCGCGGCGGTGCCGCTGGAGGAGCAGCACAAGCGCCGTCTGCAACTGAAGTTCAACCGCGTGGTGCGCGCCACGGTGAAGGGCAATCTGCTGGTGGCGATCACGCAAGGGGCGCTGGGCGGGGCGATCTTCTGGTTCCTGGACATCCCCAGCGCGTTGCTGTGGGCGGTGCTGATGGCGTTCCTTTCGCTGTTGCCGGCGGTAGGGGCGGGCCTCGTCTGGGCACCGGTGGCGCTGTATTTCCTGTTGAGCGGAATGATCTGGCAAGGGGTGGTGCTGGGGCTGTTCGGCGTGTTCGTGATCGGGCTGGTGGACAACCTCATGCGTCCGCTGCTGGTGGGCAAGGACACGCGCATGCCGGACTACATGATCCTGATCTCGACGTTAGGCGGCCTGGCGGTCTTCGGCCTCAACGGCTTTGTGATCGGTCCGCTGATCGCGGCGCTGTTCATGTCGAGCTGGGCGCTGTACCTCGAGACCCGGCCCAAGGTGCAATTGCCTTAGGCGCCGAGCGGGCCGTCGAGCATGGCCCGGGACAGCGCCTGGGCGTCCGGCAGCGAGCGCAGCGGGCCGCTCACCGGTTCGCCGTCGCGCACCACGTACCAGCAAGCGAGCAACCCCAAGGCGCGGAGCGAGGCGGGGACGGCGCTGCCGATGACAGACATGATTTGAACCTGAGCCATTGCCGATACCTCCATCAATCGATGGGGCTACCTTATGCAATCGTCGGCCCGGCGGAAAATCAACGCTTTCGATAGTGGACATCGACGCCGGCGGGGGGCTGTTCAGTCGACCACTTGATCGAGCATGTGCACCACTTCCCGCTCGTTGAGCAAGCCCTTGCGCACCAGGTTTTCGGTCAGCAGCGAAAGGAACTTGGCGCTGCGGTGGCCTTCCAGGTGCTTGAGCTCGGTCAGGGCGCTGTAGACCTTGCTTGAGGTGCATAGACCGACGATGCGGTGCGGGTTCTGTGTGGGCATGGCTGTCGTCCTTGTTGTTTTCAACCTTGTTGTTTGCGGACGGATTCAGAGTGCGGCTCCGTCATGACAAAGGGATGACCGTCGGATGACCGGGCGCTCCGGGTCTTGTCCATCATGCCGACTTTAACGGCCATGACTGTCTCCGGAGCGACCTTGACGCGGTGTATCCAGACGCGGCCGACGGACGGTCATAAAAAAGCCCCGCTCAAAAGCGGGGCTCCTTGCAGGGCGGTTACCAGCGCGGGCCGCCGTAGTAGTGCGGGCGACCGTAGTAGCCGCGGGGCGGGCCGTAGTACACAGGGCCCGGCACGTACACCGGCTGTTGCACATACACCGGTGCCGGCTGGTAGTAGACCGGTGGCGGCGGTTGCTGGACGTACACCGGCGCCGGCTGAGCGTAAACAGGCTGTTGGACGTAGACCGGCCGGTCCTGGTTGATGAGCGCCGAGCCGATGATGGCCGAGCCGACGATCGCACCGAACACCGCCGGGCCCTGCCAGCCACCGCCGTGGGCTTCTGCCTGACCTGTGACAGCGAATGCACCAATCAACAAGGCCACGATGGGGAGTTTACGAATCATGATAATTCCTCGGTTCTTCGACCCGGCGTCCGGGCCTGCAGCAGGCACGGGATGGCGCGGGGATACCTCTATGACAACGAATTTCTGAAAATCGGCACGGCCGCTGGGTAAATTTTGTGTAAGGTCTGTACCGGCTCGGTTACCCGGTTTCGCGGCATCGGCTGCGATGCCCGGAACAGACCGGCCCATGATCGTTCAGAACCCGATGGCCTGGCTAATCCCGTCCATCCGAAAGTGCATTCCGAGGAGATTCTTCATGCAGATGAACCCCAACAAAGACACCCAACTGTGCATGTCCCTGTCTGGGCGTCCCGGGAACTTCGGCCTGCGTTTTCATAACCACCTGTACGAGCAGTTGGGCCTGAACTTCTATTACAAGGCGTTCAGCAGCCAGGACCTGCCGGGCGCCGTAGGCGGGATCCGCGCGCTGGGCATCCGCGGCTGCGGCGTGTCGATGCCATTCAAGGAGGCCTGCATCGAACTGGTCGACGAACTGGACGCGTCGGCGGCGGCGATCCAGTCGATCAACACCATCGTCAACACCCAGGGCCACCTCAAGGCCTACAACACCGACTACATCGCCGTCGCGCAACTGTTGCAGACCCATGCGGTGCCCAAGGACTCGACCTTCGCCCTGCGCGGCAGCGGCGGCATGGCCAAGGCCGTGGCCAGCGCCCTGCGCGACGGCGGTTACCGCAACGGCCTGATCGTCGCCCGTAACGAACGCGCCGGGCGGGCGCTGGCCGACTCCCTGGGCTACCGCTGGACGGCGGAGCTGGGCGATGAGCGGCCGCAGATGCTGATCAACGTCACCCCCATCGGCATGACCGGC
The DNA here is from genome assembly GCF_002112565.1 of Pseudomonas sp. R25(2017). Lineage (NCBI taxonomy): Bacteria > Pseudomonadati > Pseudomonadota > Gammaproteobacteria > Pseudomonadales > Pseudomonadaceae > Pseudomonas > Pseudomonas sp. R25(2017). Next base: position 62,651 of record NZ_NEHZ01000005.1, read on the forward strand.
GGGCCTGAAGCCGATCAACTGGCGTTCGCGCCGCAGGTGATCCAGGCAGCGGACACTGTGTTCGATGTGGTGGCGATCCCGTCAGAAACGCCGCTGATCGTGCGTGGCCGGGCCGAAGGCAAGCGAGTGATCACGGGCCTTGAAGTGATCGCCATTCAGGCGCTGGAACAGTTCGTGCTCTACACCGGCGTGCGGCCGACGACGGAGCAGTTCGAGGCGGCGGTGGCGTTCGCCCGCAGCTGAGATCGGCAGGGATCTTCATCGCCTGACATGCCGCCATCGCTTGCAGGCAAGCTCCCACAGGGTTCGGCGGTGTTCGCGGAAATGGCAGGCCACCGCAGATCCTGTGGGAGCCAGCCTGCTGGCGATGAGGTCGGTACAGCCGACATTTCTGTTGTCTGTACCTCCGTCATCGCTGGCAAGTCGAATCGTCGCACCGCAGCTCCCACAGGGTTCGGCGGTGATCGCGGAAATGTCAGGCCACCGCAGATCCTGTGGGAGCTAGCTTGCTAGCGATGAGGCCGGTACAGCCAACCTCTTCATCGCCTGACCCATCGCCATCGCTGGCAAGTCGAATCGTCGCACCGCAGCTCCCACATGGGCTGGCGGTGTTTATTCGAGGCGGGCCAGGCGTTCTTCCAGTGCGGCGATCCGTGCTTCCAGCTCCTCGATCCGCTCGACCGACACGCCGCCGCCAGAACTGCGCTCGCCGGCGTTCTGCCGCGCCGCGATGATGGCCTCGATGTCCGCCGGGTCGCCCAGGGCATGGGTGTAGCGGTCTTCGCGCTGGCCGGCCTGGCGCGGAATCAGTACCGCCAACCCGCGGGCGATCAGGCGTTCCAGCTGATGCACCACCTGTTCGGCGTCTTCGAAGTCATGCATGCGGCCGCTGCGGGTCAGCAGTTCGTTGACGGTCTGCGGGCCGCGCAGAAACATCAGCCCCGTCAGCACCAGCTGCGCCGGCACCAGTTCCAGCGCCTTGTCGACCTTGTGCTCCCAGCGGTCGGCGCGGCTGCCCATCACCAGTCGGGCCATGCCCTGGCTTTCGAGGGCGCGCAGGCTCTGGCCGATCTGGCCTTGGGTCAGGTTCATCACCGGTTCGCGGCTGGTCTTCTGGTTGCAGGCCAGCACCAGCGCGTTGAGGGTCAGCGGGTAGGTTTCCGGGCTGGTGGCCTGCTTCTCGATCAGCGAGCCCAGAATGCGGATTTCCGTGGCGTTGAGCCGCGGTTCGTCGAAAGTGGTCTCTGATTCGGTGGTCATCGCGGGCTCCCTGTGCAGTCGAAGGCGCCTAGCCTAATCCTTGCGCGACAAAAGACAAGCCGCGCCGGCGCAAGGCATGGCTATAATCGCCCACGTTTGACCACCCGCCACCACGCGAGACTGCCATGACCATTTCCCTGTACGCCGCATCCGTCCCGGTTTTCCAGCAGATGCTCAACGCCCTGAGCGATGTGCTGAAAAAGGCCGAAGCCCACGCCACCGAGAAAAACATCGACCCGAACGCCTTCCTCCAGGCGCGCCTGTACCCGGACATGTTCCCGCTGGTGCGCCAGGTGCAGATCGCCGTGGACTTCGCCAAGGGCGTGTCGGCCCGCCTGGCCGAAGTCGAGCTGCCGAAGTACGACGACAGCGAAACCACCTTCGCCGAGCTGCAAACCCTGCTGAGCAAAGTCCTGGCCTTCATCGGCGAGATCAAGCCGGAGCAGATCAACGGCAAGGAAGGCATCGAGATCGTGACCCGTCCGGGCACGCCGAAAGAGAAGCGCTTCACCGGCCAGGCCTACCTGCTGACCTACGGCCTGCCGCAGTTCTTCTTCCACGTCACCACCGCCTACGCGCTGCTGCGCCACAACGGCGTGGAAGTGGGCAAGCGCGATTACATGGGCGCGTTCTAAGCCGCCCGGCTTCGCAAAACCATTGAAAAAGCCCGCCAAGGCGTCAACCTTGGCGGGCTTTTTCATGCCGTTCTTCTGTAGGAGCGAGCCTGCTCGCGATGTGGCCGTACTGGCCGGAACGCCATCGCGAGCAGGCTCGCTCCTACAGGTTTGGCGTCAGGCCGGGCGCTGGGCCTTCTGTTCTTCGCCCAGGCACGCGGCGGCGGTGAACAGCACGTCGGTGGAAGAGTTCAGCGCGGTCTCGGCCGAGTCCTGCAGCACGCCGATGATGAAGCCCACGGCCACCACCTGCATGGCGATCTCGCTCGGGATGCCGAACAGGCTGCACGCCAGCGGAATCAGCAGCAGCGAACCACCGGCCACGCCCGAGGCGCCGCAAGCGCAGATCGCCGCGACGACGCTGAGCAGGATCGCGGTCGGGATGTCCACGGCGATGCCCAGGGTGTGCACGGCGGCCAGGGTCAGCACGGTGATGGTGATCGACGCGCCGGCCATGTTGATGGTGGCGCCGAGCGGGATCGACACCGAATAGGTGTCTTCGTGCAGGCCCAGGCGCTTGCTCAGTTCCAGGTTGACCGGAATGTTGGCCGCCGAGCTGCGGGTGAAGAACGCGGTGATGCCGCTTTCGCGCAGGCACTTGAGCGTCAGCGGATACGGGTTGCGGCGCAGCTTCCAGAACACGATCAGCGGGTTCATCACCAGCGCCACGAACAGCATGCAGCCCAGCAGCACGGCCAGCAGGTGCGCATAGCCGATCAGCGCGCCGAAGCCCGAGGTGGCCAGGGTCGAGGCCACCAGGCCGAAAATGCCCAGCGCGGCGAAGCGGATCACCACCCGCACGATCAGGGTCACGCCGTTGGACAGGTCGTCCAGCACCTGGCGGGTGGTGTCGCCGGCATGGCGGATCGCCACGCCCATGCCGATGGCCCAGGCCAGGATGCCGATGAAGTTGGCGTTCATCAGGGCGCTGACCGGGTTGTCGACCACGCTCAGCAGCAGGCTCTGCAGCACTTCGCCGATGCCGCCGGGCGCGGTCACCGCGACGTTGTCGGTGGACAGCACCAGGTGGGACGGGAACAGCGTGCTGGCGATCACCGCCACCACGGCGGCGCCGAACGTCCCCAACAGGTACAGGAACAGGATCGGCCGGATGTGGGTTTCCTGGCCGTGCTTGTGGTTGGCGATCGAGGCCATGACCAGCACGAACACCAGAATCGGCGCCACGGCCTTGAGGGCCGAGACGAACACCTTGCCGATGAACGCAGTGCCTTTGGCCGCTTCCGGCGCGAACAGCGCCAGGGCGATGCCGGCCACCAGACCGATCAGGATCTGCGTGACCAGGCTGAGGTTTTTCAGGCGCTGCAATAGAGAAGGGGATGAAGCGGTCATAACGGCATCTCTGAATTTTTATGGGGAGCAGGTCGCATGCGCGGACGACAAGGCGGGGGCAGGCCCGGCGCACGAACCGAAAGTGTCGGCGAGCCAACGACGCCGACAAACGGGTCGCTGAACAGGGTGTACGTTTTGCAGGGCGCGGACTTTACCACAGCACAGGCGCGTTCCTTCAGGCCTGTGACGATCCGCCGCCCGAACGGCCGGCAAGATCGGCAGCTTTGTGCAAGCCTGGGCGCAAACACTTCTGTTAAGATCCGCCATCCTCATTTTCAGATTTGCCGGCGGGCCTTCGGGTCGAACGCCGGTGCCGTCGTTTCGCTGGAGTTTCCCATGCTGTTTCCGATCCTTCTGTTGTCCGCCGCCGGCTTCACGGTGCTGACCACGGAATTCATCATCGTCGGCCTGTTGCCGGCGATCGCCCGAGACCTTGACGTCACCATCCCGCAGGCCGGGTTGCTGGTGACCCTGTTCGCCTTCACCGTGGCGATGTTCGGGCCGTTCCTGACGGCGTTCTTCGCACGGTTCGAGCGGCGCCGGCTGTTCATCACCATCCTGATCATGTTCGGCCTGGCCAACACCCTCGCGGCCCTGGCGCCGAACATCTGGGTGATGGCCGTCGCCCGGCTGATCCCGGCGCTCGGGCTGCCGGTGTTCTGGGCCCTGGCCAGCGAAACGGCGGTGGACATCGTCGGCCCCGACCACGCCGGCCGCGCCATCGCCAAGATCGGCTTCGGCATCGTCTGCGCCACCGTGTTCGGCATTCCGGTCGGCACGCTGATTTCCGACGCGTTCGGCTGGCGCAGCGCGTTCGCCATCCTGGCGGTGATCGCGTTCGCCAAGGCGTTGCTGCTGTTCGTCTACCTGCCCAAGACCCACCTGCACCAGCATCAGGTCAGCTTCGCCTCGCAGTTCAAGATCCTGCGCAGCCCGCTGATGCTGGGCCATGTGCTGCTGTCGATCGTGGTGTTCAGCGGCATGTTCACCGCCTACACCTACCTGGCGGACATCCTGGAGCGGCTGGCCGGGTTCAACGGCACCGTGGTCGGCTGGTGCCTGATGGGCTTCGGCGCGGTGGGGCTGATCGGCAACTCGCTGGGTGGCCGCGCGGTGGACCGTCATCCGCTGGTGGCGTCGATCATGTTCTGCACCTTCATGATCGCCGGCATGGTGGCACTGGTGCCGAACATCCATTCGCCGGTCGGGCTGGCGGCGGCGATGGGCATCTGGGGCGTGACCCAGGCGGCGCTGTTCCTGGTCAGCCACGTGCGCCTGATGAAGGCGGCGCCCGAGGCGCCGGCGTTCGCCGCGTCGCTGAACATCGCCGGGGCCAACCTGGGCATCGGCCTGGGCGCGATGGTCGGCGGCCGGGTGATCGACAGCGCCGGCCTGGGCTTCGTGGGCTTCGCCGCCGCCGGCTTCATCCTGCTGTCGATCGTCCTGGCCATGGTACTGATGGCGCTCAAGCCGCGGGTGGCCTGCGCCGAGGCCTAAAGGGCGGTGAACAGCTCGCGTCGGGCACCTTCGGTGATCGCAACGATGCCGGGGTGCTTGACCTTGCGCTCCACGGAAATCGCGTAGAACGATTCGCTCACCGCGTCGGTCTGGCCGATCGCTTCGACGCCGCACTGACGCTTCACCTCATCGGCGATCACGCTGGGGCCGATGAAGATCCCGCTGCCGGACTGGCCGAACGCCTGCATCAGCGCGCTGTCATCGAACTCGCCGACGATCCTCGGCTGGATCTGCTGTTCGGCGAACCAGCGCTGCAGGCGGCTGCGCACCACGGTTTCCGCGCCGGGAATCAACAGCGGCGCACCGTGCAGGCTGCGCGGGAAGTCGTTTCCGTATTGCGCCGCCAGTTCGGCGGTGGCGAAAAAGCTGATCCCGCATTCCCCCAGTTTCTGGCTGTAGCCCTTGATGTCCAGGTGCGACGGCATCGGACTGTCGGAAATCACCATGTCCAGCCGCTGGATCGCCAGATCCGCCAGCAACCGTTCCAGTTTGTCTTCGCGGCAGGTGATGCGCAGCGGCTCGCTCAGTTCCATGGTCGGCGCGATCAGGCGGTAGACGATGGATTTGGGCACCACATCGGCCACGCCGACGCGGAACAGGATCTGCTGCTCGTTGGGCTGGGTGCGCAGCATCCGTTCCAGCTCGCCGCCCAACTGAAACATCTGTTCGGCATAAGGCAGGGTCTGGCGCCCGGCTTCGGTGAGCTCCAGCTGGCGGCCGACCCGGCGGAACAGTTCGATGCCGTAGGTTTCTTCGAGCAGGGAAATCTGCCCGCTGATGGTCTGCGGGGTCAGGTTCAACTGCTCGCAGGCGCGCACGATGCTGCCGGTCTTGGCCACCACCCAGAAGTAATGCAGTTGTCGGTAATTGAGCATGGCGTTCTTCTGTGAAATGTTTTGTTCGTAAAAACCGAAGTATAGCCGGTAAAAATACGAATTTTTCTGAAGTGTCACCTTCCCTAGAATGCCCAGCCATCGACGGCGGGCCTGTCAGGCCAGATGTCTGATCCATTCGAGGGAAACAAGATGAAACTCAAAACCACGGCGGTGCTGATCGCGTCTTTACTGGTGTTGGCCGGATGCGACCAAGCGGAAAAGAGCGCCCAGCAACTGATGGGGCAAGCGGCGGAAGCCGCCAAGCAGGCCATCGACGACACCCACAAGGCGGCGGAGCAGGCGCTCAGTGATGCCACCGGCAATCTGACCGGCAAGAACGAATCGAAGGATGACGACGGAAAATCCGAATCGTCCTCCCAGGAAATCTAAAACGTCTTACAAGAACCAGGACTGAACCATGGAATATCTGTTGGAACTCGCCGCCAGCCCCACCGCCTGGATTGCGCTCGCCACCCTGGTGGTGATGGAGATCGTGCTCGGCATCGATAACCTGATCTTTATCTCGATCCTGACCAACAAGCTGCCCGAGCAGCACCGTCAGAAGGCGCGGCGCATCGGTATCGGCATGGCGCTGATCCTGCGTCTGGGCCTGCTGAGCACCATCGCGTTCATCGTCCAGCTGACCGAGCCTGTGATCGAGATCTTCGGCCATGCGTTCTCCTGGAAGGACATCATCCTGATCGCCGGCGGCCTGTTCCTGCTGTGGAAAGCCACCACGGAGATCCATCACAGCATGGATCCGGCGCCGGAGGATCCGAAATCCGCCAGCTCCACCGTGACCCTGGGTTTCGCCGCCGCCATCGGGCAGATCCTGATGTTGGACCTGGTGTTCTCCATCGACAGCATCATCACTGCCGTCGGCATGACCGAACACCTGCCGATCATGATCATCGCGGTGCTGGTGTCGGTATTGGTGATGCTGCTGGCGGCTGATCCGCTGGCCAAGTTCATCAACGACAACCCGACGGTGGTGATGCTGGCCCTGGGCTTCCTGATCATGATCGGCATGACGCTGATCGCCGAAGGCTTCGGCGCCCATGTGCCCAAAGGCTATGTGTATGCGGCGATGGCGTTCTCCGCGGCCATCGAGGTGCTGAACATGATGTCGCGCCGGGCCAAGCAAAAGCGTCTGCCGGCTGAAGGCTAAGCGCCGCTGAACGAAAAGGCCGCCCGGGCTCTTGCGAGTCCGGGCGGCCTTTTTCCGTTTGGGCTGTCGGGCGTCAGTCAGTGCGCGGTGGCGTGGCGGGCGCGGTGCCTGGCGGCCTTTTCCGCAGGTTCGGGGCGGGGCGGATGAGGGTGGTGGCGCCGGGCGATGCGCAGCACGCCCCACAACATGGCGGCGGCCACGGCCAGCCAGCCGGCTATCAGCATCATGATGGTCATCGTCAGGCTCATCGGTGCCTCCTCTTTGCCCTGCGTCGGGCGCACGCGTTCTCTGTCTTCAAGCCACAGTCTAGTCGCTGGCGTGTTTCAGGCTATTGACCGAAGGTCGGGGGCGGCCAATCAGTTCGCTCTATGCCGGCGATGCGTCTGCGGATTCGGGCTATACCGCAGCGTTGCGCCGTCCTATGATCGTCGGCCAAGCCGGAACACGACGACCGGCGTCTTTGATAGAGAGTGACGATGGTGCAGGTATTTTCTCGGATCCGCGCGGCGCTGCTGGCGGCAGGTTGCGCGGCCGCCCTGGCGGGGTGCGCGGGCAGTGTGGCGCCGGAGGTTCAGCGTTTGCCGGAGCGGGTCGAGCTCAGCGGCACGTTCTACCGCGGCGAGGCCAATCAGAGCGGGCCGCAGGTGCTGGCCAGCCTGTTGTCGCAGCAGGGCATCGTGATCACGCCGGGCCTGTTGGAGAAGCCGCTGCGCCTGCCCCAAGCGCAAGACCAGTTGCAGCAGAACCTGCAGAATCTCGCCCGGGAATACGGCATGGTGGTCTATCCGCTGGACAGCCGGCTGCCGGCGCTGCTGACCCAGGTCGCCGCAGGCTATCCGGTGATGGTGCGCTTCAGCGAAGGCTCGGCCTTCTGGGCCGAGCCGCGCTACGCGATCCTCTCCGGCTACGACCGGAAAAAGCAGACCGTGCTGTTGCGCGCCGGGATGAACCGGCGCGAGCTGATGGGCTTCGACGCCTTCGAGTCGGCCCTGAACAAGGCCGGCGGCTGGGCAGTGCTGATCCAGAAGCCTTCGCAGGTGCCGGCCTCGGTCGACCGCCAGCGCTGGCTGAAGGCCGCCGACGAGCTGGCCCAGGCCGGGCAGGAGCAGGAAGCGGCCCAGGCGCGCAAGGCGCTGGGGGCGCAGTAAGGCGCCGTTCGTCATTTCTCGGGCACGGCGTGATGCATCGGGTTTCTTATGGTCAGAGGCCCGGTCGTTCCGGGCCGTATCCCGGATGCGAGGTGCACATGAGTACCGATTCGAGCTTCGATGACCATAAACCCGACAGCGTGCCGACCACGGCGGAACCTGAGGTGGATCCGGTGCTGGATCCTGAAAGCCCGCTGCGCGACCCGTTGGCCCGTCCGGCGGTGGTGACGCCGCATACGCGGGATCCCAGCGCCGGCGACGGCATCCCCGACGATGACCAGATGCCGCTGCCCAACGATTGAAACCGCAGACGAAAAAAAGCCCCGAACGTTCGGGGCTTTGTCGTTTCGCGGGTTACTTGGACGCTTCGACCACGTTGCCGGGGCGGTTCTTCAGGTTCTTCGCCGCCTTGTACTGCAGCGCCGCCGCCGGTGCGTTGGTGCTCTTGCCGGTTTCCACCCAACTGCGGATGCGGCTGGCGTCGGCGAAGTGGGTGTACTTGCCGAACGCATCGAGGATCACCAGGGTCACCGGGCGGTTGCCCATGCGGGTCACCAGCACCAGGCAATGCCCGGCGGGGTTGGTGAAGCCGGTCTTGGTGATCTTGATGTCCCAGTCCGCCTTGTTCACCAAGTGGTCGGTGTTGCGAAAGCCCAGGGTGTAGTTGGGCTTGCGGAACGACACGGTCTTTTCCTTGGTGGTGGTCAGTTCGCTGAGGATCGGATGCTTGTGCGCGGCCACCAGCAGTTTGCTCAGGTCGCGGGCGGTGGACACGTTGCGCTCCGACAGGCCGGTCGGTTCGACGAAATGGGTGCTGGTCATGCCCAGGGCCTTGGCCTTGGCGTTCATGGCGGCGATGAACGCTGCGTAGCCGCCCGGGTAGTGGTGGGCCAGGCTGGCGGCCGCCCGGTTTTCCGAGGACATGAGCGCAATCAGCAGCATCTCGCGGCGCGGCAGTTCGCTTCGCAGTTTGACCCGGGAGAACACGCCCTTCATTTCCGGGGTATTGCTGATGTCGACGTCGATCCATTCGTCCATGTTCTGTCGCGCTTCCACAACCACCAGGCCGGTCATCAGCTTGCTCACGGAGGCGATCGGCACGACCACGTCCGGGTTGCTGGAATAGATGACTTTATTGGTCTGCATGTCCATCAGCAGGGCGCTGCCGGAGGCGATCTTCAGTTGCGAGGCGTCTCGGGGGGCAGCGGTGGTTTCGGCGGCATCGGCCGTTGGCGTGAGGAGTGTGCCTGAAAATGCAAAAACCAGGCTCAGGATGGAGAGGCGAATATTCACGCGGGCGAACTCATAAGGGTTGGAAATGCCGCTTTTGTAACGGCTTGTGTCGTAAAAACGACGCATTGTAGGAGTATGGTCGAAGAACTGTCGATGGTTGTTCGAGAGCCATGAAAAAGTCGTGAAAAGCCCTGTGAAAATAGGGGTTTCCGGCGAACGGTAAAGGTTTTTTCGAGGGCATGAAAAACCCCGCGCAAGGCGGGGTTCTCAGGGGGCGGAAAACGCGCCTCAGCCGTGCAGGGTTTCTGCCGCGTAGAGCGTGTTTTCCAGCAGGCAGGCGCGGGTCATCGGGCCTACGCCGCCCGGCACCGGCGTGATCCAGCCGGCGCGGGGCAGGGCGGTCTCGTACACCACGTCGCCCACCAGCTTGCCGTCTTCCTGGCGGTTGATGCCGACGTCGATCACGATCGCGCCTTCCTTGATCCACTCGCCTTTGACCAGGCCCGGCTTGCCAGCGGCGACCACCACCAGGTCGGCGCGGCCGACGTGGCCGGCCAGGTCCTTGGTGAAGCGGTGGGTGACGGTCACGGTGCAGCCGGCCAGCAGCAGTTCCATCGCCATCGGGCGACCGACGATGTTGGAAGCGCCGACGACCACGGCGTGCATGCCGTACAGGTCGACGCCGGTGCTTTCCAGCAGGGTCATGATGCCTTTGGGGGTGCACGGGCGCAGCAGTGGGATGCGCTGGGCCAGACGGCCGACGTTATAAGGGTGGAAACCGTCGACGTCCTTGTCCGGACGGATGCGCTCCAGCAGCTTGGAGGCGTCCAGGTGTTCCGGCAGCGGGAGCTGGAGCAGGACGCCGTCGATCGCCGGGTCGTCGTTCAGGCGGTCGATCAGGTCGGCCAGCGCCTGCTGGGTGGTGTCGGAAGGCAGGTCGTAGGCCTGGGAAAGGAAGCCGACCTCTTCACAGTCTTTACGCTTGTGCGAGACATAAACCTGAGAGGCAGGATCGCTGCCGACCAGGATCACCGCCAGGCCCGGCGTGCGCAGGCCTTGCTCGCGACGCTCTGCGACCCGTTGGGCGATCTGCTGGCGCAGGCTGGCGGCGATGGATTTGCCGTCGATTAGTTGTGCAGTCATTGCGCGTGATTAACCATCGAGAGGGGAAAAAATGAGAACGCATTCTCGCATGTCAGGCGGTGAGGGCAAAGGCGCTTGGTCTGCAAATTCCCCTAACCCCTTTAATTAAATGAATTTTTTTTAAAAAGGATTTGACGGTCTCCGGGTGTCTCTATACTATTCGTCGCACTTGTCGGGCACAGCCTAGCACTGGTTAAGAAAGTCGAGCGGAATCAAGGTTCTGCAAGGCCGGAAAGCACTTAGTTTGTAGTCCTCCAAGGGTACAGATTAACAAGGCGCCCGTAGCTCAGCTGGATAGAGCATCCGCCTTCTAAGCGGATGGTCGCAGGTTCGAGTCCTGCCGGGTGCGCCATTAGGCAGCATTGGCACAAGTAGCGCGATATGGTGGGCGTAGCTCAGTTGGTAGAGCACGGGATTGTGACTCCCGTTGTCGTGGGTTCGATCCCCATCGTCCACCCCATATTCAAAAGGCGCCAGATTTAACGGTCTGGCGCCTTTGCTTTAACCGCTTCAAGTCGCGGATGTGGTGGAATTGGTAGACACACTGGATTTAGGTTCCAGCGCCGCGAGGCGTAAGAGTTCGAGTCTCTTCATCCGCACCAATCAAGGCTTCATTCATGCCGCTGGCTTGGTTGAGGTATCGCAAAGGGGCTGAAAGGCTTTTTTGACACGCAATATGGTGGGCGTAGCTCAGTTGGTAGAGCACGGGATTGTGACTCCCGTTGTCGTGGGTTCGATCCCCATCGTCCACCCCATATTTCGAAAGGCGCCAGATTTAACAGTCTGGCGCCTTTTTTGTTTCGGCGGTCCGTGTTTCGGGCCGGCTGTCAGGGAGATGCTGGCGCGCCTCTTCTATATATAGAATGGTCGGCACGAACCCCTGGCGGGATTGTTGTATTCGCCTGCGGAGCGCGGCGCATCCGTGCGTCCGCACCGGAAAACCGCCTGCTGCGTTTCCATCTGATTTCAGTAGGGTGACTTCTTGGGTTTGACCCACTAGAATGCATGCCCTTGATTCTGGGGTCGGAAACGGCCGGCCAACGTCTGTGCAACGAGGAATATCCATGCAAGTTTCTGTTGAAAATACTACTGCTCTTGAGCGCCGCATGAGCGTCACCGTGCCGGCCGAGCGCATCGAGAGCCAGGTCAACAAGCGTCTGCAGCAGACTGCCCAAAAGGCCAAGATTGCTGGCTTCCGTCCAGGCAAAGTGCCGATGAGCGAAATCAAGCGCCGTTTCGGTGCCGACGCTCGTCAGGAAGCGGTGGGCGACGTGATCCAGTCCTCCTTCTATGAAGCGGTGGTCGAGCAGAAGCTGAACCCTGCCGGTTCGCCTTCGATCGAGCCGAAATCCCTGGAAGCCGGCAAGGACCTGGAATACGTAGCCGTATTCGAAGTGTTCCCTGAGTTCACCGTCGCCGGTTTCGACGGCATCACCGTCGAGCGCCTGAGCGCCGACGTGGCTGACGCCGACCTGGACAAGATGCTGGACATCCTGCGCAAGCAGAACACCCGTTTCGAAGTGGCCGAGCGCGCTGCCCAGAACGAAGACCAGCTGAACATCGATTTCGTCGGCAAGGTCGACGGCGAAGCGTTCGCCGGCGGTTCCGCCAAGGGCACCCAGCTGGTGCTGGGCTCCGGCCGCATGATCCCGGGCTTCGAAGAAGGCCTGGTCGGCGCCAAGGCCGGTGAAGAGCGCGTTCTGAACCTGACCTTCCCTGAGGACTATCAGAACCTGGACCTGGCCGGCAAGACCGCCGAGTTCACCGTGACCGTCAACACCGTATCCGAGCCTCAGCTGCCTGAGCTGAACGAAGCGTTCTTCGCCCAGTTCGGCATCAAGGAATCGGGCCTGGAAGGTTTCCGCACCGAAGTTCGCAAGAACATGGAGCGTGAGCTGCGTCAGGCGATCAAGTCCAAGGTGAAGAACCAGGTCATGGACGGTCTGCTGGCCACCAACCCGATCGAAGTGCCGAAGGCGCTGCTGTCCAACGAAGTCGACCGTCTGCGCGTGCAGGCCGTCCAGCAGTTCGGCGGCAACATCAAGCCTGACCAACTGCCGGCCGAGCTGTTCGAAGAGCAAGCCAAGCGCCGTGTGGTGCTGGGCCTGATCGTGGCTGAAGTGGTCAAGCAGAACGACCTCAAGCCTGACGAAGCGCGCGTTCGCGAAATGATCCAGGAAATGGCCTCGGCTTACCAAGAGCCTGAGCAAGTGGTGTCCTGGTACTACAAGAACGAGCAGCAACTGAACGAAGTCCGTTCGGTTGTGCTGGAAGAACAAGTTGTGGATACTGTTCTGCAGAAAGCTAGCGTGACCGACAAATCGGTCTCTTACGAAGAAGCGGTCAAGCCGGTAGAAGCTCCAAAAGCCGACTGATTGTTCCTGCGTTAAGAAGTACACACATAAGCCAGCCTTCGCGCTGGCTTATGTGCATTCAAGACATAACTATTTGGGAGTGACTGCAGAGCATGTTCCGAAATTCTTATATTCAGCAGAACTCTGATGTCCAGGCCGCCGGCGGCCTGGTCCCGATGGTTGTCGAGCAATCCGCTCGCGGCGAGCGCGCCTATGACATCTACTCGCGTCTTCTCAAGGAGCGGGTGATCTTCCTGGTCGGTCCTGTCGAAGACTACATGGCCAACCTGATCTGCGCGCAACTGCTGTTCCTTGAGGCGGAAAACCCGGACAAGGACATCCATCTCTATATCAACTCGCCGGGTGGTTCGGTGACCGCGGGCATGTCGATCTACGACACCATGCAGTTCATCAAGCCGAACGTGTCGACGACCTGCATCGGTCAGGCGTGCAGCATGGGCGCTTTCCTGCTGACCGCCGGTGCGCCGGGCAAGCGCTACTGCCTGCCGAACTCGCGCGTGATGATTCACCAGCCGCTGGGCGGTTTCCAGGGTCAGGCCTCGGACATCGAGATCCACGCCAAGGAAATCCTGTTCATCCGCGAGCGCCTCAACACGCTGATGGCCAAGCACAGCGGGCGCACGCTCGAGGAAATCGAGCGCGACACCAACCGCGACAACTTCATGAGCGCCCACGCTGCGCGCGAGTACGGCTTGATCGATGAAGTGATCGAGCAGCGTCCCGCTTAAAACAAGCAGCCCGAAAACAAGGCAGGTCGGCAGGTCCGATCACCTGCGGGCTTGAAAAAGCCCGCAATAGCCTTCATCTTGTGTTGCAAGCCTATCGGATTTGGATCGATCGAATGACTGACACCCGCAACGGCGAGGACAACGGCAAGCTGCTTTATTGCTCCTTCTGTGGCAAAAGCCAGCATGAAGTACGCAAATTGATTGCCGGCCCCTCGGTCTTTATCTGCGACGAGTGCGTCGACCTGTGCAATGACATCATCCGCGAGGAGGTGCAGGAGGCACAGGCCGAAAGCAGCGCGCATAAACTGCCTTCGCCCAAAGAAATCAGCGGCATCCTTGATCAGTACGTGATCGGTCAGGAGCGTGCCAAGAAGGTTCTGGCGGTAGCGGTGTACAACCACTACAAGCGTCTGAACCAGCGTGACAAGAAAAGTGACGATGTCGAGCTCGGCAAGAGCAACATCCTGCTGATCGGCCCGACCGGCTCGGGCAAGACCCTGCTGGCCGAAACCCTGGCCCGCCTGCTGAACGTTCCGTTCACCATCGCTGACGCGACCACCCTCACCGAGGCGGGGTACGTGGGCGAGGACGTCGAGAACATCATTCAGAAGCTGCTGCAGAAGTGCGACTACGATGTGGAAAAGGCCCAGATGGGCATTGTCTACATCGACGAAATCGACAAGATCTCGCGCAAGTCCGACAACCCGTCGATCACCCGCGACGTGTCGGGCGAGGGCGTGCAGCAGGCCTTGCTCAAGCTGATCGAAGGCACCGTCGCCTCCGTTCCGCCGCAGGGTGGCCGCAAGCATCCGCAGCAGGAGTTCCTGCAGGTCGACACCCGCAACATCCTGTTCATCTGCGGCGGTGCGTTCTCCGGCCTGGAAAAGGTCATCCAGAACCGCTCCACCAAGGGCGGCATCGGCTTCAACGCCGAAGTGCGCAGCAAGGAAGAGGGCAAGAAGGTCGGTGAATCCCTGCGTGAGGTCGAGCCTGACGATCTGGTCAAGTTCGGTCTGATCCCGGAATTCGTCGGTCGTCTGCCGGTGCTGGCGACCCTGGACGAGCTGGACGAGGCTGCTCTGATGCAGATCCTCACCGAGCCGAAGAACGCGTTGACCAAACAGTACGCCAAGCTGTTCGAGATGGAAGGCGTGGATCTGGAGTTCCGCTCCGATGCGCTGAAGTCCGTCGCCAAGCGTGCGCTGGAGCGCAAGACCGGTGCCCGCGGCCTGCGTTCGATCCTCGAAGGCGTGCTGCTCGACACGATGTACGAAATCCCGTCGCAGTCCGACGTGAGTAAAGTCGTGATCGACGAAAGCGTCATTGAAGGCAAGTCCAAGCCACTGTACATCTACGAGAACAGTGAGCCGACCGCCAAGGCAGCGCCGGACGCGTAAGCGTCCACCGTGCCGGATCAGGAAGGGGCCTTCGGGCCCCTTTGCTTTTTCGGGTGCAGGCGATCCGGCGCAAGCGGGCCGGGCTGTTCCCCACGGCACTCAATCCCTGCGTGCGCATGCGTAAGTCGTGATTTTTCAAGCCGATCCTTTATCCGCTTGTATTTTTCGGATGCAGCCCCCATCTTGGTTTCAAGCTTACTTCCATCCTTTTACGGCCATCTGGCCGACGCAGAGGCGAAATCATGAAGACAACCATCGAATTGCCTCTCCTGCCATTGCGTGATGTCGTGGTCTATCCGCACATGGTTATCCCACTGTTCGTGGGGCGCGAGAAGTCCATCGAAGCCCTCGAGGCAGCGATGGCGGGCGACAAGCAGATCCTGCTGCTGGCCCAGAGAAACCCGGCCGACGACGATCCCGGCGAAGAGGCTCTCTACCGCGTAGGCACCATCGCCACCGTTCTGCAATTGCTCAAGCTGCCTGACGGCACGGTCAAGGTGCTGGTCGAAGGCGAGCAGCGCGGCACCGTCGAGCGTTTCAGCGAAGTCGACGGTCACTGCCGCGCCGAAGTGTCGCTCATCGAAGAGACCGACGCCGCCGAGCGTGAATCCGAAGTGTTCGTGCGCAGCCTGCTGTCGCAGTTCGAACAATATGTGCAGTTGGGCAAGAAAGTCCCAGCCGAAGTCCTGTCGTCGCTCAACAGCATCGACGAGCCGGGCCGCCTGGTGGACACCATGGCCGCGCACATGGCGCTCAAGATCGAGCAGAAGCAGGAGATCCTGGAGATCGTCGACCTGTCGGCCCGGGTCGAGCACGTCCTGGCGCTGCTGGACGCCGAAATCGACCTGCTGCAGGTCGAGAAGCGCATCCGCGGCCGGGTCAAGAAACAGATGGAGCGCAGTCAGCGCGAGTACTACTTGAATGAGCAAATGAAGGCCATTCAGAAAGAGCTCGGCGACAGCGACGAAGGCCACAACGAAGTCGAGGACCTGAAGAAGCGCATCGACGCCGCTGGCTTGCCGAAAGACGCCCTGGCCAAGGCGACCGCCGAGCTGAACAAGCTCAAGCAGATGTCGCCGATGTCCGCCGAAGCCACGGTGGTGCGCTCGTACATCGACTGGCTGGTGCAGGTGCCGTGGAAGGCCCAGAGCAAGGTACGCCTGGATCTGGCCCGCGCCGAAGACATTCTTGATGCCGACCACTACGGCCTCGAAGAGGTCAAGGAACGCATCCTCGAATACCTCGCCGTGCAGAAGCGCGTGAAGAAGATCCGTGGCCCGGTGCTGTGCCTGGTCGGTCCTCCGGGCGTGGGCAAGACCTCGCTGGCGGAGTCGATCGCCCATGCCACCAACCGCAAGTTCGTGCGCATGGCCTTGGGCGGTGTGCGTGACGAAGCGGAAATCCGTGGTCACCGTCGGACCTACATCGGTTCGATGCCAGGAAGATTGATTCAAAAGATGACAAAGGTGGGTGTCCGCAACCCGCTGTTCCTGCTCGATGAAATCGACAAGATGGGCAGCGACATGCGGGGCGACCCGGCGTCGGCGTTGCTGGAAGTGCTCGATCCGGAGCAGAACCACAACTTCAACGACCACTATCTGGAAGTCGACTACGACCTCTCCGACGTAATGTTCCTGTGCACCTCCAACTCGATGAACATCCCGCCGGCGCTGCTGGACCGGATGGAAGTGATCCGTCTGCCGGGCTACACCGAGGACGAGAAGATCAACATCGCGGTCAAATACCTGTCGCCGAAGCAGATCCAGGCCAACGGCCTGAAGAAGGGCGAGCTGGAGTTCGACGAGGAAGCGATCCGCGACATCATCCGTTACTACACCCGTGAAGCCGGTGTGCGCGGTCTGGAACGCCAGATCGCCAAGGTCTGCCGCAAGGCGGTCAAGGAGCACGCGCTGGAA
Source organism: Pseudomonas sp. R25(2017) (assembly GCF_002112565.1). NCBI lineage: Bacteria > Pseudomonadati > Pseudomonadota > Gammaproteobacteria > Pseudomonadales > Pseudomonadaceae > Pseudomonas > Pseudomonas sp. R25(2017). The sequence continues at coordinate 79,436 of NZ_NEHZ01000005.1, forward strand.
AAACGTTTCTCGGTGAAAGTGACAGCTGACCTGCTGGAGCATTTCTTGGGCGTGCGCAAGTTCCGCTACGGCCTGGCCGAACAGCAGGATCAGATCGGACAGGTGACTGGCCTGGCCTGGACTCAGGTCGGCGGCGAATTGCTGACCATCGAAGCCGCTGTCGTGCCGGGCAAAGGGCAACTGATCAAGACCGGTTCGCTGGGCGACGTCATGGTCGAATCGATCACCGCGGCCCAGACCGTGGTGCGCAGCCGCGCCAAGAGCCTGGGCATTCCGCTGGACTTCCACGAGAAGCGCGACACCCACATCCACATGCCGGAAGGGGCGACCCCGAAAGACGGCCCGAGCGCCGGTGTAGGCATGTGCACCGCCCTGGTGTCGGCTTTGACGGGCATTCCTGTGCGTGCCGATGTCGCCATGACCGGCGAGATCACCCTGCGCGGCCAGGTGCTGGCCATCGGCGGCCTGAAGGAGAAGCTGCTGGCGGCCCACCGCGGCGGAATCAAGATCGTCATTATCCCGGAAGAGAACGTGCGCGATCTGAAGGAAATTCCGGACAATATCAAGCAGGATCTGCAGATCAAACCGGTTAAATGGATTGACGAAGTCCTGCAAATTGCGCTGCAATACGCGCCGGAGCCCTTGCCGGATGTGGCTCCGGAGATAGTTGCCAAGGACGAAAAACGTGAGTCTGACTCTAAGGAAAGAATTAGCACGCATTAGTACGCATTTGCCTGGGGGGCTTCCTTGACAGCTTTTTAGAGCCCTTGTTATAAAGCGGCTCTTAAGTGTCTGTAGGCCATTCAGCACTCGTTTTTGCTTTCACCAAAAAACTTAGAATCATACTCAAATAGATATAAGGGGACTTAGAGTGAACAAGTCGGAACTGATTGATGCTATCGCTGCATCCGCTGATATCCCGAAAGCTGCTGCTGGCCGTGCGCTGGACGCTGTAATCGAATCCGTCACTGGCGCTCTGAAGGCTGGCGACTCCGTTGTTCTGGTTGGCTTCGGCACTTTCTCCGTGACCGATCGTCCAGCTCGCGTTGGTCGCAACCCACAGACCGGCAAGACGCTGCAAATCGCTGCTGCTAAAAAGCCAGGTTTCAAAGCCGGTAAAGCCCTGAAAGAAGCTGTCAACTGAGTTCGATTCAGGTTTTTACCCATCCGGGTCGGGGTCATGCCTGACTTGGCAGCGGGGCGGTAGGGCAGGCGAGCCGAAGCGTTGCCTGCCACGCCGGGATCGAGGGTTCGAGCCCTGTCCGCTCCGCCAGTTTCGAGAAGGCGCATCCTCGGGTGCGCCTTTCTTCTATCCGGATTCTACCCACGCTCCACGGTTGCCCACTCTGAAGTACAACCGTTTCTGGGGGACGCATGCTGCAGAACATCAGGGACAATTCACAAGGCTGGATTGCCAAGACCATCATCGGAGTCATCGTCGTACTGATGGCTCTGACCGGTTTCGACGCCATTTTCAAGGCTGCCACTCACAAGAATGAGGCAGCCAAGGTCAATGGCGAAGAAATCAGCCAGAACGAGCTGAGCCAAGCCGTCGACATGCAGCGCCGTCAGCTGATGCAACAGCTGGGCAAGGATTTCGACGCTTCTCTGCTCGACGAAAAACTGTTGCGCGATTCGGCCCTCAAGGGCCTGATCGACCGTAAGCTGCTGCTGCAAGGCGCTGAACAGTCGAAGTTCGCGTTTTCGGAAGCTGCGCTGGATCAGGTGATCCTGCAGACGCCTGAGTTCCAGGTGGACGGCAAGTTCAGCTCCGAGCGCTTCGACCAGGTGATCCGCCAGTTGGGTTACAGTCGCATGCAGTTCCGCCAGATGCTGGCCCAGGAAATGCTGATCGGCCAACTGCGCGCCGGCGTCGCCGGCAGCGGCTTCGTCACCGACGCCCAGGTGCTGGCGTTCGCCCGCCTGGAGAAGCAGACCCGCGACTTCGCGGCGCTGAGCGTCAAGGCCGACCCGGCTGCCGTCAAGCTGACCGATGACGAGGTCAAGGCTTACTACGACGAGCACGCCAAGGAATTCATGACCCCGGATCAAGTGGTCATCGATTACCTGGAACTGAAAAAGGCCTCGTTCTTCGACCAGGTGTCCGTCAAGGACGAAGACCTGCAGGCGGCCTATCAGAAAGAGATCGCCAACCTGTCGGAACAGCGTCGTGCGGCGCATATCCTGATCGAAGTCAACGGCAAGACCACCGAGGCCCAGGCCAAGGCGAAGATCGAAGACATTCAGGCACGTCTGGCCAAGGGCGAGAAGTTCGAAGCGCTGGCCAAGGAGTTCTCGCAGGATCCGGGTTCGGCCAACAACGGCGGCGACCTGGGCTATGCAGGTCCCGGCGTCTACGACCCGGCGTTCGAGAAAGCCTTGTACTCGCTGGCCAAGGATCAGGTGTCCGCACCGGTGCGCACCGATTTCGGTTTCCACCTGATCAAGCTGCTGGGCGTCGAGGCGCCGGAAGTGCCGACGCTGGCGAGCCTGAAGGACAAGCTGACCCGCGAGCTGAAGGCCCAGCAGGTCGAGCAGCGTTTCGTCGAGGCGACCAAGCAACTGGAAGACTCTTCGTTCGAATCCTCCGACCTGGCCCAGCCGGCGCAGGATCTGAAGCTGACCGTGCACACCTCCAAGCCATTCGGCCGTGAGGGCGGTGAAGGCGTTGCCGCCAACCGTGCCGTGGTGACGGCTGCGTTCAGCACCGAAGTGCTGGATGACGGCGCCAACAGCACCGCCATCGAGCTGGATCCGGAAACCGTGATCGTGCTGCGCGCCAAGGAGCACCTCAAGCCTGCTCAACTGCCGCTGGAAAGCGTGTCTGCGGCTATCCGCACCCAGTTGGTCAAGGAGCATGCCAGCGCTGCCGCCAAGACCCGTGCCGATCAGTTGATCGCCAGCCTGCGTGACGGCAAGGCACCGGCCGACAAGGCGGTGGACGGTCAGGGCTGGAAAGTGACCGAAGCGGCCACCCGTGCCCAGGAAGGCGTCGATCCGGCGGTGCTGCAAGCGCTGTTCCGCATGCCGAAGCCGGCCGCCAAGGACAAGCCGACCTTCAGCAGCATCACCCTGCCGGACGGCGGCGTGACCATCGTGCGCCTGAACGGCGTGAACGAAGGCGCCGCGCCGACCGAAGAAGAGAAGGCGCAGTACCGCCGCTTCCTCGCCTCGCGCGAGGGTCAGCAAGACTTCGCGGCTTACCGCAAGCAGCTGGAAGGCCAGGCGGACATCAAGCGTTACTGATGTTCGGTTGAGCGCAAAACGTCAGGCCCCGGATGAGAATCCGGGGCCTTTTCGTTTCCGCCGGGCGGCGGATGACAGTTTTTTCATCGTACGTTTGTCGGTGCGACTTTTTCCGGCCACCCATGACCGGTACAGTTGTAACCGATTCAAGACACTAATCCATGCGCCGCGGGGTGGCGATCTGATGCACAATACGCCCCGGACCGTTTTTCCCTCAGGATGTTCAATGTTGAATTCAATACCCGTGCGTTTCTTCGGGTTGGCGCTGTTGCTGACCGCCGCTGCCGGCTGCTCCAAGGACAAGCCCGTTTACGAGCATGAGAACTTCGATGACTCCGGCACGTTCTCGCGCAACTATCCGGTGAGCGACACCGCCAGTTGCGAAGCGGCGCGCCGTGCGTTGCTCAGCCAGGGCTACATCATCACCAGCAGCGACCCGAAACTGGTCAGCGGCCACAAGAGTTTCCAGCAGACCGGCGAGAGCCACCTGGAAATCAGCTTCAACGTCGTGTGCGCCGAAGACAGCAGCGTCGGCCATCACGCGACGGTGTTCGCCAACGCCCTGCAGGACCGCTACGCGCTGAAGAAGACCAACAACTCCGCCAGCCTGGGTGTCGGTGTGCTGGGTTCTGTGTCGATGCCGATCGGCTCTTCGGACGATTCGATGGTGAAGGTGGCCAGCGAGACGGTGTCGTCGCAGAAGTTCTATGAGCGTTTCTTCACGTTGGTCGAGCTGTTCCTGCCGGCGGACGCCAAGAAGGCAGCGCACATCACCGAGAAGCCGAAGACCGACCTGGGCGTGCCTGAGGCCAAAACGACGCCGGCGGCCGAAACGCCTGCACCGGCCGCAGAGCCTGTGGCGGCACCGGCGCCCGCTCCGGCGGTGCAGGCCACGCCGGCTGCGCCTGAGGCGGCGCCAGCACCGGCCGAGGCGACGCCCGTCAGTGCGCAACCGGTGACCCCGACCGCCGAAACGGCACCGGTCACACCGTCGCCGAGCGCGGAACCTGCGCCCGCCACGGAGGCCGTCACGCCGCCGGCCAACCCTGCAAACCTGGCGCCGCCGTCCGAGCCGATTTCGGCGCTGCCCGCCGGCCAGTGACACGGGCAGGAGCGGGTCGGTCCGCTCCTGCAACGGCGCCGCAAAAAACCGCGATAAATTCCCCTCCGGCTGCTACGTTAGTTTCATGAAGGCGGTGTTTCATTTTTCCTTCATGCGGGCACTTTAAGCTCGGCGCACGGGTCTGTTCTTCAGACCATTTTCGGCAAGCGGGGGATCACACGATGGATGACTATCAAGAAGAGCTGCTCGAGTCGCAGGCCTTTGAACTGGACTCGCCGGAGCCGGCCGAAGACGCCACCGAGCTCTGAGGCACCGGCCTGGCGCTTCAGGCCGTCTTGCGGTGACTGCGGCGGAACTCGCCCGGCGTCTGGCCGGTCCAGCGCTTGAACGCGCGCTGGAAGGCTTCGGCTGAGGCGAAGCCCAGCAGGTAGGCGATTTCGCCGAACGCCAGTTCGGTGTCGCGGATGTAGGTCATGGCCAAGTCGCGGCGGGTGTCGTTGAGAATGGCGCGAAACTGCGTGCCTTCCTCGGCCAGCTTGCGGCGCAGGGTCCAGGTCGGCAGCTTCAGGCGTGCCGCCACTTCTTCGAGGTCGGGTTCCCGGCCGCCATTGAGCAACGGCCCCAGCAGTTGCGTGATGCGTTCACGCAGGCTGCGGGTGCGGGTCAGCTGCTCCAACTCCCTTTCGCACAATTGCAGCAGGTGCCGCCAGGTGCTCGGGCAGTGTTCCGGATTGCGTCGGGCGAGGCTGTCCAGGCTCAGGCGCAGCTGATTCTGCTGGGCGCCGAACTGGATCGGACAGTCGCCGAGCTGTGAGTAGGCCTCACGGTAATCCGGCGCGTCGAACTCGATCTCGATCCGCTCCGCATGCAGCGGTTCGGGGCTGACGCTGGAGAGCTGCTGCAGCCATCCGGCGATGATCGAGTCCACCACGAAGCGGTTGTAGGCGTTGTACGGGCTGATCGAGTAGAAGCGCAGCCAGGCGCCGTCGGTGTCTTCGTGGAAGCTCGATTGGCCGCGGTAGTTGGAGCCGTACAGCGCTTCGAAGCGGATCAGGCAGCGGGCGGCTTCGCGCACGGTGGGCGCCTGGGCCGCCGTGACCCCGGCCAGCCCGGCCTGGCTGAGGCGGCTGAGCCGGCCCATGCGCAAGCCGAGCGCCGCATCGCCGGTCAACTGGATCGCCCCGTGGCCCAGGCGCATGTAGCGGGGGATCGACAGGCGCGCGCCGGCCTCGGCGAGGCGGGCGGGATCCAGGCCGTACTGTTCAAGCAGGGGCTGCGGGTCGGTGCCGTGGCTGCGCATGGCGTCGGCCAGGCTGTGGACGAAACCCACCGACAGATCCCCGAGGCGCATCGGCAGCGGCTTCATGGCTACAGCCAGAGGTTGAGCAGGCGCGCGCCGCGGGCGTCGCCGTCGGTGAATTGCTGGCCGTTGCTGCTCAGGAAACTTTGGCCGGTGGCCGGTTTGTCCCAGAACTGGCCGCGCAGGAACACGCTGATGCCGGCCGCCGCACGGCTGCCGGGCGACTGCGCGGTGAGCGTCAGGCGGTGCCAGGCCTGGCCTTCGCTGACCTCGCCGGGCTTGAGAGGCACCGAGTGCGGTGCGTCCGCCCCCTGATAGCCGCGCCAGGGCAGTTCCCAGGCGCCATGGCCGACGACGAAGGCGGGCACCGCCACCAGTTGTGCGCCTTGTTCGTCGAGCCTGCGGTAGTTGTCCGGATACCAGCTGTCGTTGCCGATCAGCACGCCGAGGCGCCCGGCGGGCGTGTCGACCACCGTGACCGGTGACGGGGCCTGCGAGGGTCCGGTTTCGCTCTGCTCGAAGATCGGGCGCATCTGCCGCTGCGGCTGGCCGATCGGCGTGCCGTCGCGGCCGAACACCACGCTGCTGTTGAACAGCGCGCCGCCGCCGGCCTTGAGCTGGCCGTCGATGACGCTGGGTTCCGGCAGCACGATCGAGCCGGCCACCAGGGTGACGCGGAACTCCTTGGCCAGGCCGCCGAACAGGGCCTGGTAGTCCCGGGCCATGGCCCGGGACTTCATGCGCAGGTGGGCGTCGTCCAGCCGGCTGTCGCCCCGGGCGCTGAGCCAGGCGCGGGCGAACTGCAAGGGGTTGCTCGCCGCCAGCCAGTTCATGGCTTCGGGGAGGGTGGCGGCCTGGTACAGCTCGTCTTTCTCGCCGCTGATCATCAGCCAGGTGCCGACGTGCTCGGGCAGCACCACCACAGTCTTCTCGTTGAGCAGGCCTTGGTCCTGGGCCTGTTGCAGATAGGCGGCGAGCTTGCGGTGCAGGCGCTCGGTGCTTTGGTAGTCGGTGGGGAACAGCTCCGGCTGGATCCCCAGCAGGTTGCCCCGGTCGGCGGGGGTGCCCTGGTCGACCGCCAGCCGGATGCGCAGGTCCGACAGGTAATGGCCCATCGGGCGGTCGGCGGTCCACATCGCGTACCAGGCAAGGGCGGCGATGATGACCATGGAAAAAGTCAGGTACAGAAGTTTGCGCATGAAGAACAACGACAGCCGGGTGCAGGGTGTGCGACTAGGGTAGGGCCCGCGCCGGTGCTTGCCAAGGGCCGCTGCGCATTTGGATCAATAACTTGTCAGTTACGGTCATTGAGTGACAGGGATGCGACTCTTAGTCTGTCGAACATGACTGACGGGGGACGCAGAGCTCCCGCACTTTTCCGTGAACGCTCGCTGTGGAGTTACCGATGACCGCCGCTCACTACCCGCACCTGCTGGCCCCGCTGGACCTGGGATTCACCACGTTGCGCAACCGCACCCTCATGGGCTCGATGCACACCGGGCTTGAAGAGAAGCCGGGCGGTTTCGAGCGCATGGCGGCCTATTTCGCCGAGCGTGCCCGTGGCGGCGTGGGCCTGATGGTCACCGGCGGCATCGGCCCGAACGACGAGGGCGGCGTGTACTCCGGCGCGGCCAAGCTGACCACCGAAGAAGAGGCGCTCAAGCACCGCATCGTCACCCGTGCCGTGCACGAGGCGGGCGGCAAGATCTGCATGCAGATCCTCCATGCCGGCCGTTACGCCTACAGCCCCAAGCAGGTCGCGCCGAGCGCGATCCAGGCGCCTATCAACCCGTTCAAGCCCAAAGAGCTGGACGAGGAAGGCATCGAGAAGCAGATCCGCGACTTCGTCACCTGCTCGGTGCTGGCCCAGACCGCCGAATACGACGGCGTGGAAATCATGGGTTCCGAAGGCTACTTCATCAACCAGTTCCTGGCGGCCCACACCAATCACCGCACCGACCGCTGGGGCGGCAGCTACGAGAACCGCATGCGCCTGCCGGTGGAGATCGTGCGCCGGGTGCGTGAGGCGATCGGCCCGAACTTCATCATCATTTTCCGCCTGTCGATGCTCGACCTGGTCGAGGGCGGCAGCACCTGGGAAGAGATCGTCCAACTGGCCAAGGCCATCGAACAGGCCGGTGCGACCATCATCAACACCGGTATCGGCTGGCACGAAGCGCGGATCCCGACCATCGCCACCAAGGTGCCGCGCGCCGCGTTCAGCAAGGTCACGGCCAAGCTGCGCGGGTCGGTGAGCATTCCGCTGATCACCACCAACCGCATCAACACCCCGGAAGTCGCCGAGCAGATCCTCGCCGAGGGCGATGCCGACATGGTGTCGATGGCCCGTCCGTTCCTGGCCGACCCCGACTTCGTCAACAAGGCCGCCGAAGGCCGTGCCGACGAGATCAACACCTGCATCGGCTGCAACCAGGCGTGCCTGGACCACACCTTCGGCGGCAAGCTCACCAGTTGCCTGGTCAACCCGCGCGCCTGCCACGAAACCGAGCTCAACTATGTGCCGGTGCGGCAGGTCAAGAAGATCGCCGTGGTCGGCGCAGGGCCTGCCGGGCTGTCGGCCGCCACGGTGGCCGCCGAGCGCGGGCATCAGGTGACGCTGTTCGATTCGGCCAGCGAGATCGGCGGCCAGTTCAACGTCGCCAAGCGCGTGCCGGGCAAAGAAGAATTCTACGAGACCCTGCGCTACTTCAAGCGCAAGCTGCAGACCACGCATGTCGAGCTGTGCCTGAACACCCGCGTCGATGTGGCGCAACTGGTGGACGGCGGCTACGACGAGATCATCCTGGCCACCGGCATTGCGCCGCGGGTGCCGGCGATCCCGGGCGTCGAGAACGGCAAGGTGCTGAGCTACCTGGATGTGCTGCTGGAGCGCAAGCCGGTCGGCAAGCGCGTCGCGGTGATCGGCGCCGGCGGCATCGGTTTCGACGTGTCGGAATTCCTGGTGCACGAAGGCGTGGCCACCAGCCAGGACCGTGCCGCGTTCTGGAAGGAGTGGGGCATCGATGCGCACCTGGAGGCCCGCGGCGGCGTGGCCGGGATCAAGGCTGCGCCCCATGCGCCGGCCCGTGAGGTGTTCCTGCTGCAACGCAAGAAATCCAAGGTCGGCGACGGCCTGGGCAAGACCACCGGCTGGATTCACCGCACCGGTCTGAAGAACAAGCAGGTGCAGATGCTCAATAGCGTCGAGTACCTGAAGATCGACGACGAAGGCCTGCACATCCGCATCGGCGAGACCGGCGAGCCGCAGGTGCTGGCAGTGGACAACGTGGTGATCTGCGCGGGCCAGGATCCGCTGCGCGAGCTGCACGACGGTCTGGTCGAGGCGGGGCAGAGCGTGCACCTGATCGGCGGCGCCGATGTGGCGGCTGAGCTGGACGCCAAGCGGGCGATCAACCAGGGTTCGCGCCTGGCGGCCGAGATCTGACCGACGCGGCGCTGGCCTTGTGGGAGCGAGCCTGCTCGCGATAGCGGTCTGAGGGTCAGCGCAAAGGTTGATCGGACTGACGCCATCGCCAGCAGGCTGGCTCCCACAGGGATTGGGGTTGAATGCAGCCGCTGTGTTCACCTCAAGGCCATGTGGGCGCGCGGCAGGACCGTGACAGTTGCTTTAAGATGCCGGCTCTTTCTCCGGAACCGGCACCGATGTTTCTTCCCCCCTCCCACTGGCTCGCCCAGGCCCCGCTCCAAAGGCTGCAGCTCGACTGGCTCGCCCGCGCCGGCATCGAGGCGGCGATCCTGCGCCTGGACCGCATCGACCCGCTGATCAGCGGCAACAAGTGGTTCAAGCTCATCGAACACCTCAAGGCCGCCGACCGGGCCGGTGCCGAAGGCATCATCAGCCTCGGCGGTGCCCACTCCAATCATCTGCATGCCTTGGCCGCTGCGGGCAAGCGCCTGGGGTTCGCCACGGTCGGCCTGTTGCGCGGGCATCCGCAGGACACGCCCACCGTGACCGATCTGAAGGCCTTCGGCATGCAACTGCACTGGCTCGGCTATGGCGGTTACCGGGCGCGGCATGAGCCGGGGTTCTGGGCGCCATGGCGGGCGCAGTATCCGACGCTGCAGGCGGTGCCGGAGGGCGGCGGAGGGCTGGCGGGCGCGCGGGGCTGCGCAGCGTTGAAGGAACAGGTGGACGCGCAGCTCGGCGCGCTCGGTTGGGACGGCTTCGACGGGTGGTGGCTGGCCTGCGGCACCGGCACTACCCTGGCCGGGCTGGTGCTGGCCGAGGCGGGTGCCCGACCGGTGCACGGCGCGCTGGCGGTACCGGACGATCACGGCGTGGCGCCGCAGGTCGAGGCGATCGTCCGCGAGGCCGGGCTGGACAGTCCGCTCTACGCGTTGATCGACGCCAGCCGCGGCGGGTTCGCCAAGGTCGATGCGGCCTTGCTGGCGTTCATCGAACGCACGGAGCAGGCCTGCGGCGTTCCGCTGGAACCGCTGTACACCGGCAAGGCGTTGTTCGCGCTTGAACAGTCCGTTGAGGCCGGCCGGTTTCCCGCCGGCGCGCGGCTGGTGTTCGTGCATACCGGCGGATTGCAGGGGCGCAGGGGATTCGCGGTGCGCTGAGCGCTTTCGAACGAAGCAATCGCCCGGCGGCGATCACCCGCGCTTGGGCATCATCCGCAGCAGCGTGTTGTCGCCCACCACGTAGTGGTGATAAAGCCCCGCCAGCGCATGCACCCCGATCAGCCCGTAGCCGATGTTGCCGATCAGCACATGCCAGTGCTCCACCTGTTTGGCGAACGTCTTGTCTTCATGCACCAGCAGCGGCAGGTCGAAACCGTAGAACATCACTTGATGGCCCTCGGCGCTGGTGATCAGCCAGCCGAGGATCGGCATGGCGATCATGAACAGGTACAGCAACCAGTGCATCAGCCGGGCGAGGGCGGTCTGCCATTGCGGCGACGCGGGAAAGATCTTCGGTGCCGGGCCCAGGCTGCGGGCCAGCAGGCGGAACCACACCAGCACGAACACGGTGAGGCCGAGCATGTAGTGCACTTCTCGGATCAGCGTGCGGCCGCCGCTGCCCTTGGGAAAGAAACCGCGCAATTCCATGCTGGCGTAGACCAGCACCAACAGCGCGAGCATCAACCAGTGCAACAGGACTGACACAGTGCTGTAGCGTGATTCGGAACTTGTCCAGGGCATACCTTGTTTCCTCACGGTCAGGGCCAACGCGCGCCGTTTTCTGTGACGGCATGCCTTAACTGTAATCGCGTCGGCGTGGTTTCGCCTGAGATTGTTTAAGGTTTTTGTCATAAGCCCGGCAGGAGGAAGTGTCAGTTGTAGGGGGCAGTTATATTAGGATGATGTTGGATGTAACAGGTTGTTGGTCATGTTTTGTATATGGGGAGATTTGAACGATGCCGGCCAAGCGATTAAGTTGTGCTCAGTCGTCGGTGCAAGTTGTTTGGCACTGATTGGATTGACGCCAGCGTAGACGCCATTAATCAAATAAAGGGATTTTAAAATGACTGTCAGTATCTTTCTCGATAAGAAACAAAAGGAACTTCTGCATAAAAGAGCGATGGCCAAGCCACCGCTGTCGCGGCCCAAGCCGACGGGCTCTGCACCCAAGCCCCCAGTGACGTCGCCCAGCAAGCCGGTGGTCAAGCCACCTGTGTCCCCGACGAAGCCGCCGGTCAAGCCGCCTGTGCCACCGACGAAGCCGCCGGTCAAACCCACCCCCGTGAAACCCGCCCCCGTCAAGCCGGCGCCGCCGGTCAAGCCTCCCGCCAAACCTGCGGCGCCGGTCAAGCCTGGGGCACCGGGCGGCAAGCCGCCAGTGGCGCCGGTCAATGCCAGGCCACCGATGCCGTGGCCGACACTGAATGTCAATGTGGATCCGGTGGCCGTGATCAATTTGATCAACGCCCTTGGCAGCCGGAAAAACCAAGATGGCTCGGTGACGCTGACCGACGGCAGTGTGGTCAACGCGCAACAGAGTGCAGTGACTCGTCCGGACGGGATCGTTCAGCACGCGGACGGACGGGTCGAGTATCCTGACGGACGAATCGTCTGGCCGGACGATACGGTTGAATATCCCGATGGACGCATTGTCTGGGCTGATGGAACAGAGCAACTTGCCGATGGCTCCATCAAATATCCGGAGGGTCTTGGTTATGACGGCTGAGGCAACTTGCTGGTTTGATTGAGCCTCTCTTTAGAGTGAATCGAAATCACAAGATACTTGGCTTTAAACCAACTAACGAGCACCGCCCGATGTAAGTTTCGGGTGGTGCTTCTTGCTTTTTGAGGCTTATTGGCCCTGCGGCATCTCGCCTTTGGCCAGGCGCCGGTTGATGTCGGCGATCACCGGGGGCAGGTCGTTGATGGTGTCGATCAGGTAGTGCGGGCGCGAACCCTCGAACAGGGCGTGGATGCGCTTGCGTTCGCTGGCGAGCGTCTGGCTGTCCAGGGCGCGGAAGCCTGCGTAGTCCAGCCCCAGCGCGTTGCCGGAGCAGGTCAGCGCCACGGTCCACATCCCGGCGCGGCGGCCCTCGAGGATGCCCGGCACGGTGTCGTCGATCTTCACGCAGGCGGCGACGTCCTCGATGCCCAGCGCGATCACGTTGGCCAGGGCCTGTGCCGGCCAAGGACGGCCGTTGGGCACTTCGTCGGTGGCCACCACGTGGTCGGCGACGTAGCCGTTGGCGGCGGCCAGGGCCGCGACCTTGTCCATCACCTGCTTCGGATAGCCGGAGCAGGAGCCGATCCGGATCCCTTGCCCGCGCAAGTGGGTGATGGTATCCAGCGCGCCGGGGATCAGCGCCGAGTGTTCGGCGATCTTCTCGATCTGCAACGGCATGAAGCGGTTGTAGATGGCGGTCACGTCGTCGTCGGTCGGGACGCGGCCGAACGCTTTGCGATAGCGCTCGGCGACCTGCGGCAGGTCGCACAGGGTGCGGATGTGATCCCACTTGCCCATGCCCATCGGCCCGCGGGCCTCTTCGATGGAGACCTGGACGTCGAACTCGGCGAAGGCCTCGACGAAGATCTGGGTGGGGGCGAAGGAGCCGAAGTCGACCACGGTGCCGGCCCAGTCGAGGATGGCGGCTTGCAGGCGGGTTGGGGCGGTGTAGTTCATGGTGGGATTCCTGTGCTGGCGATGCGATTCAAAGGTAGGCGCGGAACCGCTCGCGATGGGGCCGGGTCAGTCGGCACCGACGGCGGATGTCGGGCCGCCATCGCGAGCAGGCTCGTGCCTGCAAGGGCGGTGGGGTGAGGGTCAGATGTCGAAGACTTCCATTTCGCGCAGCGCTTCGTCCACGGCGGCAACGGCCTCGCGCATCTGCGCCGGGGTGACATGGCCGATGCAGCCGACGCGGAACGTCTCGACCTGGGTCAGCTTGCCGGGATAGAGGATGAAACCTTTGGCCTTGACTCGTTCATAGAACGCCTGGAACCGGTAGCGCGGATCCTTCGGCGCGTGGAAGGTGGCGATGACCGGGGCCTGGATCGCGGCGGGCAGGAAACTGCGCAGGCCCAGCCCGGCCATCCCGTCCAGCAGCGCCCGGCAGTTGGCGGCGTAACGCGCATGGCGCGCCGGCAGACCGCCTTCTTCGTTGTATTGCAGCAGCGCTTCGTGCAGCGCCGCGACCACATGGGTCGGCGGGGTGAAGCGCCACTGGCCGGTTTTCATCCTGTAAGCGTGCTGGTCGGCCAGATCCATCGCCAGAGAGTGGGAATTGCCGGCGGCAGCGCTCAGGGATTCCTTGCGGACGAACACAAAACCCATGCCCGGCACGCCCTCCAGGCATTTGCCGGAGGCGGCGATCAGTGCGTCGAACGGCACCTGCTGCGCGTCCACCGGCAGGGCGCCGAACGAACTCATGGCATCGACGATCAGGCGTTTGCCGTGGCGGTGCACGACGTCGGCGATGTCCGCGAGCGGGTTGAGGATGCCGGTGCTGGTTTCGCAGTGGATCAGCGCCACGTGGGTGATGGCGCCGTCGGCGCGCAGCAGGCGGTCGACGTCGGCGGCGGTGGTCGGTTCGTCTTCGGCGGTTTCGAAGGTGCTGAACGGGCGGCCGAGGACTTCGCAGATCTTCGCCAGACGTTTGCCGTAGGCGCCGTTGATCAGCACCAGCACTTTGCCGTCGCGGGGCACCAGCGTGCCGATGGCGGCTTCGACGGCGAACGTGCCGCTGCCTTGCAGGGGCACGCAGTGATGCGTGTCGGCACCGTTGACGATCGCCAGCAACTGTTCGCAGAGGCTGGCGGTCAGCCGGTTGAAGCCTTCGTCCCACGAACCCCAGTCCACCAGCAGGGCCTGGCGGGTGCGGGCCGAAGTGGTCAACGGGCCTGGGGTGAGCAGGATCGGGGCGGCGGTACTCATGGGGTGTCCTCGCGCGGGTGCTGTGGGCTGAAGCTACGGGGCATACGTTGCAATTCGGCGGCCCATCAATCAAATTGTTTGTTGTTATGTCAGTCATCAGCGAGGGTTATCCATGAACCTGTTCCAGCTCCGGGCCTTCGACGCTGTGGCCCGGGAAGGCAGTTTCACCCGGGCCGCCGCACGGCTGTTCATCAGTCAGCCGGCGGTCACCGGGCACATCAAGGCGCTGGAGGAGCACTACCAGATCACCCTGGTGCGGCGCACTGCGCGGCGGGTCGAACTGACCGAAGAGGGCACCCGGCTGGCGGCGATCACCCGGGCCATGTTCAGCCTCGCCGAGGAGGCCCAGGTGATGCTCGAAGCCAACCGCCAGTTGCTCACCGGCCGGCTGGAAGTGGCGGCGGACGGCCCGCACCTGGTCATGCCGATGCTGGCCAGGCTGCGGGAGCGGTATCCGGGGATCACGGTGAACCTGCGCTTGGGCAACGCGCAGGAAACCCTGGCCGCGTTGCTGTCCGAGCATGCCGACGTGGCGGTGCTGACCGAGGTCGAACCGCGCAAGGGCCTGCATTTGCAGGCGTTGAGCGAGTCTCGGATCTGTGCGCTGGTGCCGGCGGGGCACCCTTGGTCGGTGCGTTCGGGCGCCGTGACGCTCAAGGAGTTGGATCAGGTCATCATGGTGCTGCGGGAGCCGGGCTCGATCACCCGGCGCACTTTCGACGGCGCGTGCGCGCAGGCCTCGGTTCAGCCGCGGGTGCTGCTGGAACTGGACAGCCGCGAAGCGGTGACCGAGGCGGTGGCGGCGAACCTGGGCGTCGGCGTGGTCTCGTCGGTGGAGGTCAGCCATGACCCGCGGGTGGTGGCGCTGCCGCTGGCCGGGGACGGGCTGGAGAACCGGCACATGATCGGCTGCCTGGAGCGGCGGCGGGAACTGCGTCTGATCCAGGCGTTTCTGGCGCTCGCGCCGGCCTGAGAGAAAGCGTCGGCACCGTTCAAGAAGGCGCCGCGCGGTTGAGCAGCCAATCCAGCAGCAATCCGTCGGCCGGCGCAGGCGTCACGCAAGGCGCAGGCCGGGTGTGGCAGGCGTCCAGAAACACAATCGGCCGGTCCGGGTCGCTGTCCAGGAAACTCACCCAAACCCGGCTGCCGGCGCAGGGCAAATGTTCGCAGGCAATCTGGCCCGCGGCCGTGGCCGAAGCGATCGCCAGCCACAGGACGCCGGGTTCGGCGCCGTGGCATTGCTCAGGCCACAGGTGCACGGCCATGCACCCCTGTTCGTCCAGCTGCGCAGGCGCTCCGGGCGCACCGACGACTTGCGCCGGCTGAAACCCCGGGATACGGGGGCGGGGCCGGGTCTGGGGCGGGCGGTATTCGGTCGACCAGGGTTGCGCGGTGAAATCGTTGCGGTAATGACGGGGGAGCGACGCCGGTTGCAGGATCGACGGCTGCCGGCCTTGGTGGCGCAGTTCCGTGATGAGCCACTGTTCGTTGAAGGTGCTCATCGGGTGATCCGCCACCAGCAGCAGATGGCCGCTGCGCAGTTCGGTCGCATCGCTTTGGCCCTGGATGCAGCGGTTTGCGCAACGTTGGCGCTGCAGATGGCGACGGCTGCGTTGATCGGCATGGAGGGCCTCGGCAGACCGAGTGCCCGGCGCTGTCGGCAGGGGCGGCACCGTATGGTTGGCGGCTGCACCGTCTGAATTGCCGTGCCCCCGTTCGAGAACAGTGGGCGGCATGGGCGGGCAGACCGCGTCATGGCGTTGGAACAGAACGCGGATGGCAGAAGGGGGCGCACCGGCCTGTGCGCCGAACGCAACGGTCGCCGGCGCCGGCGGCAGGCTCAGGCTGTCGTCGGCGAACACGGCGACATGGCCGTCGCACCGGTGTTCGAAGTGAAAGTGAATGCCTTCTTCCTCGCACAGGCGCTGCAACAGCGCCAGGTCGGTTTCCTCGTACTGGATGCAGAACGGGCGCGGCGGGTACTGCCCCACCGTCATTTCCAGGCGGTAACCGGCGGCCGGCAGGCGATGCTCGGCCAACAGCCGCTCGATGATCGCCGGCACGCTGTGGTTCACGAAGACCCGACGGCGGGCCGCCTGGTCGAGCCGTTGCAGGTGCGGCACCAGCACCAGCCGATAACCGGTCTGATGGACGGCCCGGTGTTCGCAGCCGACGCTGTGTATCGTGCCATGGATGCCGTGGTGGTCATTGAGCCTCAGAAAGGCCGGCTGGTGCAGCAGGGCGTCGGGCGCCAGGGCCGATGTCACGCCGATGGCTTCCACCTCGAAGCGGTAGGGTTGGTTCAGCGCTTCCCGGCCGCTGAACCGCAAGACCGGCAGCGTCAGGGCGCCATCGGCCAATGTCAGGGTGAAGGGACTTTCCTTGTCGTTGTGCATGGGCGGCGATTCTGTCGAACGGTACGGGCGTGAAAGGGTACGAAACCGTGGTGCTGAATGGACATGGCAAACCGGCTTTTCCGAATCGCCCTACAAGCAGTGGTGAAGATGTCGATTCCGCCGATGGATTTTTTGGTCGATTGCCGACTTTAGGCCGTATAAACTTGGCCCCCTGCGTCGGCCAATAGATGTCTCGGCGCCACAGATCAAGAGAGTGAGTAATGGGCGCACAGTGGAAGGTTAAACACAAAGAAGCGGCAGCCAACGCCAAGGGCAAGATCTTCGGCAAACTGGTGAAGGAAATCACCATCGCTGCCCGCAACGGTGCCGATACCGCCACCAACGCACACCTGCGTCTGGTGGTCGAACAGGCCAAGAAAGCCTCGATGCCCAAGGAAACCCTGGACCGCGCCATCAAGAAAGGCGCAGGCCTGCTGGGCGAGACCGTGCAGTACCACCGCGTGACCTACGAAGGTTTCGCCCCGCACCAGGTGCCGCTGATCGTCGAGTGCGTCACCGACAACGTCAACCGCACCGTCGCGGAAATCCGCGTGGCCTTCCGCAAGGGTCAACTGGGCGCTTCCGGTTCGGTGTCGTGGGACTTCAACCATGTCGGCATGATCGAAGCGTCGCCGGACACCCCGGACGCCGATCCGGAAATGGCCGCCATCGAGGCCGGTGCCCAGGATTTCGAGCCGGCTGAAGAGGGCGCGACCCTGTTCCTGACCGATCCGACCGACCTCGACGCCGTGCAGAAAGCCCTGCCGGAGCAAGGCTTCACCGTGCTGTCGGCCAAGCTGGGCTACCAGCCGAAGAACCCGGTCAGCGGCCTGAGCGCCGAGCAGATGGCCGAAGTCGAAGCGTTCCTGGAAGGCCTCGACAACCACGACGACGTGCAGGACATGTTCGTCGGCCTGGCCGGCTGATCAGCCTGTGGCGCGGGAGCTTGCTCCCGCTCGACTGCGCAGCGGTCGCCTCTTTCCGGGACGGCCTCGCCGTTCGACGGGAGCTAGTTCCCTCGCCACACGATCAAGTGTTCACAGTTTGTCGAGCAGCGCCGTCACTTCGCTGAAGCCTGGCCGCGACAGCACGTCCGGCTGGCAGCAGCGCTGCTCCAGCACCTGAAGCGCCGCGCGCCGTTCATCGCTCAACCCCGAGTCGATCCGCTCCAGCAATTCACCTAGCAGGATCCCGAACGCACGCACTTCGATGCGTTGCAGCGCGCGGGTCTCCAGGTTGTCCTCGGTGGCATGGAACGACGCCGCACCGAAGTCCCCCAGCAGGCAATCGCCCTGACCGTTCAACAGAATGTTGTGCCCGTAGAGGTCGCCATGGGTGATGCCGTGCCCGTGCAGATGCTCGGCCACCGATGCGATGCCGCGGGCGACCCGCAGGGCGGCGTCGGCATGGAATCGGCAGTCGTCGGCATACACGTCCCGCGAGCAGGACGCCAGGCTCGGCAAGGCGGCCAGGTTGCGGTAGTGCGGATCGATCAGTTGCATCACCAGCCCTTGCGCACCTTCCGGATGGTGGCCGATACGCCCTTCGACGCGGATCAGGTTCGGGTGTCGGCCGGCGGTGATGCAGGCGTTCATCTCATGCAGCGGCGAGCCGTCGCTGGTCATTTCCCCTTTGTAGAGCTTGACCGCCACCGGCGTGTCCGACTGACCGTCACGTTGCCAGAGCGCCCGTGAGATGACCCCTGAAGCGCCTTCGCCGAGCTTGTGCTCAAGGCGCAGCGCCGACCAGTCGATCACCGGCGTTGCGTCGAGCGCGGCCGAGTCCGCCTCGGTCTCCAGCGGATTGCCGGCGTAGGCCAGCCAGGTCAGGGCCGGCAGGGTCAGCAGCCATTGCGGCAGTTCGGTGAAGCGGTTGGCGGCGATGCGAATCAGCTCCAGCCGATGGCAGGCCTGCATGCTCGACGGCAGTCGGGTGAGGCGGTTGCCGGCCAGCAACAGTTTCTGCAGCGCGGGCCGCTCGCCCAGCTCGTCCGGCAGGGTCTCGATGCGGTTGTCGGTGAGGATCAGCCAGCGCAGGTTCGGCGGCAGCGCCGCGCCCGGCACATGGGTGATGCGGTTGGCCTTGAAGCCGACCATCGACAGGGTGTCGCAGCGGCCGACGCAGGCCGGCAGCTCGGTGAAGCGGTTGTCGGAGCAGAACAGGATCCGCAGGCGGTGCAGGCGGTGCAGGTCGTCCGGCAGGCTGCTCAAGGCATTGCCGCTGAGGTTGAGCACCTCCAGGCTGTCCGCCAGCTCGAAGATCTCGCGGGGAAATTCGGTCAGGCCTTCGCAAAGATCCAGCCGGGTGATGCCCGACAACTCGCCGGCGCGCAATTGAGCAAGGGTGTGCATGAACAGTTCCGCTTTGAGAGGGAAGGCGCGCGGGGCACCGGAAATGGGCGACATGATAACGGCAGATCGGAACCGGCGCAGTGTTGTGGCTCATGAAGCTTCCCTGTGGGAGCCAGCCTGCTGGCGATGGCGACCTGTCTGGCGCATCGATGCCGAACTTGTCGCCGTTTTCGCGGGCAAGTCCGCTCATGCAAGGGAACCTGCTCCGCTCAGGCGGGATCGTGCACTTCCGACAGCTGCCCCAGCCGGCTGCGGGTGCGGGCCAGGTCGGTGGCGTGGCCGCCGAGGCTTTCGCGCAGGGGCAGGCTTCCCAGCAGCGTCAGGTGCTTGTCTTGGTCGTAGAGCACGTCGATCAGGTTGATGAAGCGCTGCTGGGCTGCGATGGAGCATTCGCCCAGCTCCGGCAGGTCGTCGATGATCCAGTGGTCGAAGCGCCGGCACAGCTCCAGGTAGTCCATGACCGCCGTGGGCTGTTCGCACAGGTCGCTGAAGGTGAAGCCGACGCGGCGCCGGTCCAGCAGCCAGGCCCGGACGTGCCGGCTGCCCACCGCCAATGGCTGCGGCTTGGCGTCGCGCGGCGGCAGGCCCAGGCGTTCGCGCTGCGCCGGGGTCGCCGGCCAGACGTAATGGCCTTGGGTGAATATCTGATGCGCGTGCTGACGGGCCTGGCTGCGGTAATCATGGGGGCCGCCGACTTCCATGACCTGCATGCGCGCGTTGATCAGATCGATCACCGGCTTGAACCGGGCGTGGTACAGCGGGTTGGGCAGCAAGCCTTCGGGCGGGTAGTTGGACGTCACCAGCAGCACGGTGCCGCGTTCGAACAGGGCCTTGAACAAACGGGCGATGAGCATCGCATCGCCGATGTCGTGCACATGGAATTCGTCGAAGCACACCACCCGGCAACCGTGCAGCAGGTCGTCCAGGGTGGCGGCCAGGGCGTCGTCCTGCGCGCGGTGGCTGAACATGCCTTGATGCAGTTGCGCGAAGAATTCATGGAAGTGCAGGCGCCGCTTGCGTTCGGTCGGCAGCGCCTGGAAGAAACCGTCGAGCAGCCAGCTCTTGCCGCGCCCCACGGCGCCGTGGAGGTACAGGCTGGGCGGGGTCTGCGCGGTCGCGCCGAGCAACAGGCCCGCTTGCCGCGCCATGCAGTCGATGACCCGCTGCTGGCTGTGGCTGAGGGTATAGCCCTGGCCGTGGGCCTTGTGCCGGAAGTAGTCGCGGATCGCCTGGGCACCGGCGCAATGGCCGGCACCGGCCGGGGCACCCTTGCCGAACAAGCGGCGCAGCGCCGACCAGCGATGGGTCAGGCGCGGGCGTTCGGGCGGTTGGGCGGACACTGTGGGGGCTCTCCGTGGTCAGGCCGGCTCCCCGAGCTCGGCGGCGTAGTGTAACCAGACGGGTAGTTTGCCTTCCACCACGGTTCATCGGCGCAACGCCGATGTTGGACAGCATCTTGCGGCGGGTACAGGTTTTCATAGCGGCAACTGTCAACCGTTCGCCAATCTTTCGAAACAAATCCCGTCAGAACGCTGGATCCAATCGACTGGCGGAATCGTCGTCCATTGCTAACCTTCAACACAGTTGCGACGCACAGGTCGCGTACAGGGATCAGGGCCGTGAAGGCAGCACTGAAGACGGCATGGCAAACGATCGCGTTGTGGGCACTGGCGGCGCCGCTGCCAGCCGCCGACCTGCAGGTCGAGGTGCGGGTCGACGTGCAGCGCGGTTGCCGCCTGATCGGCCAGCCACGCGAGGCAGGCATCGGCCAAGCGGGTGTGCTGGACTTCGGCAGCACCGCACGCCTGGACGATCCGGCGGGGCCACTGGGGGCTGCGCTCGCCGACCGGCGATTGCCGCGGCTGGAATGCAACCCGGACACGCCGTACCAGATCCGCATCGACGGAGGGCTCCATGGCGGCGTCGGCGACGTGCGCTACCTGGCAGGGACATCGGGCGGCAAACCCATCCCTTATCGCCTGTACCGGGATGCCGCACGGCAAGTGCCGCTGGGTGTGAACGTGCCGCTCGGCGGGCGGGTGCCGGACAGCGGCACGGTGGAGCTTCCGCTGTATGCGCGGATAGAACGGCTGGCGGAGGTGCCGCGGGTCAGTCGCTATTCGGATCTGATCAAGGTGACGGTCACCTGGTAGGCGAGGGTCCGCAGCAGGACAACCGGTAAAGGGCCCGACGGATTCGGGTGCGAAGGGAAGGGCGCTCAAGGTCGGGCGCGGTGATGAAACCACCTGAAGGAGTAGGGACGCACGCGATGACAAGCAAGCACTGGCTGATGGTGGCCGCAGGCGGGTTGCTGTGGCTCGCCGAGGATGCGCAGGCGGTGGTCAGCGGGCAGATCCATGCGCGGCTGACCCTGATCGCCGGCTGCGAGGTGACCAACGCCGCGAGCCCCGGCAGCCCCGCCGACGGTTTCGGCTCGCTGGACTTCGGCCGGCAGGGGCCGACCTGGGACGCCCCGCTCAAGGCCAGCATCGACCAGCAGGGCAGCGGTCGGCTCAATGTCGCCTGCAACCCCTCGGTGACCGGCTTCACCGTGACCATCGACGGCGGTGCCCACGGCGACGGCAATACCCGGCGCTTGAGCAACGGCCGTCAGACCATTCCCTATCAACTGTTCCTCGATGCCTCGGGCCACCAGAGCTACAGCATCGGCCAACAACACAATTTCGCTGTCACCAGCGGTGCGCAGATACCCATCCCGGTGTTTGGCTCGGTGGTGGCGAACACCCGTGCGCTGCCTTCCGGTGTCTATACCGACACCCTGACGGTGACGCTCGACTGGTAAACCGTAGAGGAAGGACACCATGCGTACGTTTGCATCAAGGATAGGCCTGTCGCTGCTCGGCCTGACGCTGGCCTCCAGCGCCGGCGCCGCCACCACGGTCACCGGTCAGATCACCTCCAGCCTGATCCTGATCAGCAGCTGCCAGGTGAACGGCTCGGGCGGTTCGTCCGGCCTGAACTTCGGCGCCCTGAACTTCGGCACCAGCAACAGCCTGTTCACCACCGCCACCGGGCAGGTGCTGGGCGGCGGGGGCGGTGCGTTGTCGATCCTCTGTTCGGCCGGCACCACGCCGGTGGTCAAGGTGCGGGCCGGCGCCCACGACGGGCAGTCCGCCGGGGGAACGCGGGCGCTGTACGACGGCGTCGCCAACTACGTGCCCTACGACCTGTACACCGACGCGGGGCATTCGCAGTTGCTGGCCATCGACGGCACCATCAACCTCGCCGCCAGCACTGGCGTGGCCCAGACCGTGAACATCTACGGTCAGGCGGTGGGCAAGGCCGGACTGCCGGCGGGCACCTACACCGACACCATTTCCGTCGAACTGACGTTCTAGCCCATGGGCCGGCAGGGCTGGACGGCACTGCTCCTGCTCTGCGGGTGCGGCGTGCCGTTGCCGTTGGCGGCGGTGACCAGCCAGAGCTTCCAGGTCAGCGCCACGGTGACGCCGGGCTGCCTGGTGGTGGGCGGCGTGTCGAACTACGGCGCCTTGAATTTCGGTTCGAGTTCGGCCCTGGCCACCGGCACGGTGCAGGTGGCGCTGACGGGGGGCGTGCAGTTGCAGTGCACGCCGGGGGTGGCGCTGAACATGACCGTCGACGGTGGGCTGTACAGCAGCGGCGGGCGCAACCTGCAGCTCAACAGCGGCAGTGCGCGGGTGGCCTACTCGCTGTTTCGCGATGCCGCCTACAGCCAGAGCCTGGGCATCGGTCAGAGCGTGGCGGTGACCTACAGCGACGCGAACAACATCAGCCTGCCGATCTACGGCCGGGTGCAATTGCCGGGCAATCAGCCTGGGGGGACTTACAGCGACGTGCTGCAGGTGCAGCTGTCGTGGTGACACGGCGTTCGGACGGCCGACAAGGAGCAGTCACATGGGGGCATTCACGTCACGGCATCGGTTTTGGGTGATGCCGCTGCTGGCATTGGCCGCGGCGCTCAAGGCGCAGGCCGCCAGTTCGGTGCTGATCTGGCCCATCGACCCGGTGCTGGAGGCCGATCAGCAGGCCAGCGCGCTGTGGCTGGAAAACCGCGGCAATGAAACCGCCAACCTGCAGATCCGCGTGTTCGGCTGGAGCCAGAGCGGGTTCGAGGAGCAGTACCGCAACCAGCGCGAAGTGATCGGCAGCCCGCCGGTGGCGAAGATCGAACCGGGGCAGAAGCAACTGGTGCGCCTGACCCGCACCCAGGACGTCCCGCCCGGTCAGGAGCTGGCGTACCGGATCATCATCGACGAAATCCCGTCGGCCTTGCCGCCCGCTGCCGAAGACGGCAAGACCGCGGCGGCGATCCGCTTTCAGATGCGTTACTCGGTGCCGCTGTTCGCCTACGGCGCCGGATTGTGGAGCAAGGAGGACAGCACGCGCCAGCGTGACCCCAAGGGCATCGGCGTGCCGCAGTTGAGCTGGCGCACGGTGGCGGTGGACGGCCGGCCTTTCGTGGAGGTGCGCAACCAGGGAGCGGTGCATGCGCGGTTGACCGATGTGGCGTTGCGTCAGGGCGGGCAAAGCAGGCCCTTGGCCGAAGGGCTGTTGGGCTATGTGTTGCCCGGTGCCGTGATGCGCTGGCCGGCACCGGTGCCGCCGGGAGGGGAGGCGGCGTTGCAGGTGCGCGTCAATGGTGCGACGCAGGTGCAGAGCATCGCCCCGACGCGGTAGCGGGCCGGTGGGGTGAGTGAAATCCGTTACGGGATGTGGCGGTATCAGGAGGAACCAGTCCATTGATGGACGTGAAGCGCGAATGAGTCCGGGATGGGCTCGACGTATCCTGCGTCCGTTGTGGCTCATGACCGGCGCGTGTTGCCTGGTGTTCGTTGATCTGGCCGGGGCCGGCGAACTGCCGCCGCCTCCCAGCGGCATGGAGGCCGTGAGCGATGCGCAGCTGTTTCTGGACCTGGTGGTGAACCGGATGAACACCGGACGGGTGGTGGCGGTCGAGCAGCGCGGCGGGCGTTTGTACGTGCCGGTCGCGACGCTGCGCGAGACCGGCATGAACCTGCCGCAAGGGCTGGGCACCGAGGTCGACCTCGACGGCTTGCCGGGGCTGCACAGCGAATACGACAGCGCCGGCCAGCGGTTGCTGCTCGACGTGCCGCCGGACTGGCTGCCGGAGCAGTTCGTGGGCAACCGCCAAGCCTACCCGCGCACCCCGGCGCTGAGCAGTTTCGGGGCGCTGTTCAACTACGACCTGTACCTCAACGACACTGACGACGCCGGCACTTACCTGGCGGCGTGGAACGAAGTGCGGGTGTTCGACAGTTGGGGCACGTTGTCCAACACCGGGCAGTACCGGCGCACGCTGTCGGGCGATGCGGTGGGTTCCCTGGACAACGGTTACCTGCGCTACGACACCGCCTGGCGCTATTCCGACGACGACCGGATGCTGACCTACGAAGCCGGCGACGTGGTCAGCGGCGCGTTGCCCTGGAGCAGTTCCGTGCGCCTGGGCGGCGTTCAGTTCTCCAGGGATTTCGCCGTGCGCCCGGACCTGGTGACCTACCCGCTGCCGCAGTTCGCCGGCGAGGCGGCGGTGCCGTCCTCGGTGGACCTGTTCATCAACGGCTACAAATCCAGCAGCGCCGACCTGCAGCCGGGGCCGTACACCCTGACCAACATTCCGTTCATCAACGGTGCGGGCGAGGCGGTGGTGGTGACCACCGATGCCCTGGGCCGGCAGGTCTCGACCACCGTGCCGTTCTATGTCACCAGCAGCCTGCTGCAGAAGGGCCTCAGTGATTTCTCGGTGTCCGCCGGCACCTTGCGCCGTGATTACGGCCTGAAGGATTTCAGCTACGGGCCGGGCGTGACCTCGGGCAGCCTGCGGTATGGCGTCAGTGACGCGTTCACCCTGGAAAGCCATGCCGAAGCCGCCGAGGCGCTGACGCTGGGCGGCGTCGGCGGCAACCTTCGGCTGGGCAACTTCGGGGTGCTCAACACGGCGGTCAGCCAAAGCCGGTTCGACGGCGACACCGGCCAGCAATTGAGCGTGGGCTACCAGTACAGCAGCCAGCGCTACAGCTTTTCCTGGCAACGGCTGCAACGCCGCGACCGGTACGCCGACCTGAGCGTGATCGACACCCCTTACGCCAGCCTGAGCCGGCGCAGCGAACAGGCGACCCTGAGCGTCAACCTGGAGCGCTGGGGCAGCCTCGGCGCCGGGTATTTCGACATCCGCGCGGCGGACGACACACGTACCCGGTTGCTCAACCTGACGTGGAGCAAGCCGCTGTGGCGCAACAGCAGTTTCTATCTGTCGGCCAACCGCGAGATCGGCGACAGCAACTGGGCGGTGCAGGCGCAATTGGTGATCCCGTTCGACCTGTACGGCAGCCTGGCGGTCAGCAGCGAGCGCAGCAAGACCGGGCAGTCGCAGCAACGGGTCAACTTCAGCCGCGCGGTGCCGATCGAGGGCGGCGTGGGCTTCAACCTCGGCTACGCCAGGGGCGACGGCGCCGATTACCGGCAGGCGGACCTGACCTGGCGCCTGCAGTCGGTGCAGTTGCAGGCCGGGGTCTACGGCACGTCCGAGGCCGAGACCCGCTGGGCCGATGCCAGCGGGTCGCTGGTGTGGATGGACCACCAGGTGTTCGCCGCCAACCGCATCGACGATGCGTTCGTGGTGGTCAGCACCGACGGTTTCGCCGACATTCCGGTGCGCTACGAAAATCAGCAGGTCGGCCGCACCGACCGCAACGGCCACCTGCTGGTGCCGTGGAGCAGCGCCTACTACCGCGGCAAGTACGAAATCGACCCGTTGAACCTGCCGGCCAACGTGCGCAGCCCGAATGTCGAGCAGCGCATCGCCGTACGCCGGGGCAGCGGCTATCTGCTGGAGTTCCCGCTGAGCCGGGTGGTCGCCGCGAGCGTCGTGCTGGTGGACGCGCAGCAGCGCGAGCTGCCGCTGGGCAGCGGCGTGCTGCATGAGCAGAGCGGCGCCCGCACGGTGGTCGGCTGGGACGGGCTGGTGTACCTGGAGAACCTGTCGGCGGAAAACTCGCTGCACGTGACGCTGGCGGGCGGCAAGACCTGCAAGGCGCAGTTCGGCGTGGACGTGAACCAGGATCAGGTGCCGCTGATCGGCCCGCTGGTGTGCCAATGAGCGGCGCGCGGATCTGCCTGTGGCTGGCGCTGATGCTGCCGGGCGTGGCCCACGCGTTGTGTTCGGTGGTCAGCACCGTCCCGGTGGCGTTCGGCACGGTCAGTTCGATTTCCGTGCGCACTACGTCGCAGCCGGGCTCGACCTTGAACGCCGGCCTGAGTTGCACCGGTTCGCTGCTGTCGCTGCTGGCCAGCAACGATCATTTCTGGGCAACGGTCACCTCGACCCAGAGCGGCCTGCTCGGACCCACCGGCGATGTCATCGGCTACACAATCTACGCCAACAACAGCACCAGTTACCCGTTGACCCGCGGCACTGCCTACGACTTCGCCCGCAACGGCATCATCGATGCCCTCGGCCTGCTCAACGGCACGACGCCCAAGACCGTGCCGCTGTATTTCGGCACGACGATCGGCAGCAACGTCGCGGCGGGGACGTACAGCGAGACCCTGAGCATCTTCTGGAGCTGGAACTACTGCTCCGGCATCGGCATCGGCGGCCTCTGCCTGGGGCGCGACATCGCCAGCGGCACCACCACGCTGACGGTGAACATGACCGTGGCCAACGACTGCACCATCACCGCGCCGAACATCGCCTTCGGCAGCGCGCCGGTGGTCAGCGCCTTTGCCCCGGTGACCGGGCAGACCATCAACCTGGCCTGCACCAAGGGCAGCGCCTACACCGTGGGCCTGAGCGACGGGCAGAACCCGGTCAGCGTCGGCGGGCGGCGGCGGATGGTCTCAGGCGGCAACTACCTGGCCTACGACATCTTCAAGAGCGCCGGCACCACCCGCTGGGGCAGCGTCGGCGCCGCCCGCCGGGCCAGCAGCGACGCCGAGGTCAATCCCGGCAACGGGCTGGGCACCGGCAGCCAGGTCTTCAACTACAACGCCAAGGTCTACACCGACCAGACCACGCCGCCGGCCGGGACGTACCTGGACAATGTGGTGCTGGATGTGGGGTTCTGAATCGGGGGGATTTTGCGGGCGTCGGCCGGCGATGGGGCAGGTGCCGGGGTGTCGGGCTCATCGCCAGCAGGCTGGCTCCCACAGGATTTGCGGTGATCTGCCATTTCCTCAGACACCACCAATGCCTGTGGGAGCCAGCCTGCTGGCGATGGCGTCGGTGAAGGCGCCGCCAGGATACGTTCAGAAGGGCAGCGACTGCTTGAGCAACGGCGCCCCCGGTGTGTCGGTCGGGCTGACCATCGCGTAGTTGTAGCCGTCGCCGGACCAATAGTCCGCGCGCAGCTCGCCGTCGCTGCGGCTGCCACGGGGCAGGAACGTGTTTTTCGGGCCCGGCGGGCGCAGGTAGAAACTGACCTTGTGACCGCTGGCGTCCTCGTACATCACCATCGCCGCAGGACCCTCGTCGGTACTGAGCAAGCGGCCGCTGACCGGCCGGAAACCGGCCGCCGACAGATCCGGCAAACGGCTGGCGCGGGCGAAGTAACGGTCGAGCCACTCCTGCATGCTCCTGTCGCCGGCCACGGTGTAGTCCGCCGGCAGCAGGCCTTGCTGGGCGATGAGGCGATAGGCCTGCAAGGCGTCGGTCATGGGCGCGGGGACGTGCACCAGGGTCATTTGCCGGGCCTGCCAGCCGCCGAAGCCGCCTACACCCACAGCGAGCATCAAGACGGCGGCACTGGCCCAGCGGCGCTGGGCGTTGCGCTTGAGCCGCTGGCGGACGGCCAACGGGTCGAGCTGCGCATTGGCCGGTTGCTGCAGCGCGCCGCTCAGGGCCGCCCGCAGGTGCTGGGCATCCGTTTGCCAGGCGCGCACTTGTGCGGCTTCGTCCGGGTGGCTGGCGAGCCAGGTTTCCAGCTGTTGCCGGTCGGCGTCGCTGAGCTGGCGGTCGACATAGGCGTGAAGGTCACGCTCGCTGGGGGGCAGACTGATCATTTGAGTATCCGCAGGGAAGGGCTGCTGATTTCGCCGTCGCTGAGCTGGCGCAAGGCCTGGCGGGCGCGGGACAGGCGGGACATCACGGTGCCGATGGGGACGTCGAGGACTTCGGCGGCCTCCTTGTAGCTCAAGCCCTCCACCGACACCATCAGCAGCAGGGCGCGCTGCTCGGCGGGCAGGCGGTCGAAGGCCTGCAGGGTGGAGCGGGCGATCACCGTGCGCTCCACCGAAGGTTCGGCGTCGTCGCGGCCGGTGAAGAATTCGAGCATGCGGGCATAGCGCCGCGAACGCCGGTGGGCATCGAGAAACTGACGGTAGAGGATCGCGAACAGCCAGGCGCGCAGGTCGCCGTCCGGGCGCTTGTCCCGCCAGCCCGACAGGGCCCGCTCCAGGCTGGCCTGCACCAGGTCGTCGGCGCTGGCGGCTTCATGCGTCAGCGAGACGGCAAAGCGCCGCAATCGGGGGAGCAGTTCGCGCAGCTGTTCGTCGAATGTGTTCATGGAGGGTGCAAGCTCTAGGCCGGAGGCGGCATCGACAGGAAGACGCCGCCCGGGGCCCGTTATTCCATTCCTGTGAAGGATGTTTTTACCAGCTTTGTAGGACAGTTCATCGCGTTTTGTCATCCCTGTAATTGCCCAACGTTTTCCCGCTCAACCCGTTGGAACCGCGCATTCAGGCCAGTCATGCCTGATGCGCCCGGACAACCTGTTGAGTCAGAAGGGGACGTTATACATGCAAACTCTCGCGATAAGCGGTCAGTCGGAATCCCGGTGCGGGCCTGTGGCGAATGCCGACCATGACCGGTGGCGGCGATTCGGCCAAGGCCCGACCGTCACGCCCGACTTTTTCCTGATCCACCGCGCCATCGAAGCGCAGGCGGCGAACCAGCCGGAAGGCATCGCCGCCCGTCATCTCGGGCAGACCGTGACCTACGGCGAGCTGAACCGCCAGGCCAATCGTCTGGCGGCGCACCTGAAGGCGCAGGGTGTGGCGGGCGGGGATCATGTCGCCCTGTTCGTCGAGCGTTCCATTCCCATGCTGGTCGGGATGCTGGCGGTGCTGAAAGTGGGGGCCGCCTACGTCCCGCAGCACGTCGGCATCACACCGGCTGCGCAGTTGAACCACATCCTGTCGGTCGCTTCGATCCGTGTGGTGCTGACGCTGTCGTCGCTGAGCCAGGCGATCCCGCTGACCGGCGAACATCGTTGCATCGAACTGGACACCTTCATGGCGACGCCGGGAGGGGCGGGCGATGACGACAACCCGACGGGCAACGACGTCTCGGCGCAGGCGCTGTGCTTCGTGCTGTTCACCTCCGGCACCACCGGCGTGCCCAACGGCGTGCGCGTCACCCACCGCAACGTCTGCAACATTCTGTTGACCGCTCCCGGCAACCTCGGCCTGCGCCCGGGGCTCAAGGTGGGGCAGATCCTGAACATCGCCTTCGACATGGCGGCCTGGGAGACCCTGGGTTGCCTGGCCCACGGCGCCACCTTGCTGATCCGCGGCAAGGACATCGCCGAAACGGCCGAACAATGCGATGTGCTGATCGCGACGCCGTCGATCCTGGCCCGTCTCGACCCGGCGCGCTGCACGCGGATGCGGGTGGTGGCCCTGGCCGGTGAGCCGTGCCCGCGTCCCCTGGCGGACCGTTGGGCCTCGTTCTGCACCTTTTACAACGCGTGCGGGCCTACCGAGACCACGATCATCAACACCCTGCAGCATTACCGGGGCGAAGGCGCACTGACGATCGGCAAGCCGACGCCGAACAACACAGTGTATGTGCTGAACGAGTCGGGCGAACTGTGCGGGCCGGGCGAAGCGGGCGAAATGTGGGCCGGCGGCGATTGCGTGACGGCCGGCTACCTCGGCAACCCTGAGCTTTCGGCCGAACGCTATCGGCTCGATCCGTTCCTCGGAGGGGGCCGGCTGATGTTCCGCACCCGTGACCTGGGCCGCTGGACGGAGGATGGCGAACTGGAACACCTCGGGCGCGTCGATGACCAGGTCAAGGTGCGCGGGTTTCGGGTGGAGCTCGATGCGGTGTCCGCGGTCCTGGAGTCGTCGGCGGGCTGTGAGCGCGCGGTCACGCTGAAGCTCGACGACCGGAGCCTGGTGGCCTTCGTCTCGCCGGCCGGCACGGACATCGACGCCGCACGGCGACGCTGCGAGGAGCGGCTGGCCTATTACTGCGTCCCGTCCCTGATCCTGGCGCTGGACGACATTCCGCTGACCTCCAGGGGCAAGGCCGACAAGCGTCTGTTGCTGGAACGGGCGCAGGTGCATTTGGCGCAGGGTGCAGGCACCGGGCAGGAGGTGTCGGCATGAAGGGGCTGGATCCGGGCCTCCCGGCGCGGCGCCCGCTTTGGCGCCGCCTGGGAACGCTGCCGCTGTTCTCCCACTACAACCGATTGTTCGCGATGGTGATCGCGGGCAATTGCATGGCGCTGGCGTACGGATTGACGGGTGGGCAGTGGTGGTCGCCGACGGGCATCGCCTTGCAGACGCTGGTGAACCTGGTGGTGGTCAACCTGTCGTTGGCGGTGCTGATCCGCCAGCAGTACCTCATCAACCTGTTGTTCTGGCTGGCGACGCGCGTGCCGACGACGTGGCCGTTGGCGGTGCGCCGCTCGCTGGCCAAGGTCTACCATTTCGGGGGGCTGCACAGCGGCGCGGCGGTGGCGGCAATCGGCTGGTTCGCCGCGTTCTTCGGTTCGCTGGCCTGGCGCAGTAGCGCGGGCGACGGGGTTTCGCTCACGTTGCTGGGGATCAGCGGTACGCTGCTCGGGCTGCTGGCGCTGATCGCGGTGCTGGCGTTGCCGCGGATTCGCTCGCGCTATCACAACGGCTTCGAACGGATGCACCGGTTCGGCGGGTGGACGGCGCTCGGGTTGTTCTGGGCGATGACGCTGGCGTTCGCAGCCGACCGGCATCCGGCCGATCCGCTGGCGCAGGTGCTTGTCGGGTCGCCTCCGTTCTGGGCGCTGCTGGTGGTCACGTGCAGCATCGCGTTGCCGTGGCTGCGCCTGCGCAGAGTCCCGGTGACATGGGTCAGGCCCTCCTCGCATGCGGTGATTGCCCGGTTCACCCATCACACACCGTTCACCGGCTCTTCCATTGCGATCAGCCGTCACCCGCT
Source organism: Pseudomonas sp. R25(2017) (assembly GCF_002112565.1). NCBI lineage: Bacteria > Pseudomonadati > Pseudomonadota > Gammaproteobacteria > Pseudomonadales > Pseudomonadaceae > Pseudomonas > Pseudomonas sp. R25(2017). Next base: position 110,314 of record NZ_NEHZ01000005.1, read on the forward strand.
GTGGGAATGGCACGCCTTCGCCAACATTCCCGCGCCGGGAGAAAACGGCTTTCGCCTGATCATTTCCCGGGCGGGCGACTGGACCGGTTCCTTCATCGAACAGCCGCCGTCCCACGTCTGGGTCAAAGGCATCACCACGGCGGGCGTGGCCCGCATCGAAACACTGTTCAAGTCGGTGGTGTACATCGCCACCGGCAGCGGCATCGGCCCGGTCCTGCCTCACCTGTTGGCCGGACAGGTGCCGGCGCGCCTGGTCTGGTCGGCGCGCAGCCCGAGGGCCACCTACGGCGATGCGCTGGTGGACGAGATTCTCGAAGCTCAGCCCGAGGCACTGATCTGGGATACCCGGGAGTCGGGAAAACCGGATCTGGTGGCTTTGGCGTACGCGGCCGTCCGTTCCTTCGGTGCGGAGGCGGTGATCTGCATCTCCAACCAGCACTTGACCGAGCTGGTGGTCGAGGAGATGGAAGCGCGGGGCATTCCGGCCTACGGCGCGATCTGGGATTCCTGACACGCCGCCGTCGCGGCTGTCGCACATCAATTGAGGAGAATCAGGATGACGAATGTGAATATTTTGGTCGAGCGGTTGGGGCGTGTCGTGTTGGTCCGGCTCAATCGTCCGCAGGCGCGCAATGCGCTGAACACCCCCTTGATGCAGGCGTTGATCGAAACCCTGCAACGTCTGGACAGCGATCCTGCGGTCGGCTGTTTCGTGGTGACCGGAACAAAGGATTTCTTTGCCGCCGGTGCCGACATCAGGGAAATGCACGGCAAGTCTTGCCTGGACATGGTGCAGGAAGACTATTTTTCCGGCTGGGATGCGTTCGCCGGGCTGCGTACGCCGAAAGTCGCCGCCGTCGCCGGCTATGCCTATGGCGGGGGCTGCGAGCTGGCGATGATGTGCGACGTGATCGTCGCGGCCGGATCCGCCCGGTTCGGCCTGCCTGAAATCACCTTGGGCGTGATGCCGGGCATGGGCGGCACCCAACGGTTGACCCGCCTGGTCGGGCGCGCCAAAGCGATGGACATGATTCTGACCGGGCGTTCGATGTCCGCCGATGAGGCGGAGCGGGCCGGCCTGGTCTCTCGGGTGACGGGCGACGAGGACGTGTTGGAGCAGGCCTTGGCGATTGCGCAGCGGATCAGCGGTTTCTCCCGGCCGGCCACGCTGGCTGCCCGGGAGGCGGTGGACCGTGCGCTTGAGGTGGGGATGCGCGAAGGCGTGCTGTCCGAGCGCCGTGCGTTTCATGCCTTGTTCGCCACGCCGGGGCAGAAGGAGGGCATGCAGGCCTTCCTGGAGAAACGCGAGCCTTGCTTCAACCGGAGCTAGACAACTGAGCACCGGCTCGCTCGCGATTAACTGAAAGAAACTACAGTTCAAAGGGAATAATCCTACGAGGCGTTCGTCTCATAGCACCTTTTCCTATGGCCGATGGCCCTGGAGTCTTTCATGGTTGATCGCAGTTCACCGAACCGCTCGCCCGACACTTCACCACCCGGCGGGCCGCAGCTTCCGCCGTTGGGGGCCGCAAGCCTGCTAGTGCGCTTGACCGGCATTGCCGTGGTGGTTGCCGCAGTGGCCGGGGCGTTTGCCTACGTGCACGGCAGCTTCGACCCGCAACGCCTGACGCCCAAGGCGTTGGTCGATGTGCTGGAGAAGAACAACGGCATCCACCCAGGCTTTCGCCGCAACCACGCCAAGGGTGTGTGCGTGATCGGGCATTTCGAAAGCAGCGGCGAGGCGCGGGCGTTTTCCGCCGCGCAAGTGTTCAACGAGCCCGTCACGCCCGTGGTCGGCCGATTCGCCTTGCCGGCGGGCAGTCCCTATGCGCCGGACGGCAGTGTGCCGATCCGCAGCCTGGCCCTGCGCTTCAAGCAAGCCAACGGGCAGCAATGGCGCACCGGCATGAACAGCATGCCGGTGTTCCCGGTGGGCACGCCCGAGGCGTTCTATCAACTGTTGCAGGCGCAGTCGCCGGATCCGGCCACCGGCAAGCCTGACCCGTCGAAGGTGCCGGCGTTCTTCGCCGCCCACCCGGAAACGGTGCCGTTCCTGACTTGGGTGAAGACGGCCAAGCCGTCGGCCAGCTATGCCACGGAAACCTACAACAGTGTGAATGCGTTCTACCTGGTCGACGCCGGCGGGAAAAAGCAGGCGGTGCGCTGGAGCATGGCGCCGCAGGCCCAGGACGCCGCCGGCGCTTCTGCGCCGGAGGGCGCCGACTTTCTGGATAAGGATCTGGTGCAGCGCCTGGCCGCAGGGCCGCTGCGCTTTCAGTTGAACATCACGTTGGCCGACCCGGCCGACCCGGTGAACGATGCGAGCAAGGCCTGGCCCGCCGGCCGCAAGGTGCTGAACGCCGGCACGCTGGTGCTGGAGAAGACGCAACCGCAACTGAGCGGCGAGTGCCGTGACATCAATTACGACCCGCTGGTGCTGCCGGCCGGCATCGAAGGTTCAGACGACCCGCTGTTGGCCGCCCGTTCGGCCGGTTACGCCGATTCCTACCTGCGCCGCACCAGTGAAGTCAGCCAATTGCCCGCCACCCGACAGGAGGCTCGCCCATGAGCAAGCAACCGACCCATTTTGCGTTTCCGGCGCGGCTGCTGCACTGGCTGATGGCGTTGATGATCATCGCGATGCTGTTCATCGGCGCGGGCATGGTCGCTTCGGTGTCGGCGCGGCATGAATGGCTGATCAACCTGCACAAGCCCTTGGGCATCGCGATTCTGGCGCTGGCGGTCGTGCGGCTGCTGGTGCGGTTCTCCACCCGCCAGCCGCCGTTGCCCGAAGACCTGCCGGGCTGGCAGGCGATGGCGGCCAAGGCGTCCCATGTCCTGCTGTACGGGCTGATGCTGGTGCTGCCGCTGCTGGGGTGGGCGATGATCAGCGCGGCGGGCGACCCGGTGATGCTGGGCCGTTCGCTGCAGCTGCCGTCGATCCTGCCGGCCGATGCGCAGGTGTTCGCGCTGTTGCGCAAGGCCCACGGTTATCTGGCGTACCTGCTGTTCGTGACGGTGCTGGTGCATCTGGCGGCCGCGCTGTTCCACGGCTGGGTGCGCCGCGATGGCGTGCTCGACAGCATGTTGCGCGGGCGGGATCGCGGCTGACCGCCTGAGCGCGAATCGCCGTCGCAAAAAAAGATCGCAGCCTGGCTGCGATCTTTTTTTGGTGCAAGGGGAGATCAGCGCAGGCCGTCGACGATCTCGGCGATGGCGGTCAGCACGTCCTTGCCCAGTTGCTTGGAGCGCTTGCCCGACCAGCCGGTGAGGGCGTTCGGGTTGTCGTCGTGATCCTTGAACGGCATCTCCAGGGTCTGCGACAGGCAGTCGAACCGCTGGCCGACGCTGTTGCACGCCAGGTTCATGTTGGCTTGGCCCGGTTCGTCGCGGGTGTAGCCGTGCTTGGTCTGGAAGTCCTTGGTGATGCGCTTGAGGTGGCTGCGGAAATCCTCTTCGAGTTTCTCCAGGCGCGGCGTGAAGCCGGGGTTGCCTTCGCAGCCGGCGGTGAACACGTGCGGGATTTCCTCGTCGCCGTGGATATCCAGGAACAGGTCGACGCCGTACGTTTCCATCTGCTGCTGCACGAACAGGACTTCGGGGCTGATTTCCTGGCTGGCGGTCTGCCAGGCGCGGTTCAGGTCCTGGCCCATGGCGTTGGTGCGCAGGTGCCCGTGGAACGCGCCGTCGGGGTTCATGTTCGGCACCAGGTACAGATCGGCCTTGGCCAGCAGTGCGTTCAAGACCGGATCGTCGTGGCGCTCCAGGCGTTCGATCACCCCCTCCATGAACCATTCGGCCATGTGCTCGCCGGGATGCTGCTGGGCGATGATCCAGACCTTGCGCCGGCCCTCGGCGCCGCTGCCCTTACGCAGCAGCTGGATGTCGCGGCCTTCGACGCTCTTGCCGGTGGCCAGCAGTTCGGTGCCGGCCTTGGTCAGGGCCTGGTCGATCAGCCAGTCGTGACGGCCGCGGCTGTAGGGCTCGAAGTAGGCGAACCAGGCGTGGGTCTGCTCGGCTTCGAGGCAGAAGCGCAGGCTGTCGCCTTCGAATTGGGTCGGAATGCGGAACCAGTTGACGTGGTCATAGGAGGCGACCGCCTGATAGCCGGTCCAGGCTTTGTTGTAGGACGATTGACTGGCGTTGACCAGGCGGAACCAATGCTCCTGGTGGACATGCAGGCCGCTGGCCTTGAAGTGGAACCACTGGAAATGGTTGCTGCGGGTGTCAGGGCGGATCGCCAGCACCGGGTTGAGCGGGTTGCTGATGTCGACAACCTGGATGTTGCCGCTGTCGAAGTTGGCGCTGATGTCGAACGAAGATTTGGCCACGGTCATATCGGTTCCTGAACAGGATTTTTATGGTGGCTACTCTACACGCAAGACAGGGGTGAAACCGAGGGAATTTGCGGGGTGTGCGGGTGGGGGCGTCCTCCATGACGCGCAGGCAGCTTAGTGGCTGTGCGATTGGTTCTCAAGTGCTAAATGTCATTGTCTGGGGCCGGTGAGGCGGGGTTCGGCTTGCCAAGCGATATTCTTTTGATATTATCCGCGCCACTGAATTTGCAGCACCTGAAGACTTCATTAGCCTGAAGCCAAAAGCCAGAAAACTGGCAAAAAAAAGACCCGGCAAAAAGCCGGGTCAAAAACCGTGATTAGCCTGATGAGGAGATAGTCCAGAAGACCGACCTAAGGTCTCTGGTCCATCGGCCGGTCTCGCGACCAGCTGCGTCCAATAATAATCATTATCATTTGCAAGTCAAATGATTTTATCTGCGCGATCGGAAAAATCTTTCCGATCCGATTCCGTTCCTCAATGACCGCCGCCATCGAGCGAGTGATCGACCATCGCCCGTGCCATGTCCACCATGTGCACCACCGAAAACGCCAGATCCCGACTGACGCCCTGCAGCCCGTCCGTGGCCTTGATCGCCGTTGCCGCCGCGCAGCGCAGCAGGTCGGAGGCATGCACCAGGGATTCTTCGCTGCTGAGGTTGCGGTTGACGCCGAAGAAGCGGTCCTCGGTGTCGGGCTCGGACACAGTCGGTTTCAAGTAATAGTCCAGTGCGCGTTGCGCGGCAGCGCTGCCTTGAGGTGAAGTGAGCGTGGTGTCGATCTGCAGGTCGGGCAAGTCTTTGCTGGTGATGTTCATGGCGTGAGGTCACTCCCTGTTCGTGTTTGAATCCATGACCCAAGCATAATACTCGTCGTATTTGTGACCAGAATTTAAATACTACAATATGTGTTTTGCTGGCCGAAGGCGTCCACGTATGGTGCCGCACATGGATAAATGGATTGAATTGGTCAAGGCCAAAATGAGTGAACTCAAAGTCACTCAAGTCGAGCTCGGCGAACGCGTCGGCATGTCTCAGGGCGGCATCGGCCATTGGCTGAACAAGCGTCGGGAGCCGGGCGTCGATGAGATGAACCGGGTGCTCAAGGCGCTGGGAATGGACTTTCTCGAGGTGGCGCTGGTGATCCGCGAACCGCAGCCGGACGCCGACGAGGGAATGCCGCTGGCGCAGAAGTACAACCCGTACTTCCGCTACCCCGTCAACGACTGGCGCGAGCCCCTGCAGGTGCGTGAAGCCGAACCTGCGTATGCGGGCGTCCAGGACAAGCGCCGCTTCGAACTGACGGACTACCATGCCCGCGGCGCGGCGTTCTGGCTGCTGGTGACGGGGGACTCGATGACGGCGCCCAGCGGCCCGAGCATCGCCGAAGGCATGCTGATCCTGGTGGATCCGGCATTGGAGGCGGAGCCGGGCAAACTGGTGATCGCCCAATGGGCGGACAGCGATGAAGCGATTTTCCGCAAGCTGATCGAAGAGGGCGGCCAGCGTTACCTGTTGCCGCTCAATCCGACCTGGCCGAAAGCCCTGTTCACCGACGCGTGTCGAATCATCGGTGTCGTGGTGCAGGCAACAGCCAGGTTCTAGTCGGATCGATCCTCGCCAGGCGTAGGATCGATCTTCCTTTTACGCCTCTTCCAACTCGACCAGCGCGCTGCCTTCGCCGACCATTTCGCCTTCCTGGCAATACAGCGCCTTGATCACGCCGGCGTGGGGCGCGCGGATGCTGTGCTCCATCTTCATCGCCTCCAGCACCACCAATTGAGCGCCGGCCTCGACCGTTTGCCCGGCCTCGACCAGCACACGCACGATGCTGCCGTTCATGGGCGCCGTCAGGCCGCCCTGGTGGCTGTGGCTGGCTTCGACCGCACTGATCGGATCGTAGGTTTCGATGCGGCGCCATTCGCCGTCCCATTGCAGGTACAGAGCCTCCCCGTGGCGGATCGCCCGGTGCTGACGACGCAGGCCGTCGCGTTCGATCGACAATTGTTCGCCGATCAGCCTGGCGTCGCCGGCGGCGCCGAGGGTCAACGCCCGATCCTGTCCCTCGCAGCTCAGATGCAACGTGATCTCTTGCGGCAAGCCCGCGCGCAGACCGCTGTGCAAGGACCACGGTGAAGCCGGGTCATCCGCCCGTGCCGCACCCGGCAGGCTTTGCGCGAAGGCCTGCGCCGCCGCGTTCCAGAACGCATCGCTCAATGCGCTAGGCGCCGGCAGCAATTGTTCCTGATAACGGGGAATGAACCCGGTATCCAGTTCCGCAGCGGCAAAGGCCGGATGCGCGATGATCCGCCGCAGGAAGCCGATGTTGGTCTTCAGGCCGCCGATGGCGAACTCATCGAGCATGCTCAGCAAACGCAGGCGCGCCTGTTCCCGGTCTTCGCCCCAGGCGATCAGTTTGCCCAGCATCGGGTCGTAGTACGGCGAAACCCCGTCACCTTCCTCCACGCCGCTGTCCACCCGCCGACCCGGCCCGGCGGCCGATTCGCGGTACAGCGCCAGGCGGCCGGTGGCCGGCAGGAAATCGTTGGCGGGGTCTTCCGCGTACAGCCGCACTTCAATGGCGTGGCCGTTCAGCGGCACTTGATCCTGGGTGATCGGCAGCGCTTCGCCCCGGGCGACGCGGATCTGCCAGGCCACCAGGTCCAGCCCGGTGATGGCTTCGGTGACCGGGTGTTCCACTTGCAGCCGGGTGTTCATTTCCATGAAGAAGAATTCGCCGCGGGCATCCAGCAGGAACTCCACCGTGCCCGCGCCGACATAGCCGATGGCCTGGGCCGAACGCACCGCCGCCTCACCCATGGCCCGGCGCAGTTCGGGGCTCAGGCCGGGCGCGGGGGCCTCTTCGACGACCTTCTGGTGCCGACGCTGGATCGAGCAGTCGCGCTCGTTCAGGTACAGGCAGTTGCCGTGACGGTCGGCGAACACCTGGATCTCCACGTGCCGCGGCTTGAGCAGGTATTTCTCCACCAGCATCCGCGAGTCGCCGAAGGACGATTGCGCCTCACGCTGGGCCGAGGCCAGGGCTTCGGCCAGTTGGCTGACGTCCTCGACCACTTTCATGCCTTTGCCGCCGCCGCCGGCCGTAGCCTTGAGCAGCACCGGATAGCCGATGCGTTCGCAGGCTTCGCGGAAGGTGTCCAGGTCCTGCGCTTCGCCGTGATAGCCCGGCACCAGCGGCACGCCGGCGGTTTCCATCAAGGCCTTGGCGGCGGACTTGCTGCCCATGGCATCGATGGCGGAGGCGGGCGGGCCCAAGAAGAGCAGGCCGGCGTCTTCGATGGCGCGGGCGAACCCGGCGTTCTCCGAAAGGAACCCGTAGCCGGGATGGATCGCCTGGGCGCCGCTGGCCTTGGCCGCCGCGATCAGTTTGTCGATCTGCAGGTAGCTGTCGGCCGCCTTGCTGCCGCCCAGGTCGACGCGGATGTCCGCTTCCCGGCTGTGCCGGGCGTTGCGGTCGGTGGCGCTGTGCACGGCGACGGTGGTCAGGCCCAGGGCCTTGGCGGTGCGCATCACCCGGCAAGCGATCTCGCCGCGGTTGGCCACCAACAGGGTGGTGAGAACAGGTGCGCTCATCAACGCGGCTCCTTGGTGGTGGTTGCGGCTTGCCAGCTAGGTGGACGTTTCTGCAGGAAGGCGCGCAAGCCTTCCTGGCCTTCGGGGCTTACACGGATGCGGGCGATGGCGTTTTCCGTGTAGCGGCGCAGGGCCGGAGTCAGCGCGCCGTTGCCCACCTCGCGCAGCAGCTCCTTGCTGGCGCGCAGGGCGGCGGGGCTGTTGAGCAGCAGGTTGTCGACCCACTGCGCGACCTTGTGCTCAAGCTCGTCGGCCGGATAGCTCTCGGACAGCAAGCCGATCTCCCGCGCCCGCTGGCCGCCGAAGCGTTCGGCGGTCAGGGCGTAGCGCCGCGCCGCACGCTCGCCGATGGCCTGCACCACGAACGGGCTGATCACCGCCGGCGCCAGGCCGATGCGCACTTCCGACAGGCAGAACTGCGCATCGTCGGTGCCGATGGCCATGTCGCAGCAACTGATCAGGCCCAGCGCGCCGCCGAACGCCGCGCCCTGCACCACGGCCAGCGTCGGGATCTTCAGCTTGGCGAGGTTGTACATCAGTTCCGCCAGTTCCCGGGCGTCGTCGAGGTTGGTGTGGTAATCCAGTTCGGCCGACTGCTGCATCCAGGCCAGGTCAGCCCCGGCGCTGAAATGCTTGCCGCGGCCGCGCACCAGCAGGAAACGCAGGCTGGCGTCGCTGGCGATCTTGTCGAGGGCCAGGATCAGCTCGCGGATCATCTCGGCGTTGAACGCGTTGTTCTTCTCTTCGCGGCTGAGCCACAGGGTCGCGAAGCCCCGTGGGTCGCTCTGCAGTTCGAGGGTGTTGAAGTCGCTCATGAGGTTCTCCCGATCACATCCGGAACACGCCGAAGCGGCTCGGTTCGATAGGCGCGTTCAGCGACGCGGACAAGGCCAGGGCCAGCACGTCGCGGGTCTGCGCCGGGTCGATGACGCCGTCGTCCCACAGCCGTGCGCTGGAGTAGTAGGGGTGGCCTTGCTCTTCATACTGGTCGAGGATCGGCTGCTTGATCTCCGATTCCTGCTCGGCGCTGAAGCCCTGGCCGCTGCGTTCGGCCTGCTCGCGCTTGACCTGAACCAGCACGCCGGCAGCCTGTTCGGCGCCCATCACGCCGATCCGCGCGTTCGGCCACATCCACAAGAAGCGCGGGTCATAGGCCCGGCCGCACATGCCGTAGTTGCCGGCGCCGAAGCTGCCGCCGATGATCACGGTGAACTTCGGCACCTTGGCGCAGGCCACGGCGGTCACCAGTTTCGCGCCGTGCTTGGCGATGCCGCCGGCCTCGTATTTCTGGCCGACCATGAACCCGGTGATGTTCTGCAGGAACAAGAGCGGAATGCCGCGCTGGCAGGCCAGTTCGATGAAGTGCGCGCCTTTCTGCGCGGCCTCGGCGAACAGGATGCCGTTGTTGGCCAGGATCGCGATCGGGTAGCCGTGCAGGTGAGCGAAACCGCACACCAGCGTGGTGCCGAACAGGGCCTTGAACTCATCGAACACCGAGCCGTCCACCAGCCGGGCGATGACTTCGCGCACATCGAACGGCTGCTTGGCGTCGGCGGACACCACGCCGTACAGCTCGTCGCTGCCGTAGAGCGGGGCGATCGGCGCGCGTTGCTGCACTTCGCCGAGCTTGCGCCAGTTGAGGTTGGCCACGCTGCGGCGGGCGAGGGCGAGGGCGTGTTCGTCGCTTTCGGCGTAGTGGTCGGCCACCCCGGAGACCTTGCAGTGCACATCGGCCCCGCCCAGGTCTTCGGCGCTGACCACCTCGCCGGTGGCGGCCTTCACCAGCGGGGGGCCGGCGAGGAAGATGGTCGCCTGCTGGCGCACCATGATCGCTTCGTCGGCCATCGCCGGCACATACGCGCCGCCGGCGGTGCACGAGCCCATGACCACGGCGATCTGCGGGATGCCCATGGCGCTCATGTTGGCCTGGTTGAAGAAGATCCGCCCGAAGTGTTCGCGGTCCGGGAACACCTCGTCCTGACGCGGCAGGTTGGCGCCGCCGGAGTCCACCAGGTAGATGCACGGCAGGCGGTTCTGCTGGGCGATGGTCTGGGCGCGCAGGTGTTTCTTCACGGTCAGCGGGTAGTACGAGCCGCCTTTCACCGTGGCGTCGTTGGCCACGATCATGCATTCGACGCCTTCGACCCGGCCGATGCCGGCGATCACGCCGGCGGCGGGTACATCTTCGCCGTACACCGCGTGGGCGGCCAGTTGGCTGATCTCAAGGAACGGCGAGCCCGGATCGAGCAAACGGTTGATCCGCTCGCGCGGCAACAGCTTGCCGCGCGAGGTGTGGCGTTCCTGGGCTTTCGCGCCGCCGCCCTGGGCCACTTGGGCCAGCAGGGTGTGCAGGGCGTCCACTTGCTTGAGCATCGCCGCGCTGTTGGCGGCGAACTCCGCTGAACGGGGATTGAGCTGGGTGTGCAGGATTGCCATGGACAGCTCCGTTTAGCGGGTTTCGTTGAACAGTTCGCGACCGATCAGCATGCGGCGGATCTCACTGGTGCCGGCGCCGATTTCGTACAGCTTGGCGTCACGCAGCAGACGGCCCGCCGGGAATTCGTTGATGTAGCCGTTGCCGCCCAGGATCTGGATCGCGTCCAGGGCCATCTGCGTGGCGCGTTCGGCGGTGTAGAGGATCACCCCGGCGGCGTCCTTGCGGGCGGTCTCGTTGCGCTCGCAGGCCTGGGCCACGGCGTAGAGGTAGGCGCGGCTGGCGTTGAGCTGGGTGTACATGTCGGCGACCTTGCCTTGGATCAGCTGGAACTCGCCGATGCTCTGGCCGAACTGCTTGCGGTCGTGGATGTACGGCACGATCAGGTCCATGCACGCCTGCATGATCCCGGTCGGGCCGCCGGACAGCACGACGCGCTCGTAGTCGAGGCCGCTCATCAGCACTTTCACGCCGCCGTTGAGCACGCCGAGGATGTTCTCTTCCGGCACTTCGACGTCATCGAAGAACAGCTCGCAGGTGTTGGAGCCGCGCATGCCGAGCTTGTCGAACTTGTTGCTGCGGCTGAAGCCTTTCCAGTCGCGCTCGACGATGAAGGCGGTGATGCCGTGAGGGCCCTTTTCCAGGTCGGTCTTGGCGTAGATCACGTAGGTGTTGGCGTCGGGGCCGTTGGTGATCCAGGTCTTGCTGCCGTTGAGGACGAAGCGGTCGCCGCGCTTGTCGGCGCGCAGTTTCATCGAGACCACGTCGGAGCCGGCGTTCGGTTCGCTCATGGCGAGGGCGCCGACGTGTTCGCCGCTGATCAGCTTGGGCAGGTATTTGCTTTTCTGTTCGTGGTTGCCGTTGCGGTTGATCTGGTTGACGCAGAGGTTGGAGTGGGCGCCGTAGGACAGCGCGACGGAGGCCGAGCCGCGGCTGATCTCTTCCATGGCCACCACGTGCGCCAGGTAACCCAGGCCGGCGCCGCCGTACTCTTCCGGCACGGTGATGCCGAGCAGGCCCATGTCGCCGAACTTGCGCCACATGTCGGCGGGGAACAGGTTGTCGCTGTCGATCTGGGCGGCACGCGGGGCGAGCTGGTCAGCGACGAAGGACTGAACCTGATCGCGCAGCATGTCGATGGTTTCACCGAGGGCAAAGTTCAGGGTTGGGTAGCTCATGGGTCACCTTTTGGCTTTTTTGTCGGGTGGGGAGGGCGGCGGTTCGGCTCTCACCTTTACGTTAACGTAAGCCTGTGACGAATGGCTGTCAATCACCCTTTACGTTAACGTCAACTTGAGCGAGAGTAGAGCCAGTTCTGAAAGACCGGCGTCGCTCTTTGTGATGAGGGAGCTTGCTCCCGCTGGAGCGCGAAGCGGTCGCAAAATCGCAGTCTGCGGTGCGTCTGGCATCGTCGGCCTGCCGGTTTCACGACTGCTGCGCAAGCCTCTCGCCACCAGCGCCACGCTCCTACAAAAAAGACAATAGGGGTCGTCATGGATCAACCCAGTGCAAACCCGCAGCGCAGCTACACCCGCGGTTCCCAGGACAAAGCCTTGCTGGCGATGACCATCGGTCAGAAGTTCGACGAGACCGTCGCGCGTTACCCGGACGGCGAGGCGCTGGTGGTGCGCCATCAGCAGCGGCGCTACACCTGGCGGCAACTGGCCGAAGAGGTGGATCTGCACGCCAGGGCCTTGCTGGCGTTGGGGCTTGAGGCCGGCGACCGGCTCGGCATCTGGTCGCCGAACTGCGCGCAGTGGTGCATCACCCAGTTCGCCACGGCGAAGATCGGCGTGATCCTGGTCAACATCAACCCGGCTTACCGCAGCAGCGAGCTGGAATACGTGCTCAAGCAGTCCGGCTGCCAATGGCTGGTGTGCGCCGGCGCGTTCAAGAGCTCCGACTACCACGGCATGCTGCAAGGCCTGCTGCCGGAGCTGGCCGAGCAGTCCATCGGCCAGTTGCGCAGCGAGCACCTGCCGGACCTGCGCGGGCTGATCAGCCTGGATACGCAGCCGCCGTCGGGGTTCCTGCCGTGGTCGCAACTGGCGGACCTGGCCGCCGGGGTCACGGCGCAGCAACTGCGCGAACGCAGCGACAGCCTGCACTTCGACCAACCGGTGAACATCCAGTACACCTCCGGCACCACCGGTTTCCCCAAGGGCGCGACCCTCAGTCACTACAACATCCTCAACAACGGCTACATGGTCGGCGAAAGCCTGGGCCTGACCGCCGCCGACCGGCTGGTGATCCCGGTGCCGCTGTACCACTGCTTCGGCATGGTCATGGGCAACCTCGGTTGCGTCACCCACGGCAGCACCATGATCTACCCCAACGATGCGTTCGACCCGCTGCTGACCCTCAGCACCGCCGCCGAAGAGAAAGCCACGGCGCTGTACGGCGTGCCGACCATGTTCATCGCCATGCTCGATCAGCCGCAGCGCACGGAACTTGACCTGTCGGCCCTGCGCACCGGGATCATGGCCGGCGCCACCTGCCCGATCGAAGTGATGCGCCGGGTGATCAGCGACATGCACATGAGCGAGGTGCAGATCGCCTACGGCATGACCGAGACCAGCCCGGTGTCGTTGCAGACCGGTCCCGCAGATGAACTGGAACTGCGCGTCACCACCGTCGGCCGCACCCAGCCGCAGCTGGAAAGCAAGATCATCGACGAGGCGGGCAACCCGGTGCCGCGCGGCACCATCGGCGAGCTGTGCACCCGTGGCTACAGCGTGATGCTCGGCTACTGGAACAACCCGCAGGCGACCGCCGAGGCCATCGATTCCGCCGGCTGGATGCACACCGGCGACCTGGCCAGCATGAACGACGAAGGCTACGTGTGCATCGCCGGGCGCAACAAGGACATGATCATCCGCGGCGGCGAGAACATTTACCCCCGCGAGCTCGAAGAGTTCTTCTTCACCCACCCGGCGGTGGCGGACGTGCAGGTCATCGGCATTCCGTGCTCGCGCTACGGCGAGGAAATCGTCGCCTGGATCAAGTTCCACCCCGGCCACAGCGCCACCGAGCAGGAGTTGCAGGCCTGGTGCAAGGAGCGCATCGCCCACTTCAAGACGCCGCGTTACTTCCGTTTCGTCCAGGAGTTCCCGATGACGGTGACCGGCAAGATCCAGAAGTTCCGCATGCGCGAGATCAGCATCGAGGAGTTGCGCGACAGGCTGGGCTGACGCCATCGCCGGCCGGTTGGCTCCCACAGGCTTTGCTTCGCGCATTGCCGTGTGGGAGCGCGGGGATCGGTCGTCGGGGGTGTTTTCAGGATCGCAGACAGCACAAAGGGGAGCCGAAGCTCCCCTTTAATTTTGTCGTCGCGTGCTCTTTTTTATTATTGAGGGGCGGCCTGTTGTTGTTTTTGGTGACCGTGGCCCTTTGCTGCGTTTTTTGGCGATCCCCATCCGGGATCAAGAGCAAACGTATTTTTTTGAGCGCTGATCTGCTTTCTCGCTAGGCGATCCAACCGATACGGGAGCTACCTGAAGGTAGTTTTATTGTTCTCTGCCCGGTTGCGGGTCACTCCGAAGAGCACCCTGAAAAGCACACCTTCTCCAAAAAAATCTGTTAGCTGCGTCTCTGCCGTGTTGTTTTTGTTATGTCAGAGTCGTTTCGTCTTGTTTTTATTGGTTTGCCACTTTTTTATTCTTGTTATGCCAGAGAGATAGCAGTTGCCGTGCCAACTTTTAAAAATCCTTTAAATTCAATGGTTTGAGTTTTTTGAAGGATTTTTCCTTCAGGCAAAACCAGACAATTTGTTTCCGTGTTACTCGTTCGTGCCCGCATTCCGGGCCGCAGCGGTAACACCGTGTCCCCTCACTGTGCGCTGCGGGCCTTGGCCACGCGCGAACCGGTCGGGCGGCCCAGCACGGCGCTGATCTGCAGGCCCGCGGCAATCAAGGCGTCCAGGTCGATGCCGGTCTCGATGCCCAGGCCGTTGAGCAGGTACACCACGTCTTCGGTGGCGACGTTACCGCTGGCGCCCTTGGCGTACGGGCAGCCGCCGAGGCCGGCGATGGAGCTGTCGAACACGTTGATGCCTTCGAGCAGGCTGGCGTAGATGTTGGCCATGGCCTGGCCGTAGGTGTCGTGGAAGTGGCCGGCGAGCTTCTCCCGCGGCACCTGGGCCGACACCACCTCGAACAGCCGACGGGTCGCGCCCGCCGTGCCGGTGCCGATGGTGTCGCCGAGGGAGACTTCGTAGCAGCCCATCGCGTACAGCTCGCGGGCGACCGCCGCGACCTGCTCCGGTGCCACCGCACCTTCATACGGGCAGCCCAGCACGCAGGACACGTAACCGCGCACAGTGACGCCATGCTGTTTCGCCGCTTCCATGACCGGTGCGAACCGCGCCAGGCTTTCGTTGATCGAGCAATTGATGTTGCGCTGGGAGAAGGCTTCGGACGCGGCGGCGAACACCGCGACTTCCTTGACCCCGGCCGCCACGGCGTCCTCGAAACCGCGCAGGTTCGGCGCCAGCGCGCCGTAGGTCACGCCCGGCGTGCGCCGGATCTGGGCGAACACCTCGGCGGAGCCGGCCATCTGCGGCACCCACTTGGGCGACACGAAACTGCCGACTTCTATATAGCCAAGGCCGGCGGCGCTGAGCGCGTCGACCAGTTGCACCTTGTCGGCGACGCTGATGGGCTGGGCTTCGTTCTGCAGGCCATCGCGCGGGCCGACTTCGATCAGGCGTACTTGGGAGGGGAGGGACATGGCGTTGACCTGTTGTATGTGTCTGGCGTCTACGAGAGCCCTTGTGGCAGCCGGCCTGCCGGCGATTGCGGTGGTTCAGCCACGTCGATGTCGCCTGACGCTCCGCCATCGCCAGCAGGCTGGCTCCCACAGGGGATGGGGTGGGGCTATTGCACGGCCTGCTGACTCTTGAGCGTCTGCTCCAGCGCCTGCACGCAGCGTTCTTCGGCGGTGTCGAGTTCCAGCTTCATCTGTTCGATGTCCAGCAGTTGCTGTTCGAGCTGCGCGCGGCGTTCGCTGATTTTCGCCAGCATGCTGTTGAGCTGTTTGGTGTTGCCGCTGGACGGGTCGTAGAGCTCGATCAGTTCGCGGCATTCGGCCAGGGAGAAACCGATGCGCTTGCCGCGCAGGATCAGCTTCAGGCTGACCTTGTCGCGCGGTGAGTAGATGCGTTCCTGGCCTCGGCGCTCGGGGCTGAGCAGGCCTTGCTCTTCATAGAAGCGGATCGCCCGGGTGGTGATGTCCAGCTCGCGGGCGAGGTCGGAGATGCTGTAGGTCTGGCTGCTCATGGAAGCGCTCGAAAAGGGGTACTTGGCGCTAAGCTAATGGCAGGTTGACGTTTACGTCAAGGGGCGGCGGATTCGGTGTCTGTGCCGGCCCCATCGCCAGCAGGCTGACTCCTACAGCCATGTGCGCAACACAGGCCCATGTGGGAGCCAGCCTGCTGGCGATGAACGATGACGCGCAGAAAAGCCCTACACGCTGTCCAGCTTCTTCTCCTGCGCCGTCACCTGCTGGCACAGCTCGATCATCTGTTCGCGCATCCAGCGGTTGGCCGGATCCTGGTCGGTGCTTTCGTGCCAGTACAGGTGGGTCTCCACCGGCGGCACATCGTTGACCGGCAGGTTGAACGTCAGCAGGTCATGGCGGCGGGCGAAGCGTTCCGGGACGGTCATGACCATGTCGGTCTGCTGCAGCACCTGGGACGCCATCAGGTAATGCTGGGAACGCAGGGCGATCTTGCGCTGGATGCCCATCTTGCCCAGCGCCAGGTCCACATAGCCCAGCCCGTTGCGTCGGCTGGAGATGTGGATGTGGGTCAGCCCCAGGTAGTCGTCGAGGGTGACCTTTTCCTTGCCCGCCAGCGGATGGCCCTTGCGCATGGCGCACACGTAACGGTCTTCCATCAGCTTGACGTGGCGCACCTGCGGGTCGGTGTTGAGCGGGGCGTCGACGGCGAAGTCCAGGCGTCCGGCCGCCAGTTCCTTGGTGGTTTCCCGGCGTTTGGACAGGAAGCTTTCGATGACCACCGTCGGCGCCAGGCGCCGCAGGCGCTGGAACAGCGGCGGCAGGATCACGGCTTCCGTGAGGTCGGTCATGCTGATGCGGTACGTCTTGACGGCCTGGGCCGGGTTGAAGATCCGGCTTTCCTGCACCGACACCCGCAGCAGCGAGAGCGCGTTGCGCACCGGGCCGATGATGTTCTGCGCCATGGGCGTGGGCACCATGCCCTGGGCGGTGCGCACGAAGAGCGGGTCGTTGAAGGTCTCGCGCAGGCGGGCCAGGGCGTTGGACACCGCCGGCTGAGTGATGCCGACGATCTGCCCGGCGCGGGTCAGGTTCGCTTCGGTGTAGATCGCGTCGAAGACGATGAAAAGGTTGAGGTCGACCTTGCTCAGATTCATTGCGCGGCTTCTCTTGTTTTGTAGGCGGCCCGGAAAATCAACCGATCATATATCGGTGATGAATGTTTATACATGCCGAGAATAGGCTAGGTAAATTATCAGCGCTGTTCTAGCATCGATTGCATGATCTGAACAACCTCTCACCAAAAGGTAGTGCCCATGGATTTCGCTTATTCGCCCAAGGTTCAGGAACTGCGTGAGCGCGTGACCGCGTTCATGGACACTTACGTTTACCCCGCCGAGGCCGTGTTTGAGCGCCAGGTGGCCGAAGGCGACCGCTGGCAGCCGACGGCGATCATGGAAGAGCTCAAGGCCAAGGCCCGGGCCGAAGGCCTGTGGAACCTGTTCCTGCCGGAATCGGAGCTGGGCGCCGGCCTGACCAACCTCGAATACGCGCCGCTGGCGGAGATCATGGGCCGCTCGCTGCTGGGCGCCGAGCCGTTCAACTGCTCGGCGCCGGACACCGGCAACATGGAAGTGCTGGTGCGCTACGCCAACGAAGAGCAGAAGCAGCGCTGGCTCGAACCGCTGCTGCGCGGCGAGATCCGCTCGGCGTTCGCCATGACCGAACCGGACGTCGCGTCCTCCGACGCCACCAACATGGCCGCCCGGGCTGTGCGCGACGGCGACGAGTGGGTGATCAACGGCAAGAAATGGTGGACCTCCGGCGCCTGCGATCCGCGCTGCAAGATCCTGATCTTCATGGGCCTGAGCAACCCGGACGCGCCGCGTCACGCCCAGCACTCGATGATTCTGGTGCCGGTGGACACCCCCGGTGTGAAGATCGTCCGTCCGCTGCCGGTGTTCGGCTACGACGACGCGCCCCACGGCCACGCCGAAGTGCTGTTCGACAACGTGCGGGTGCCTTACGAAAACGTGCTGCTGGGCGAGGGGCGCGGCTTCGAGATCGCCCAGGGTCGCCTCGGCCCGGGCCGGATCCACCACTGCATGCGTTCGATCGGCATGGCCGAACGGGCACTGGAACTGATGTGCAAGCGCTCGGTGAGCCGCACCGCGTTCGGCAAGCCGTTGGCGCGCCTGGGCGGCAACGTCGACAAGATCGCCGACTCGCGCATGGAGATCGACATGGCGCGCCTGCTGACGCTGAAGGCGGCGTACATGATGGACACCGTCGGCAACAAGGTGGCCAAGAGCGAGATCGCGCAGATCAAGGTCGTGGCGCCGAACGTCGCGTTGCGGGTGATCGACCGGGCGATCCAGATCCATGGCGGGGCCGGGGTGTCGAACGACTTCCCGCTGGCCTACATGTACGCGATGCAACGCACCCTGCGCCTGGCCGACGGCCCGGACGAAGTGCACCGCGCGGCCATCGGCAAGTTCGAGATCGGCAAGTACGTGCCCAAGGAGATGCTGCGTAGCGAGCGCTGAGCCGGCGCTTTGTTGTGGCGAGGGAGCTTGCTCCCTCGCCCGACGCTCAGTGGACCCACACCTCCACCCGCCGATTCTTGATCCGCCCCTCGTCGGCGTTGTTGGCCGCCACCGGCATCAGCGCGCCGAACCCCCGCACCTCGCGCAACGTCACTCCGTTTTTCACCAACTCCCGCCGCACCGCCATCGCCCGCAGCTTCGACAGCAGGTCGGCCCGCGCCGGATCGTCCTTGGCGTCGCCGAAGCCCACCAGGGTCACCGCCCGGTCGGTCTTGCCGTGGCGTTGCAGGTAATCGAGCACCCGGGCCAGGTCCTGGCGGGCCTTGTTGTCCAGACTGGCGCTGCCTTCTTCGAAACGGAAGTTCACCGTCAGGCGCTGGGCGTGGCGGCTGAGGGATTGATACCCCTCGGGCATCAACGCGTTCGGGGAGACGGCGATGGGATGGATGGTCTGGGCGATGAACCCGTTGGCCGCCACGATCGCCTGGCCTTGAGGGCTTTGCGCGAACGCCGCCAACGCCATGGCCCAAGGGTTCTGGCTGGCGGGCGGCAAATAGAAGAACAGGCGCCGGGACAGCGGGTAGTCCTCGGTGGCGATCAGCCCCGGCAACGGTGGCATGGCCTGGGACTGGCCATCGATGATCGCCACCGCTTTGGCCTGGCGGATGTAAGGCAGGCCGATGAAGCCGATGGCCTGCGGGTCGGCGCTCACCGCGTCGGACAACTGCTCGCTGGACTCGAAACGCTTGGCTGCGCTGCTCAAGGTCTTAACGCGTCCGCTGAGCACCAGTTCCTTGAAGGTGTCCCAGGTGCCGGACTGATCATCCCGCGCATACAGGTGGATCGGCCCGCCGCTGGCGCCGACGGCTTCCCAGGTCTTCGCCTCGCCGCTGAAGATCCGGGCCAGCTGTTCGGTGTCCAGTTGCCGCACGGGGTTGTCGGGGTGAAGGATGATCGCCAGACCGTCGATGGCGATCACCTGTTCGGCGGCGGGGCTCTTCAGGTCGCCGAGGGCTTGCAGGGCGGCCAGTTCGCTGTCCTTGACCGGGCGCGACGACGCTGCGAGGTCGGCGCCGGCGCTCTTGAGCGCGGTGAAGCCGGTGCTGGAGCCATGGGCGGCGATCTCCACCACCACGCGCTGGCCTTGGGCGGTCTGGCCGACGATGCGTTGTTCGTTGGCGGTGTCCGGGTCTTCGTGGTGGATCTTGAGCAGGCCTTGCTCTTGCAGCAGCCCTTCGACCAGCGCAGGCCCCAGCGCCGCGCCGATGGTGTTGGAACCTTGGATGCGCAGCGCCGGGCCGTGTTCCGGGATCGGCAAGCCGTCGGCGCAGGCCATCGCCGGCAGCCAGGCGCCCAGCACAAGGGTCAACAGAACACGCAGGGTCATGCCGGCACCGTTTGCGGCCAAGGGGATTGCCGGGGAGATTAAGTCAGAAGGGTTTCGGAAAAATGACAGCGGCCCCACAGGATCTGCGGTCACCGCAAAACCTGTGGGAGCGAGCCTGCTCGCGATGAGGCCGTTTCAGTCACCGTTGCGGCGACGGGGTGGACGCTGTCGCCGCCCGGAGCAGGCCCGCTCCCACAGGTGGGGATCAGCTCAGCTCAAGCCAGATCGGCGCATGGTCCGACGGCTTTTCCATGCCGCGCAGCTCATAATCCACGCCCGCGGCCTTCACCCGCGGCAGTAAGGCCTGGGAGGTGAGGATCAGGTCGATGCGCAGCCCGCGCTTGGGCTCGTCCTCGAACCCGCGGCTGCGGTAGTCGAACCAGCTGAAGGTGTCGGCCACGTCCGGGTTCAGGTGCCGGAAGCTGTCGGTCAGGCCCCAGTTCTTCAGGCGCGCCATCCACTCGCGCTCCTCGGGCAGGAAGCTGCATTTGCCGGTCTTCAGCCAGCGCTTCATGTTGTCCGGGCCGATGCCGATGTCGCAGTCCTCCGGGGAAATGTTCACGTCGCCCATCACCACCAGCGCCTGATCGTTCTTGAACTGGCTTTCCAGCAGCTGTTGCAGGTCGCTGTAGAAGCGCTGCTTGGCCGGGAACTTGGTCGGGTGGTCGCGGCTTTCGCCCTGGGGGAAGTAGCCGTTCATGATGGTGACCTGTGTGCCGTCGGCATCGGCGAAGGTGCCCCAGATGAAGCGGCGCTGGGCGTCTTCCTCGTCGGTGGCGAAGCCTTTATGCACGGCGATGGGCGCCTGGCGCGAGAGCAGGGCGACGCCGTAGTGGCCTTTCTGGCCGTGGAAATGCACGTGGTAGCCCAGGGCGCGGATCTCTTCCAGCGGGAACTGGTCGTCGTGCACCTTGGTTTCCTGCAGGCCGATGACATCCGGCTGATGTTTCTCGATCAGCGCCGTCAACTGATGCGGACGGGCGCGCAGTCCGTTGATGTTGAAGGAAACAATCTTCATGGTCGGCAGTCCTGGCAAAAGGGCGATGCTAGCTGACATGTGGGATGGGGGCCAGTGTGGGGTAGGGGGATTCGCGGTGTTCTGTCAGATGTGCGTTGTCCTGACGTGGTCTATACCTTTTGGGAACTGCGCCGCCACCGGCAGGTTCGTACCAACTAGAGCGCCGCCGCAGCCGCGCCACCGGGGAGAATCACCGCCATGCCTGAGACCTCGACCGCCATCGCCGACATCCACATGCTCGACCGCGGCTATTCCCGCGAGGCGCGATCGCTGCTGTACCAGGCCTACCGTCATGAGCCGACGTTCGCCTACCTGTTCGAGGCCGAGCGCCCGGGCTACGAGCAGCGGGTGCGGGCCACGGTGCGCGAACTGGTCAAGCAGCATTTCGCCCAGGAGCTGCCGGCCACCGGCCTGCTGGTCAACGACCGCCTGATCGGCATCGCCCTGATCGCGCCGCCGCAGCGGCGGCTGGGCGTCACCGAGAGCTGGGCCTGGCGCCTGCGCATGGTGCTGAGCACCGGTCTGCGCTGCACCCGGCGCTACCTGGAATACCACGCCGCCGTGGCGGCCTGCGTACCCGGCGAGGCGGTGCATGTGCTGCCGCTGCTAGGCATTCACCCCCAGTTCCAGGGCAAGCATTTCGGCGAGCAGTTGCTGCAGGCGGTGCACAACTGGTGCGCGGTGGACGAGCACTCCCGCGGCGTGGTGCTCGACAGCGGCAACCCGCGCTATCTGGCGTTCTACCAGCGCCAGGGCTATGAAGAAATCGGCGAGGTGGCGGTCGGGCCGGTGCGCGAGCATGTGTTTTTCCACGCCAATCCGCAGGTGTTACATACTGCAACGGCTTGAGGGGCGAACTTTCCGCGGCCCCCAAGGCTCTATCACGCTCCCGAGCTCGTGATAGCATCCGCGCCTATGAAGTTTCCAGGAAGATTTACCGGTGGCGTGCTCCTGCTGTTAACCAGCTGCGCGGCGCTGGCGCAAAGTGAATTGGATGTGCGGGTCAAACCGTCCAACGATGAACTCAAGGCCAATATAGAAGGCTATATCGGCAGCCTCGGCGACCGCGACGAAGAAGCCTTGCTGCGCTTCAGCCGCGGCGCCGAAGAGCAGGCGCGCAAGGCTGCCCAGGCCTTGGGCTATTACCAGCCGCAGATCGACAGCGAAGTGAAGGGCGGCGACAAGCCGCGCCTGGTGCTCAAGGTCGATCCGGGCGAGCCGGTGCGCCTGCGCAACGTCACCGTGCGCATCGACGGCCCGGCCGCGTCGCTCAAGGTGTTCCGCGTACCGAAAAGCGACGCGCTCAAGCCCGGTTCGGTGCTCAACCATGGCCGCTACGAAGACGCCAAGCGGCTGATCCAGAACCAGGCCTCGCGCTACGGTTTCTTCAGTGGCCGCTTCACTCGTCAGAAGCTGTCGGTCGATCCCCGCGCCGGCGTCGCCGACATCGAACTGATCTACGACAGCGGCCCGCGCTATGCGCTGGGCCCGGTCAAGTTCGAAGGCGACACGCCGTTCGACGAAGACCTGCTGCAACGCATGGTGCCGTTCAAGGCCGGCGAACCGTACGATTCGGAGCTGATCGCCGAACTCAACCGGGCCCTGCAATCGAGCGGCTACTTCGAAGGCGTGCGCGTCGATGCCGCGCCGACGGCGGCCAAGAACGACGTGATCCCGGTGGACGTCAAGCTCGACACCCGCAAGCCGCGCACCATGGGGCTGGGCCTGGGCTACTCCACCGACGTCGGCCCGCGGGTCAAGGCCAACTGGACGCGCCATTGGGTCAACCCCCAGGGCGACAGCTACGGCTGGGAGGCCGAACTGTCGGCGCCCCGGCAGAACGTCGGGCTGTTCTACGACATCCCGCTCGACCCGCCCTTGACCGACAAGCTGCGCTGGGCCGGCGGTTACCAATACGAAGACATCGACGGCTCCGACACCCTGAGCAAGCTGCTCACCTTCGGCCCGGAGTGGCACAGCAAGCTGCCCAGCGGCTGGCAGCGGGTGATCTCGCTGAAATGGCAGCGCGAGGAATACCAGCTCGGCGATGACTCCGGCCTCAGCAACCTGCTGATGCCCGGCATCAGCTATGCGTACCTCAAGAGCGACAACCGCATCGACCCGCACAACGGCTATCGCCTGGCGTTCGAAAGCAAGGTGGCGAAGGAAGGGCTGGGCTCGGACAACAACCTGTTGTACGGCACGGCGCTGGTCAAGGGCCTGACCACGGTGTTCGACAAGCACCGTTTCCTCGGGCGGGTGCAGGTCGGCGGCAGCGCCACCAACGGCTACAAGTCGGTGCCGCCGTCGCTGCGGTTCTTCGCCGGCGGCGACCAGAGCGTGCGCGGCTACGACTACCAGAGCCTGTCCCCGGAAAACGCCAAGGGCGACCGCATCGGCGGCCGCTACATGGTGGCCGGCAGCGTCGAGTACCAATACTCGATCGCCGAAAAGTGGCGGGTGGCGACCTTCGTCGATCAAGGCAACTCTTTCAACAAGCTCGAACTGCCGAACCTCAAGACCGGGGTCGGCATCGGGGTGCGCTGGGTGTCGCCGGTGGGGCCGATCCGCCTCGACCTGGCCCACGCGCTGGACGACGACGGCGGCATCCGGCTGCACTTTTCGATGGGGCCTGAGCTGTGAAGCGTGCTGTGAAGATTTCGTTGCTGGCGCCCGGGGCGCTGGCGCTTTTGCTGGTGTCGGGCGCCGGGCTGGTGCTCGGCACCGAGACCGGCAGCCGTTGGGCGTTGGGCCTGGTGCCGGGCCTGAGCGTGGACAATTTCCAGGGCCGGCTCGGCGGGCAGTGGAGCGCCGATCACCTGCTGTGGCAACAGGACGGCAACCGAGTCGAGCTGGACCGGCCGGTGTTCGAGTGGTCGCCGCTGTGCCTGGCCCGCATGACCCTGTGCATCGAACAGCTCAAGGCCGGACAGGTGCGCCTGCACTTTGCGCCGGGCACGGAAACCACCGAGAGCGGCCCGGTCAAGCTGCCGGATCTGCAACTGCCCGTGGCCATCGAGCTGGGCGACGTGCAGGTCGACAGCCTGCTGCTGGACGGCAATGAACAGCTCAAGGACTTGCGCTTGGCCGCGCACTGGACGGCCAAGGGCATGCAGATCGACAACGTGCAGTTGCAGCGCGACGACCTGAGCCTGAAGCTGGCCGGCCTGCTGCAACCGACCGGCGACTGGCCGCTGACCGTCGAAGGCCAGCTGACGCTGCCGGCGCCGGGCACCAAACCGTGGACGCTGGCGCTGAAGGTCGACGGCGACCTGCTGAAAACCCTCAATCTGCACGCCGACAGCCACGGCTACCTCGACGGCCAGTTGAGCGGCGAACTGCAGCCGCTGGCGGAACACCTGCCCGCCAAGGTGCGCATCACCAGCGACGCCTTCAAGCCGAGCGCCGATCTGCCGGACACCCTGCAATTCAACCAATTGCTGCTGACCGGCGAAGGCGACCTGAAAAACGGCTACCGCCTGCAAGGCAACGCCACGCTGCCCGCCGAGCAAGGCCCGGTGGCGCTGGTGCTGCAAGGCCAGGTGGATGCCAGCGGCGCGCAGATCGCCGGCCTCGACCTGAACGCCAACGACAAGCAAAGCCTCAAACTCACCGGTCATATCGACTGGAGCAAGGGCTTGAGCGCCCAGGCCAACATCGACTGGCGGGACTTCCCGTGGCGTCGGCTCTACCCGGAGATCGACGAGCCGCAAGTCGCCTTGCGCACCTTCACCGGCGAAGTCTCCTACACCGACGGCCAGTACCTCGGCAATTTCGCCGCCGCCCTGGACGGCCCGGCGGGGGCGTTCAGCTTGAGCAGCCCGTTCAGCGGCAACCTCAAGCAAGTCTTTCTGCCGCAACTCAAGCTGGAGGCCGGTCAGGGCAAGGCCGAGGGCCATGTGAACGTGCAGTTCGCCGACGGCATTGCCTGGGACACCGCGCTGGAACTGTCGGCCCTCAACCCGGCGTACTGGCTGGCGGAGCTGCCGGGCACCCTGGCCGGGCCGCTGAAAAGCAAAGGCGAGATGAAAGGCGAACGCCTGAGCCTCAACGCCGACCTCGACCTCAAGGGCAAGCTGCGCGGCCAGCCGGCGGTGCTGCAAGCCAAGGCCGACGGCGCCGGCGAGCAATGGAACCTCAACGCCCTGCAGATCCGCCTCGGCGACAACAGCATCAGCGGCAAGGGCAGCCTGCAGCAGAAGCTCACCGGGCAGGTCGACATCAAGCTGCAACGCCTGGCCCAGCTCTGGCCGCAACTGCGCGGGCAGGTCAATGGCCGGGTCGATGTGGCCGGCACGCTCAAGGCGCCGCAGGGCAAGCTGGATCTGCAAGGCTCGCAACTGGCGTTCCAGGACAACCGCCTGCAAAGCCTCAACCTCGACGCCACCCTCGACGGCGCGCAGCGCGCGAAGATCGACCTCAAGGGCAGCGGCATTCAGGCCGGCGACACCTCGCTGGGCACGCTGACCGTCAGCGGCCAGGGCGACATCCGGCAGCAGAAGCTCAACCTCGACCTGCTCGGGCCGAAGCTCAAACTGGCCCTGGGCCTGGACGGCAATCTGGACAAGGGCAACTGGCGCGGGCGCCTGGCCAGCGGCGACATCCAGGCCGGCGGCCAGGACTGGAAGCTGCAAGGGCCGGCGAAGCTCGAACGCCTGGCCGACGGCAAAATCAACTTCGGCGCCCATTGCTGGATCTCCGGCAACGCCAGCCTGTGCGGCGAAGACCAGCGGCTGATGCCCGACCCGAAACTGCGCTACCACCTCAAGCAATTCCCGATCGAAAGCCTGGCCGCCTGGCTGCCCAAGGATTTCGCCTGGCAGGGCCGGCTCAACGCCGACCTGCAACTGGACCTGCCGGCCAGCGGCCCCAACGGCCTGATCAGCGTCGACGCCAGCGGCGGCACCTTGCGCGTGCGTGAAAAGGACCAGTGGCTGGACTTCCCGTACCAGACCTTGCGCCTGTCCAGCAAACTCACGCCCAAGCGCATCGACACCGACCTCAACTTCGTCGGCGGCAAACTGGGCGAGCTGATGGTGCAGGCCCAGCTCAACCCGCTGCCGAAGAACAAGCCCTTGAGCGGTTCGTTCCGCCTGACCGGGCTGGACCTGTCGGTGGCGCGGCCGTTCGTGCCGATGGTCGAGAAACTCACCGGGCGCCTGAACGGCAGCGGCACGGTGTCCGGCGGCCTGCTGGCGCCGCAGGTCAACGGCACCGTGCAGTTGAGCGACGGCGAAGTCTCGGGGCCGGAGCTGCCGATGGAGTTGCAGGCCCTGCAACTGCAAGCGGTGATCGCCGGGGAAAGCGTGCAACTGAACGGCGGCTGGAAAAGCGGCAAGGCCGGGCAGGGCAGCCTGAACGGCAATGTCGCCTGGGGCCAGGCGCTGGCGGTCGACCTGGCGCTCAAGGGTACGCAGCTGCCGGTCACGGTCGAACCTTACGCCAAACTGGAAGTGGCGCCGGACCTGAAGATTTCCATGGCCGGCGACGAACTGGCCATGGCCGGCAAGGTGATGGTGCCCAAGGGCGAGATCACCGTGCGCGAATTACCGCCATCGACCGTGAAAGTCTCCGATGACACAGTCATCGTCGGCCAACAGACCGAAGAGGGCAAAACGCCGCTGGCCATGAAGATGGACATCGACGTGATCGTCGGCCAGGACAAGCTGAGCTTCGCCGGGTTCGGCCTCACCGCCAACCTGCAAGGCCAGGTGCACATCGGCGACAACCTCGACACCCGCGGCGAACTGTGGCTCAACGACGGCCGCTACCGCGCCTACGGCCAGCGCCTCAACGTGCGCCGGGCGCGGCTGCTGTTCGCAGGCCCCATCGACCAGCCGTACCTGGACATCGAAGCGATCCGCCAGACCGACGACGTCATCGCCGGCATCCGCTTGAGCGGCAGCGCCGAACAGCCGACCACGCAGATCTTCTCGGAACCGGCGATGAGCCAGGAGCAAGCGCTGTCCTACCTGGTGCTGGGCCGTCCGCTGAGCAGCAACGGCGAGGACAACAACATGCTCGCCCAGGCCGCGCTGGGGCTGGGGCTGATGGGCAGCTCCGGGGTCACCAGCGGGCTGGCCAAGAACCTGGGGATCCAGGATTTCCAGCTCGATACCCAGGGCAGCGGCAACACCACCAGCGTGGTGGCCAGCGGCAACATTTCCGAGAAGCTCAGCCTGCGCTACGGCGTGGGGGTGTTCGAGCCGGCCAACACCATTGCCTTGCGCTACAAACTGAGCAAGAAGGTTTACCTCGAAGCCGCCAGCGGCGTGGCCAGTTCGCTGGACATCTTCTACAAGCGGGATTTCTAGGCCGCTCACTCCGAAACCGAGTCGTTCCCATCGCGGGCAAGCCCGCTCCCACAGGTTCCTGGGTCGTATACACAATTAGTGCACGACGCCGAACCCTGTGAGAGCGGGCTTGCCCGCGATGGCGTCCGCCTGTGCGCAACCAAAGACCCAGTCCGGCAGTCAACTAATAACAAAGCAACCTAACGATTGCGTTGACATTCGCTGCCTAAGCAGTAATATTTCGTCACACATTCACTGCCTAGGCAGTCATTAGGTGCGCAAATGAAGCATTTCACCCCCGACGAATTCAAGAACTGCCATCTGGGCCTGCTGCTGGGCCGCGCCGCGTTGCTCAAGGACCGGATCATCGATACCCACATGGAGCCCCACGGCATCACCGCCGCGCAGTTCAAGGTGCTGATCATCGTGGCCCAGTACGGCGTCGATACACCGGCCGAGCTGTGCCGGCACCTGTCGCTGGACAGCGGTTCGATGACCCGCATGCTCGACCGTCTGGAGCAGAAAGGCTTCCTGATCCGCCAGCGCAGCGAAGACGATCGCCGTCAGGTGCGGCTGAAGCTGACGGAGCAGGGCCAGCAACTGGCCGACCGCCTGCCGCAGATCGGCGCCGACGCCATGAACGAACTGGCCGGGGCGATCACGCCCGACGAGCTGGTGACCCTGCAACACATCCTCAAGAAAATTCTGCTGGCCGCCGGCGACTCGATCACCGTGCTGCGCCTGGGTGAGCACAATGAGCGGTAAGACCTTGCGCAGCGGCGTGACGCTGCTGCTGTCGGCGATGATCCTCGCCGGCTGCGCCAACTACAGCGGCCTCGAAACCGAAGGCGTGCGGCTCGACGCCAAAAGCCTGAAGGCAGGACAGTCGCTCGACGGCGTGACCCTGTCGCCCGCCGCCTGGCCGAAAAGCGACTGGTGGACCGGCCTCGGCGATCCCCAGCTCGACGGCCTGATCCGCGAAGCCCTGCGCGACAGCCCGGACATGCAGATCGCCGAAGCCCGCGCCCACCAGGCCAACGCCGCCGCGTCCGCCGCCGATGCCGAACGCTACCCGACCCTCGACGCCAGCGCCGGCATCAGCCGTTCGCGCCTGGCCCGCGACCAGGATCCGCGGGGGCAGGGCGGGGCGTACTCCACCGTGCGCAACCTCAGCGCCGGCTTCAACTACAACTTCGACCTGTGGGGCGGCCAGCGTGACGCGTGGGAAGCGGCCCTGGGCCAGGCCCGCGCCGCCGAAGTCGACCGCCAGGCCGCGCAACTGACCTTGGCCGCCGACGTGGCCCGGGCCTACAGCGACCTCGGTCAGGCGCACATCGTCCACGACCTGGCCAGCGAAGACCTCAAGCGCACCCGGCAGATGCTCGACCTGAGCGAGCGGCGCCTGCGTTCCGGCATCGACAGCCAATACCAGCTGCAACAGACCCAAAGCCTGGAGGCCAGCTCCGAAGCCAGCCTGGTCGACGCGGAAAAACGCCTGAACAGCGCCAAGATCGCCCTGGCCGTGCTGCTCGGCAAAGGCCCGGACCGCGGCAACGAAATCGCCCGGCCGAACGTCCTCAAGGCCAGCGCCGTGGCGCTGCCGTCGGTGCTGCCGGCCGAACTGCTCGGCCGTCGCCCGGACCTGGTGGCCGCACGCTGGCGCGTGGAGGCCGCGAGCAAGGACATCGCCTCGGCCAAGACCCGCTTCTACCCCAACCTGAACCTGACGGCCGCCGCCGGCGCCGAGTCCTTGCTGGGCGACGCGATGTTCGGTTCCGCCAGCCGCTTCTTCAACATCGCGCCGACCCTGTCCGTGCCGATCTTCGACGGCGGACGCTTGCGGGCCAACCTCGACGCCAAGGACGCCGACTACGACCTGGCGGTGGCGCAGTACAACAAAAGCCTGGTGAAAGCATTGGGCGATGTCAGCGACAGCCTCAACCAGTTGCGTGACATCGGCCGGCAGATCGGCGCCCAGCAGCATGCGACCGAGATCGCCCAGGAGTCCTACAACACCGTCGTCCAGCGTTACGGTTCCGGCATCGGCAACTACCTGGACGTGCTCAGCATCGAGCAGCAACTGCTGCAGGCCCAGCGACAGCTGGCCAGCCTCAACGCCGAGCAGATCGACCTGTCGATTCAACTGATGCAAGCGCTGGGCGGCGGCTTCCAGGGTGACACCCTGACCGCAGCCAATACCGCTCCAGCCACGCCGCACAACTAAATCAAGGTACTTGCCATGGCCACTGCGCAAAACACTCAAGCTCAAGACAACGCTCAAGACACCGGCAACCCGCGCAAGCGCAAGGCGATGCTGGCGGGGCTGGCCCTTGCGGTCGCCGTCGCCTGCGCCGGCGTCTGGGGCTATCACCAGTTCTACGGCCGCTTCAGCGAAAGCACCGACGACGCCTACGTCAACGGCAACGTGGTCGAGATCACGCCGTTGGTGACCGGCACCGTGGTCAGCATCGGAGCCGACGACGGCGACCTGGTGCAAGAAGGCCAGGTGCTGGTGAACTTCGACCCGAACGACGCCGAAGTCGGCCTGCAGAGCGCCCAGGCCAAACTGGCCCGCACCGTGCGCCAGGTGCGCGGCCTGTACAGCAACGTCGACGGCATGAAAGCCCAGGTCAACGCCCAGCAGGCCGAAGTGCAGAAGGCCCAGGACAACTTCAACCGCCGCAAGAACCTCGCCGCCGGCGGGGCGATTTCCCAGGAAGAGCTGTCCCACGCCCGTGACGACCTGACCTCGGCGCAGAACGCCCTGGCCAACGCCAAGCAGCAACTCAAGACCACCAGTGCGCTGGTCGATGACACCGTGGTGTCGTCGCACCCGGACGTGATGGCCGCCGCCGCCGAACTGCGTCAGGCCTACCTGAACAACGCGCGCAGCACGCTGATCGCGCCGGTCACCGGTTATGTCGCCAAGCGCACCGTCCAGCTGGGCCAACGCGTGCAGCCGGGCACCGCGCTGATGGCGGTGATCCCGCTGAACCAACTGTGGATCGACGCCAACTTCAAGGAAACCCAGTTGCGCGACATGCGCATGGGCCAGCCGGTGGAGATCGAGTCGGACATCTACGGCAGCGACGTGAAGTACAGCGGCACCGTGGACAGCCTCGGCGCCGGCACCGGCAGCGCGTTCGCCCTGCTGCCGGCGCAGAACGCCACCGGCAACTGGATCAAGATCGTCCAGCGCGTGCCGGTGCGCATCCACATCAACGCCGAAGAGCTGGCCAAGCATCCGCTGCGCGTGGGTCTGTCGACCAACGTCGAGGTCAACCTGCACGACCAGAGCGGTCCGGTGCTGGCCCAGCAGCCGCCGCAGAAGGCGTCGTTCACCACCAGCGTGTATGACCGTCAGCTGTCCGAGGCCGACGCGATGATCACCCAGTTGATCCACGACAACAGCGCCGCCGTCAGCAAGACCGCGCAACGCTGACACCCTCCCTGTGGGAGCGGGCTTGCCCGCGAAGGCGACCATCCCGGCAACGCAGATGCCGGCAAGAGCGTCGCCCTCGCGCGCCCGCTTGCTCCTACAAACAGGCTCCAAGGATCCGCAATGAGCAATAACGCCTCTTTTGCGCCGCCCAGCCTGGTGCTCAGCACCATCGGCCTGTCGCTGGCGACCTTCATGCAAGTGCTCGACACCACCATCGCCAACGTGGCGCTGCCGACCATCTCCGGCAACCTCGGCGTGAGTTCGGAGCAGGGCACCTGGGTGATCACCTCGTTTGCCGTGAGCAACGCCATCGCGCTGCCGCTCACCGGCTGGCTGAGCCGGCGCTTCGGCGAGGTGAAGCTGTTCCTGTGGGCGACCATGCTGTTCGTGCTGGCCTCGTTCCTGTGCGGCATTTCCACGTCGATGCCGGAACTGATCGGCTTTCGCGTCCTGCAAGGGCTGGTGGCCGGTCCCCTGTACCCGATGACCCAGACCCTGCTGATCGCGGTCTACCCGCCGGCCAGGCGCGGCATGGCCCTGGCGTTGCTGGCGATGGTCACGGTGGTGGCGCCGATCGCCGGCCCCATCCTCGGCGGCTGGATCACCGATAGCTACAGCTGGCCGTGGATCTTCTTCATCAACGTGCCCATCGGGATCTTCGCGGTGATGGTGGTGCGCCAGCAACTGGCCAAGCGGCCGGTGGTCACCAGCCGTCAGCCGATGGATTACGTGGGGCTGATCTCATTGATCATCGGCGTCGGCGCGTTGCAGGTGATCCTCGACAAGGGCAATGACCTGGACTGGTTCGAGTCGAGCTTCATCATCATCGGCGCGGCGATCTCGGTGGTGGCGCTGGCGGTGTTCGTGATCTGGGAAATGACCGACCGGCACCCGGTGGTCAACCTGCGCCTGTTCTCGCACCGCAACTTTCGCATCGGCACGCTGGTGCTGGTGTTGGGCTACGCCGGGTTCTTCGGCATCAACCTGATCCTGCCGCAATGGCTGCAGACCCAGATGGGCTACACCGCCACCTGGGCCGGGCTGGCGGTGGCGCCGATCGGGATCTTGCCGGTGGTGCTGTCGCCGTTCGTCGGCAAGTACGCGCACAAGTTCGACCTGCGCCTGCTGGCGGGGCTGGCGTTCCTGGCGATCGGCCTGAGCTGCTTCATGCGCGCCGAGTTCACCAACGAGGTGGACTTCCAGCACGTCGCCCTCGTGCAGCTGTTCATGGGCATCGGCGTGGCGCTGTTCTTCATGCCGACCCTGAGCATCCTGATGTCCGACCTGCCGCCGCACCAGATCGCCGACGGCGCCGGGCTGGCGACGTTCCTGCGTACCCTGGGCGGCAGCTTCGCGGCCTCGCTGACCACCTGGATCTGGATCCGCCGCGCCGACCAGCACCATGCCTACATGAGCGAAAGCATCAGCACCTACGAGCCGGCCACCCGGGAGGCGCTGAACAACCTGGGCGGGGCGGGCAACCCGGCGTATGCGCAACTGGATCATGTGCTGACCGGCCAGGCCTACATGCTTTCCACCGTGGACTATTTCACGCTGCTGGGGTGGGGGTTCATGGCGCTGATCCTGATCGTGTGGCTGGCCAAGCCGCCGTTTTCCGCCAAGGCGGGGCCGGAGGCCAGCGGCCACTGAGGTGTGCGCTTTGGCGTCCTTGCGGACGCTATCGCCAGCCTGCTGGCGATGACGCCGGTTCAGGCGCCGCAGGATTAAGGCGCGGGAGAAGGCAACGCCGGCGGCGGAGCGAAATCGAACGGCGCCAGCGCAAAGCCGTTGTCGTCCACCTGCAATGCCCAGCCCTGGCGGTCCCAGTCCCCCAGCACGATCCGCTTGGCCGCCTGGTCGCCCAGTTGCAGCTTGTGGATGGCCGGCCGGTGGGTGTGGCCGTGGATCAGGGTCTTCACCCCGTGTTCCTGCATGATCCGCGGGATTTCCTCGGGCGTGACGTCGACGATGTCATTGGCCTTCATCCGCGTCTGCGCACGGCTTTCGCTGCGCAGCTTGCGCGCCAGCTTGTGCCGCGTGCCCAAGGGCAGGTGGCGCAGGATGAACAGGGTGACGGGGTTGCGCAGGTAGCGGCGCAGCTTCATGTAGGCTTCGTCGCGGGTGCACAGGCTGTCGCCGTGCATCAGCAGGACGGGTTCGCCGTTGAGTTGCACGACACTCGGATCCTTCAGCAGCGTGCAGCCGGCCTCTTTGCAGAAGGCCTGGCCGAGCAGGAAGTCGCGGTTGCCGTGCATCAGAAAGATTGCGGTGCCGCTGTCGCTCAGTTCGCGCAGGGCCCGGCAGATGGAACGCTGGAACGGAGTCATGGCATCGTCGCCGATCCACGCCTCGAAAAAGTCGCCCAGGATGTACAGCGCACTCGCCGAGCGGGCGCGTCCGGCGAGCAAATCCAGAAACGCCCGGGTGATGTCCGGGCGCTCCTCTTCCAGATGCAAGTCTGAAATCAGCAATATCACGCTTCGATGATCTCGGCTTTCTCGATGATCACGTCGTCTTTCGGCACGTCCTGGTGGCCGGCCTTGGAGGTGGTGGACACGCCTTCGATCTTGTCGACCACGTCGGTGCCTTCAACCACTTTGCCGAACACGGCGTAGCCCCAGCCCTGAACGGTCTTGCCGGTGTGGTTCAGGAAGCTGTTGTCGGAGGCGTTGATGAAGAACTGCGCCGAAGCCGAATGCGGCTCCATGGTGCGGGCCATGGCGATGGTGTACTTGTCGTTCTTCAGGCCGTTGTCGGCTTCGTTCTGGATGCTCGGGCTCTTGTCTTTCTTTTCCGACATGCCCGGCTCGAAACCGCCGCCCTGGATCATGAAGCCCTTGATGACGCGGTGGAACACGACGTTTTCGTAGTGACCTTTCTTAACGTATTCGATGAAGTTGGCCACGGTGATCGGGGCCTTTTCAGCGTTCAGTTCGATGACGATGTCACCGTGGTTGGTGGTCAGTTTGACTTGAGTCATGGTCAGTACTCTTTATAAGGAATTCGTGGTCTTGGAGCCTCAGGCCCCGCAACCGGTTCAGCCGGTTTCGGCCAAGGTGCGCAGTTTAGCGTGACGGGCGCGAATTTCGAGGCTGTTTTTCACCGGTCCGCGATTAAATGCGTTCCTTTTGTGGGGCCTGCTCTGTCAGCCCCTTGACGGCATCGGCTATGATAGCGGCTTTGTTTTGTCTGGCCCCCTCACGGCGGCCGCGCACATGTACGTCAAGGATCCTATGAGCAAGCCCACCGTCGACCCGACCTCGAACGCCAAGACCGGCCCAGCCGTGCCGGTCAATTTCCTGCGCCCGATCATCCAGGCGGATCTGGACTCGGGCAAGCACACGCAGATCGTCACCCGTTTCCCGCCTGAGCCCAACGGCTACCTGCACATCGGCCACGCCAAGTCGATCTGCGTGAACTTCGGCCTGGCCCAGGAGTTCGGCGGCGTCACCCACCTGCGTTTCGACGACACCAACCCGGCCAAGGAAGACCAGGAATACATCGACGCCATCGAAAGCGACGTCAAATGGCTGGGCTTCGAATGGGCCGGCGAAGTGCGCTACGCCTCGCAGTACTTCGACCAGCTGCACGACTGGGCCGTCGAGCTGATCAAGGCCGGCAAGGCCTACGTCTGCGACCTGACGCCCGACCAGGCCAAGGAATACCGCGGCAGCCTGACCGAGGCCGGCAAGGACAGCCCGTTCCGCTACCGTTCGGTGGAAGAGAACCTGGACTGGTTCGCCCGCATGCGCGCCGGCGAGTTCCCGGACGGCGCCCGCGTGCTGCGCGCCAAGATCGACATGGCCTCGCCGAACATGAACCTGCGCGACCCGATCCTGTACCGCATCCGCCACGCCCATCACCACCAGACGGGCGACAAGTGGTGCATCTACCCCAACTACGACTTCACCCACGGTCAGTCGGACGCCATCGAAGGCATCACCCACTCGATCTGCACCCTGGAGTTCGAAGGCCACCGTCCGCTGTACGACTGGTTCCTCGACAACCTGTCGGTGCCGGCGCACCCGCGCCAGTACGAGTTCAGTCGCCTGAACCTGAACTACACCATCACCAGCAAGCGCAAGCTCAAGCAACTGGTCGACGAGAAGCACGTCAACGGCTGGGACGATCCGCGCATGTCCACGCTGTCGGGCTTCCGCCGCCGTGGCTACACGCCGAAATCGATCCGCAACTTCTGCGAAATGATCGGCACCAACCGTTCCGACGGCGTGGTGGACTTCGGCATGCTTGAGTTCAGCATCCGCGACGACCTCGACCAGAGCGCGCCGCGCGCCATGTGCGTGCTGCGTCCGCTGAAGGTGGTCATCACCAATTACCCGGAAGGCCAGGTCGAGAACCTCGAACTGCCGTGCCACCCGAAAGAGGACATGGGCGTACGCGTCCTGCCGTTCGCCCGGGAAATCTACATCGACCGCGACGACTTCATGGAAGAGCCGCCCAAGGGCTACAAGCGCCTGGAGCCGGCCGGCGAAGTGCGCCTGCGCGGCAGCTACGTGATCCGTGCGGACGAGGCCATCAAGGATGCCGACGGCAACATCGTCGAGCTGCGCTGCTCGTACGACCCGGACACCCTGGGCAAGAACCCTGAAGGCCGCAAGGTCAAGGGCGTGATCCACTGGGTGCCGGCGGCCGCCAGCGTCGAGTGCGAAGTGCGCCTGTACGATCGCCTGTTCCGTTCTCCGAACCCGGAGAAGGCCGAGGACGGCGCCAGCTTCCTGGACAACATCAACCCTGACTCCCTGCAGGTCCTCACCGGTTGTCGTGCCGAACCTTCGCTCGGCAACGCACAGCCGGAAGACCGTTTCCAGTTCGAGCGCGAAGGCTACTTCGTCGCAGACATCAAGGACTCGAAACCGGGCGCACCGGTATTCAACCGTACCGTGACCCTGCGCGACTCCTGGGGTCAGTGATTCAGTCAAGGAATTAACGTGCTTACGATCTACAACACGCTCACCAAGAGCAAAGAAGCCTTCAAGCCGCTGGACGGCAACAAGGTGCGCATGTACGTGTGCGGCATGACCGTGTACGACTTCTGCCACCTGGGCCACGGCCGCAGCATGGTCGCGTTCGACCTGGTGACCCGCTGGCTGCGGTTCAGCGGCTACGACCTGACCTATGTGCGCAACATCACCGACATCGACGACAAGATCATCAACCGGGCCAACGAGAACGGCGAGTCGTTCGAAGCGCTGACCGAGCGCATGATCGCGGCGATGCACGAGGACGAAGCGCGCCTGAACATCCTCAAGCCGGACATGGAACCGCGTGCCACCGACCACATCCCGGGCATGCACGCGATGATCCAGACCCTGATCGACAAGGGCTACGCCTACGCGCCGGGCAACGGCGACGTGTACTACCGCGTCGGCAAGTTCATGGGCTACGGCAAGCTGTCGCGCAAGAAGATCGAAGACCTGCGCATCGGCGCGCGGATCGAGGTCGACGAGGCCAAGCAGGATCCGCTGGACTTCGTGCTGTGGAAAGCGGCCAAGCCGGGCGAGCCGAGCTGGGAATCGCCGTGGGGCGCCGGGCGTCCGGGCTGGCACATCGAGTGCTCGGTGATGTCCACCTGCTGCCTGGGCGAGACCTTCGACATCCACGGCGGCGGCAGCGACCTGGAGTTCCCGCACCACGAGAACGAGATCGCCCAGAGCGAGGCGGCCACCGGCAAGACCTACGCCAACGCGTGGATGCACTGCGGCATGATCCGCATCAATGGCGAGAAGATGTCCAAGTCCTTGAACAACTTCTTCACCATCCGCGACGTGCTCGACAAGTACCACCCGGAAGTCGTGCGTTACTTGCTGGTGTCGAGCCACTACCGCAGCGCGATCAACTATTCGGAAGACAACCTCAAGGACGCCAAGGGCGCCCTGGAGCGTTTCTACCATGCGTTGAAAGGCCTGCCGGCCGTGGCGCCGGCCGGTGGCGAGGCGTTCGTCGAGCGTTTCACCACGGTGATGAACGACGACTTCGGCACGCCGGAAGCCTGTGCGGTGCTGTTCGAGATGGTGCGCGAGATCAACCGCCTGCGCGAAAGCGACATCGACGCGGCGGCCGGTCTGGCGGCGCGCCTGAAGGAACTGGCCAGCGTGCTGGGCGTGCTGCAGCTGGAGGCCGACGACTTCCTGCAGGCCGGCGCCGAAGGGCGTGTCGATGCGGCCGAGGTCGAAGCGCTGATCGCTGCACGCCTGGCGGCGCGGGCCGGCAAGGACTGGGCCGAATCCGACCGCATCCGCGACCAGCTCACCGCCATGGGCGTGGTGCTGGAAGACGGCAAGGGCGGCACGACCTGGCGTCTGGCTGACTGATTGCCGTTGCTTGCCGCAAAACAAAACCCGCCTTGTGCGGGTTTTGTTTTTTTGCTGCCTCAGGATCCTGAGGCGTCCGGGCTGACGCTATCGCTGGCAAGCCAGCTCCCACAAATTTCACAGGTGTTCATCAGTTTTGCGGACGACTCAATTCCCTGTGGGAGCTGGCTTGCCAGCGATCAGGCCCGCCCGTCTAGTGCGTCATTCAGCCTGGCGCAACCGCTTGTACAAGGTGTTGCGGCTGACCCCCAATCGCCGCGCCAAGTGGGAAATGTTCCCTCCGGCTGCCCGCAACTCCCGGTTCAGCGCTTCGGCATCGTTCAGGTCGATTTCCAACGGCGCCATCGTCTCCACCGGCTCCATCTCCAGATCGACAAAAAAATCATCCGGCAAGTGTTCGGGTCGCACCGGTTGATCTTCGGCCATGGCAAGCGCCACCTGCATCACGCTGCTGACCTGGCGCAGGTTGCCGGGCCACGGATGACGGCCAAACAATTCCAGCACCTCCTGGCTCAACCCCGCCCATTGCGTGGGTTCGCGATGCTGTTCCCATAACCGTTTGAACAGCGCCTCCTTATCGCTGCGCTCGCGCAAGGGCGGCAGTTCCAGCGTCAGGCCGCCGATGCGGTAATACAGGTCTTCGCGAAAGCGCCCCAGCTGCACCTGTTCGCGCAACGAGCGGTTGGTGGCGGAGATGATCCGCAAGTCCACCGGGAACAGCTCGCCGCTGCCCACCGGCTGCACGCAACGCTCCTGCAGCACCCGCAGCAGGCGGGCCTGGGTCGGCAGGGGCATGTCGCCGATCTCGTCGAGGAACAGCGTGCCTTTGTCGGCCTTGCGGATCAGGCCGATGCTGCCTTTCTGGTTGGCGCCGGTGAACGCACCCTTTTCGTAGCCGAACAGTTCGGACTCCACCAGTTCGGCGGGGATCGCCGCGCAGTTGACGGCGATGAACGCCTGTTTGCTGCGGGAGCTGGCCTGGTGCAAGGCCTTGACGAAGACTTCCTTGCCGACGCCGGTCTCGCCGTGGATCAGCAGCGGAATGTCTTTCTCCAGCAGGCGTTCGGCCTGGCGCACGGCCTTTTCCACGCGGCTGTCGCCGAAGTGCAGGGTGCCCAGGCTGACGGCGGCGGGCGCAGCCGCCTTCGGTTCGGCGAACACCCGGGGCTGGACGAGCGCCTGTTTCGGCCGCCTCAGCAGGCACTGGAAGCGGTTGCGCCCTGCGGTCTGCAACGCGAACGGCAGGCCGTCGGGCTGGTTGATCAATTCCAGCAGCGACACCTGGAACAGGCTTTCGACGCTCACCCGCGACAGGCGCAGGCCCAGCAGGTTGTCGGCCCGGCGGTTGGCCGACAGCACCTGGCCGCTTTCGTCGAAGACCAAAAGCCCGGCCCACTGGCTGTCGAGGTTGTTCAACCCGGTGTTGAAGGTCAGCTCGAAGTGCTGGCCGCGGAACAGGTTGAGGATCAGCCGGTTCTCCACGGTCTGGCTCATCATCTTGACCATGCCCAGGGTGTGGGAGGGCGGCAGGTAGCTGTCGCTGGAGACGTCCAGCACCGCGATCACCTTGCGTTCGGCGTCGAAGATCGGCGCGGCCGAACCGGTCATGAAGCGGTTGGCCTTGAGGAAATGCTCGTCGTGCTCGATGTGCACCGCCTGCTCGCAGGCCAGGGCCGTGCCGATGGCGTTGGTGCCGCTGGAGCGTTCCATCCAGCTGGCGCCGGCCTGGAAACCCCGGGCCTGGTTCGGCTCGATGAAGCGCTGGGTGCCCCAGGACGTCAGCACCTGGCCCTGGTTGTCGGCGAGCATGATCAGGCAGTTGGAGTTGCTCAGGATGTTCTCGTAGTAGGGCAGCACTTCCTGGTGGGTGGTCTGCACCAGCGAGTGGTGGCTGTCGAGCAGGCGGGCGATGCCGGCGGCGGGCAACTGGTCGAACGCCGGGACGCTCTGATGGCTCAGGCCGTAGGCGCGGCAGCGGGACCAGGAGGTCTGGACGATGGCGTCATGGGACAGCGGCGGGGCGGGTGCGGCCATGGCGGTCAGCCTCCGGATGCAGCGTTCTTATTGTTGTTATGGGGCCCACGGAACCGGGCGAAAGCCTCGGTAGAGTGTTGTTCACCTGTGTTCATTGTCAATCGCCGAGGTGTTCAAATGTGTTCAGCAATGAACAGGGTTTGTCGGCGCTTTCGGCGATTTTCGCGACAAATCAACGGCTTGGGATTTCTGGCACGAATGTCGCTCTGCTGCACACGCCACAGGACTCCAACAATAAAAAGGCCGAGCCATGTCACTCACCCTGGAGCATGTCAGCCGCACCGTCGAGGGCCAGACCTGGATCGACGATGCCTGCCTGACCTTCGAACCCGGATCCTTCAACGTTCTGCTGGGGCGCACGCTGTCCGGCAAGACCAGCCTGATGCGCCTGATGGCCGGGCTGGACAAGCCCGACAGCGGCCGCATCCTGATGAACGGCGTCGATGTCACCCAGCGCCCGGTGCGGTTGCGCAACGTGTCGATGGTCTATCAGCAGTTCATCAATTACCCGACCATGACGGTGTTCGATAACATCGCCTCGCCGCTGCGCCAGGCCGGGATCGCCGACGACGTGATCCAGGGCAAGGTGCTGGAGACGGCGAAGATGCTGCGCATCGAGAAGTTCCTCAAGCGCCATCCGCTGGAACTGTCCGGCGGCCAGCAGCAGCGCACGGCCATGGCCCGGGCGCTGGTCAAGGACGCCGAGCTGATCCTGTTCGACGAACCGCTGGTCAACCTCGACTACAAGCTGCGCGAGGAACTGCGCCAGGAAATGCGCGAGCTGTTCAAGGCCCGCCACACCATCGCCGTCTACGCCACCACCGAGCCCAACGAGGCGCTGGCCCTGGGCGGCACCACCACCATCCTTCACGAGGGCCGGGTGATCCAGAGCGGCGTCTCGACCGAGGTCTACCAGCAGCCCAAGACCGTGCTGGCCGCCGAGCTGTTCTCCGAGCCGCCGATCAACCTGATGCCGGGCCGGATCGCCGGCAACGAGGTGAGCTTCGCCAACTTCGTGCACTTCCCGCTGAACGTCGACCTGCGCCCGGTGGGCGAGGGCGAATTCCGCTTCGGCGTGCGTCCCAGCCACATCTCGCTGGTGCCGAGCAACGATGACGACCTGGAGCTGGCGGTCACCGTCGAAGTGGCGGAGATCAGCGGCTCGGAAACCTTCCTGCACGTGCGCAACGAGCATTTCCTGCTGGTGCTGCACCTGCCGGGCGTCCACGAGTACGACGTCGACGCGCCGATCCGCATCTACATCCCCACCCATAAACTGTTCGTGTTCGATGCGCAGGGCCGTCTGGTGCAGGCACCGGGCCGGCGCGTCGCGAGGGTCGCCTGATGGCCGAGATCCGCTTGCAGCACCTGGCCCACAGCTACACCCGCACCCCGGCGGGGCCTGAGGACTACGCGATCCGCGAGATGGACCACGTCTGGGAGCAGGGCGGCGCGTATGCCTTGCTCGGCCCGTCGGGGTGCGGCAAGTCCACCTTGCTCAACATCATTTCCGGCCTGCTCAGCCCGTCGCAGGGGCATGTGCTGTTCGACGGCAAAGCGGTCAACGACCTGTCGCCGGAGCAGCGCAACATCGCCCAGGTGTTCCAGTTCCCGGTGGTCTACGACACCATGACGGTGTTCGACAACCTGGCGTTCCCGCTGCGCAACCAGGGGCTGGCGGAGGCGAAGGTGCACAGCAAGGTGCAGGAGATCGCCGACGTCCTCGACCTGCAGAGCCTGCTGAACAAGAAGGCCCGCAACCTCACCGCCGACGAAAAGCAGAAAGTCTCCATGGGCCGCGGGCTGGTGCGCGACGATGTCTCGGCGATCCTGTTCGACGAGCCGCTGACGGTGATCGACCCGCACCTGAAATGGAAACTGCGGCGCAAGCTCAAGCAGATCCACGAGCAGTTCAACATCACCATGGTCTACGTCACCCACGATCAGCTGGAGGCCTCGACCTTCGCCGACAAGATCGCGGTGATGTACGGCGGCCAGATCGTCCAGTTCGGCACGCCGCGGGAACTGTTCGAGCGGCCGAGCCACACCTTCGTCGGCTACTTCATCGGCAGCCCGGGGATGAACCTGATCGAGGTGCAGCCGCAGCCCGGCGGGGTGGGGTTCGCCTCGACCCACCTGCCGTTGTCCGAGGCCCTGCAGCGCCACATCGAGCACGGCCAATGGAAGAACCTCAAGGTCGGCATCCGCCCCGAGTTCGTCCATGTCTGGGACGAGCCGTTCGAGGACGCCCTGCAGGCCAAGGTCGTGCACGTCGAAGACCTCGGCACCTACAAGATCCTCACCCTCAACCTCGACGGCGTGCCGCTCAAGGTGCGCCTGGCCGAAGACAAGCCGGTGCCCCAGGGCATTGCGCACATCAGTTTTCCGGCCCAGTGGCTGATGGTGTACGCCGACGAGTTCCTGCTCGACACCACCGACGACAGCGAGGTGCTGCCATGAACAAGGTGCAGAACAACAAGGCCTGGTGGCTGGTGCTGCCGGTGTTCCTGCTGGTGGCGTTCAGCGCCGTGATCCCGATGATGACGGTGGTCAACTACTCGGTGCAGGACATCTTCGACCAGTCCAGCCGCTACTTCGTCGGCGCCGACTGGTACCGGCAGGTGCTGCTCGACCCGCGCCTGCACGACTCGCTGCTGCGCCAGTTCATCTATTCGGCCTGCGTGCTGGTGATCGAGATCCCGCTGGGCATCGCCATCGCCCTGACCATGCCGACCAAGGGCCGCTGGTCGTCGGTGGTGCTGATCGTACTGGCGATCCCGCTGCTGATCCCGTGGAACGTGGTGGGCACCATCTGGCAGATCTTCGGCCGCGCCGACATCGGCCTGCTCGGGGCGGGCCTCAATGCCGTGGGCATCAGCTACAACTACGCGGCCAACACCATGGACGCCTGGGTCACGGTGCTGGTGATGGACGTGTGGCACTGGACGTCGCTGGTGGCGCTGCTGTGCTTCTCCGGCCTGCGGGCGATCCCCGACGTGTACTACCAGGCGGCGCGGATCGACCGGGCCTCGGCCTGGGCGGTGTTCCGCCACATTCAGTTGCCCAAGCTGAAAAGCGTGCTGCTGATCGCGGTGATGCTGCGCTTCATGGACAGTTTCATGATCTACACCGAGCCGTTCGTGCTCACCGGCGGCGGGCCGGGCAACGCCACCACGTTCCTGAGCCAGACGCTGACCCAGATGGCCGTCGGCCAATTCGATCTGGGGCCGGCGGCGGCGTTCTCGCTGGTGTACTTCCTGATCATCCTGCTGGTGTCCTGGCTGTTCTACACGGCCATGACCCACAACGACGCCAACCGCTGAGGCCCGGCCATGAGCAAGAGAAAGCTGATTCCGCTGCTGGTGTACATCCTGTTCCTGCTGGTGCCGATCTACTGGCTGCTGAACATGTCGTTCAAGAGCAACACCGAGATCCTCGGCGGGCTGACGGTGTTTCCCCAGGACTTCACCTGGCACAACTACAAGGTGATCTTCACCGACCCGAGCTGGTACACCGGCTACCTCAACTCGCTGTACTACGTGAGCCTGAACACGGTGATTTCCCTGAGTGTGGCGCTGCCGGCGGCCTATGCGTTCTCGCGCTACCGGTTCCTGGGCGACAAGCACCTGTTCTTCTGGCTGCTGACCAACCGCATGGCGCCGCCGGCGGTGTTCCTGCTGCCGTTCTTCCAGCTGTATTCGTCGATCGGCCTGTTCGACACCCACATCGCGGTGGCGCTGGCCCACTGCCTGTTCAACGTGCCGCTGGCGGTGTGGATCCTGGAGGGCTTCATGTCCGGGGTGCCCAAGGAAATCGACGAGACCGCCTACATCGACGGCTACAGTTTCCCCAAGTTCTTCGTGAAGATCTTCATCCCGCTGATCGGCTCCGGCATCGGCGTCACGGCGTTCTTCTGCTTCATGTTTTCCTGGGTCGAGCTGCTGTTGGCGCGCACGCTGACGTCGGTGAACGCCAAGCCCATCGCGGCGGTGATGACCCGCACGGTGTCCGCGTCGGGCATCGACTGGGGCGTGCTGGCGGCGGCGGGGGTGTTGACCATTTTGCCGGGCATGCTGGTGATCTGGTTTGTCCGCAACCACGTGGCCAAGGGCTTTGCCCTGGGCCGGGTATGAGGAACCGATGATGGAATGGATGAGCTGGACGATCCCGACGGCGGCGTTCTTTGGCGTCATCGCCCTGATCCTGGTGGCCATGACCACCTGGGAACTGCGTTCGCCAAGCGTTGTGCGCAAAGGTTTCCTGCCGATCGCCACCACCCGTGGCGACCGCTTGTTCATCGGTCTTCTGGGCAGCGCCTACCTGCATTTGCTGGTGATCGGCGTCACCGGTTGGAGCATCTGGATAGCGTTTGCGTTGTCTGTGGTGTGGCTGTTGGCTGTGATGCGTTGGGGGTGACCGAATCGCTCGGCGATGCGGCTCCGGAACTTAAACAGGAGGTCTCTATGTTCGACAAAAACAATAAGCTGCGACATAGCATTTCATTGGCGGCCCTGCTGGCCTTGAGCGGTCTGAGCGCTTCG
Source organism: Pseudomonas sp. R25(2017) (assembly GCF_002112565.1). NCBI lineage: Bacteria > Pseudomonadati > Pseudomonadota > Gammaproteobacteria > Pseudomonadales > Pseudomonadaceae > Pseudomonas > Pseudomonas sp. R25(2017). The sequence goes on from NZ_NEHZ01000005.1 coordinate 153,503, forward strand.
GCCTGGGCCGATGCCTACGAAGAGGCGGCGAAGAAGTGGATCGGCAGCGAGTTCAAGCCGTCCACCCTGACGGCCGATCAGCAACTGGCGGAACTGAAGTGGTTCATCAAGGCCGCCGAGCCGTTTCGCGGGATGGACATCAAGGTCGTCTCGGAAACCCTGACCACCCACGAGTATGAGTCCAAGGTGCTGGCCAAGGCCTTCACCGAAATCACCGGGATCAAGGTCACCCACGACCTGCTCCAGGAAGGCGACGTGGTGGAGAAGCTGCAGACCGTGATGCAGTCGGACAAGAGCATCTATGACGGTTGGGTCAACGACTCCGACCTGATCGGCACGCATTTTCGCTACGGCAAGACCGAAGCGATCAGCGACCTGATGGCCAACGAAGGCAAGGACTTCACTTCGCCGACCCTGGATCTCAAGGACTTCATCGGCACCTCGTTCACCACCGCGCCGGACGGCAAGCTGTACCAATTGCCCGACCAGCAGTTCGCCAACCTGTACTGGTTCCGCGCCGACTGGTTCGAGCGCGCGGACCTGAAGGCCAAGTTCAAGGAAAAGTACGGCTATGAGCTGGGCGTGCCGGTGAACTGGTCGGCCTACGAGGACATCGCCAAGTTCTTTAGCGAAGACGTCAAGGAAATCGACGGCAAGCGCATCTACGGGCACATGGACTACGGCAAGAAGGATCCGTCCCTGGGCTGGCGCTTCACCGACGCCTGGTTCTCCATGGCCGGCGGCGGCGACAAGGGCCTGCCCAACGGCTTGCCGGTGGACGAGTGGGGGATCCGCGTCGAGGATTGCCATCCGGTGGGCTCCAGCGTGACCCGCGGCGGCGACACCAACGGCCCGGCGGCGGTGTTCGCCACCACCAAATACGTCGACTGGCTGAAGAAGTACGCGCCGCCGGAAGCCGCAGGCATGACCTTCTCCGAGTCGGGGCCGGTGCCGTCCCAGGGCAACATCGCCCAGCAGATCTTCTGGTACACCGCGTTCACCGCCGACATGACCAAGCCGGGCCTGCCGGTGGTCAACGCCGACGGCACGCCGAAATGGCGGATGGCGCCGTCGCCGCGCGGGCCGTACTGGGAAGAGGGGATGAAGCTGGGCTATCAGGACGTGGGTTCTTGGACGTTCATGAAATCCACGCCCGAGAAGCAGAAGCTCGCGGCCTGGCTGTACGCGCAGTTCGTGACCTCGAAAACCGTGTCGCTGAAGAAAACCATCGTCGGCCTGACGCCGATCCGCGAGTCGGACATCAACTCCCAGGCCATGACCGACCTGGCGCCCAAGCTCGGCGGCCTGGTGGAGTTCTACCGCAGCCCGGCCCGCATCCAGTGGACGCCGACCGGCACCAACGTGCCTGACTACCCGCGCCTGGCGCAGCTGTGGTGGAGCCACATCGCCGAAGCCGCCAGCGGCGACAAGACCCCGCAGCAAGCCCTCGACGGCCTGGCCAAGGATCAGGACGCGATCATGACCCGCCTGGAACGCTCCAAGGCCCAGGCCACCTGCGCGCCGAAAATGAACCCCGAGCGCGATGCGCAATACTGGTTCGACCAACCCGGCGCACCGAAGCCGAAACTGGCCAACGAAAAGCCCAAGGGCGAGACCGTGAGCTACAACGAACTGCTCAAGTCGTGGGAGGCGGCGCGCAAGTGAGGGCGGGGACGTAACGAATGAACGGCACCGGAAGGTGCCGTTCTTGTTTCTGCATCGGATTAAACCAGAACAGCCAGATCGGTGTATTGAGCCACCACAGGGTCGGCGGTCAGCAATTTCATGGGCTCTGTCAGTGCGGCGGCGATGATCAGACGGTCGAAGGGGGCGCGGTGATGAGGCTGAAGATCCTTCACGGCGATGGCGTGTTCGGTGGATACGGGCAGTTCGATGAAACCGCTTTCGAGGCAGTATTGGCGGATTTCCTCCAGATCGACACTCAGCTTGCCGAGCCCCACTTTGATCGCCATCTCCCAAAACGATGCTGCACTGACATAGATGTCGGCAGCGTTGTCGATGAGCTTTCTGGCCTTGATCGACAGTCTCGGGTTGTCATCGAGTGTCCAGAGCAGGATATGGGTATCGAGCAACAACCTCATGCTTGAGTGCCTTCGAAGGCATCCAGCATCTCGTCTGACAATGGGGCGTCGAAGTCATCGGGTAGCGTCAGTTTTCCCTTCATGGCTCCGATGCGCCGGGCATCGGGTTTTCCGGCGGGAACGAGGCGTGCGAGTGCACGACCATGTTTGGCAATCGTGATGATTTTTCCGGCTGCGGCTTCATCGACGAGTTTGGACAGGTTGTTTTTGGCTTCGGCCAACGGAACGATGATCATCATGTTTCCCCTGAGTTCTGGACAAATATAGCCAGAATGTTGTGGGGCCGCAAAAGGGTGCGATTGTTCAGCGCAGACAAGTGCCCGGCGGACTGATCCCGCTCCGTATGCCGTTGCCGCGCCCCAAACCTGTTGTCGAACGGCCAACGTATCAAGGCCTTCAATCCATTCGCAAAAGGTGTCCCGTTTCATCATCCGGCCTCGCTCCGATAGTCCATCCGTCAGGCACTACCCTAAAGAGTTTCACTGAGGCTGGCTGTAGGACGAAACGGACGTTACGGCGCGAGCTTTCGGCGTTTGTGGGGGGATGGGGCGCAGCGGTAACGAATCCTACAAGAGCTGCGGTGCACCCCATCGAGCCGGAGCGACTCACGTATCCGAATTGGGAAACCCCAACCTGAACACCGTCATCGCCCCCGGCAGGCTCTTCACCTCGGCCACGCCCCGGTGCAGGCTCATGATCGAGCGCACGATGGCCAGGCCCAGGCCGGTGCTGCCCTGGGTGCGCGAGCGGCTGCTGTCGACCCGGTAGAAGCGGTCGAACAGGTGCGGCAGGTGCTGCGCCTCGATGCCGGCGCCGGGGTTGCTCACCAGCAGCGAGGACTGGGCGGCGCCCCGTTCGATCAGCAGGGTGACCGTCTTGCCGTCCGGGCAGTGGCGCAGGGCGTTGGAGAGCAGGTTGGAGATCGCCCGCTGGATCATCAGGCGGTCGCCCAGCACGCGGGCGCTGCCGATCACGCTCAGCTGGATCCGCTTGTCCTGGGCCGTCAGGGCGAACATCTCGGCCACTTTGCGCGCTTCGTCCGCCAGCTCGACCGGTTCGAACGGCGCCAGCGCCGAAGGATGGCTGACCTGCGCCAGGAACAGCATGTCGGACACGATCCGCGCCACCCGTTCCAGTTCCTCGATGCAGGACACCAGCACGTCCTGGTACTCCTCCACGCTGCGTTCCCGGGACAGCGTCACCTGGGCCTTGCCCATCAGGTTGTTGATCGGCGTGCGCAGTTCATGGGCCAGGTCGTCGGAAAACTGCGACAGCTGCTGCACCCCCGCGTCCAAGCGATGGAGCATGACGTTGATGCCCTGGGCCAGCTCGCTCAGTTCCTGAGGCATGTTCACCACCGACAGGCGATGGTCCAGGTCCTGGGTCGAGACCATCGCCGCCACCTTGCGGAACTCGCGCATCGGCGCCAGCCCCCGCTGCACGGCGCCCCAGGCGCTGAGCCCGATGAAGATCAGCAGCAGCGGCAGCGCCATCAGCGTCGAGCGCAGGTAAGCGCTGAGCAAGGCCTGGTCGTGGGCGTTGTCCACCGACAGCAGCAGCGGCACGCGGGTGCCGTCCTTGAGGCGCACGAGCTTGGTCGCCGTGAGGAACTTGGCCCCGGCGGAGTCGGTGCTGGCGGTGTAGGCCAGTTCGTCGGTCGCCGTCCGCGCGGCCTTGAGCTCCAGACGCGGATCGGCCATGCCGGCGCCGGACTTGAGCAGCGGCGTGCGCGGGTTGTCGAGGTCGTAGAGGGTCAGGGTGAGGTTGTCATGGCCCATGACCTGATCCAGCAGGATGTGGGGTTTGGAGCGGATCTCACCGGGGTCGGTGTACAGCGACAGGCTGTGCTCGACCTGTTCCATCTTGCTGGCCAGGCTGTCCCGGGACAGTGCGTTCAGTTCATGGGTCAGGGCGAAGTAGGCCAACACCGCCAAGAACACCACCAGCAGCGCGCCCAGCGCGCTGACCGTGATCCCCAGGCGCATCGACAGGCTGACCGGCTTCATTCCCGCGCCTCCAGCACATAGCCGACGCCGCGCAGGGTGTGGATCAGCTTGCTGGCGAACGGGTCGTCGATCTTGGCCCGCAGGCGACGGATCGAGACCTCCACCACATTGGTGTCGCAGTCGAAGTTCATGTCCCAGACCAGCGAGATGATCTGGGTGCGGGTCAGCACCTCGCCGGACTGGCGCATCAACAGGTGCAGCAGGGCGAATTCCTTGGTGGTGAGGTCGATGCGCTGCCCGTCGCGAAAGGCCCGGTGACGGCCCGGGTCGAGCTCCAGGTCGGCCACCTTGAGCACCTGCGGCACCGGGATGTTCTCGCTGCGGCGCATGAGCGTGCGCACTCGCGCCAGCAGTTCGGGAAACTCGAACGGCTTGACCAGATAGTCGTCGGCGCCCAGGTCCAGGCCGCGGATCTTGTCGGCCAGGCGGCCGCGGGCGGTGAGCATCATCACCCGGGTGGAGCGGGTGCGGCGCAGTTGCTCAAGCACGCTCCAGCCGTCCAGTTCCGGCAGGTTGACGTCGAGGATCATCAGGTCATAGGCCTGCTGTTGCGCCAGGTGCAGCCCGTCGGCGCCGTTGGCCGCACGGTCGACGACATAACCGCTTTCCGTCAGCCCCTGGTGCAAGTATTCGGCAGTTTTAAGCTCGTCCTCGACAATAAGGATTCGCATGGTCAATCACCACTTTCATTGAAGGGTCAATTAATGGATCAGGCTGTGGAAGTTATTGTTCTTATCGGCCGGTTCAGTTGTTTAGTTGCGGCGGTCCAATGTGTTTCCTGCGGGCATTTGGCCGAAGGAAGGCGTGCAGGATAAAGTCTGTAGTCACTTCAGGGTCAAACGAAGTCGTTGATCGGATGCGCCTAAATCGGCCTTCTGCGACGGTCTGTCGCAGCGCTGAGGGCGATTTTTCATGCACTTCATGAATCCAGGAGTGCGGCAAGTGCTGTTCGGCAGATACTCGAAGAGTAAGTGTTTCGTTGTATTTCTAATTGGCCGTGCACACTTCCATGCTAGAGCAAAAGTTACCGGGTCAACGCTGGATAACGTATTTGTAATGTTCCAGTCACCTTGTCGATAAGTTCAAAACCCTACCGTGGCGGCATCGAAGATTCCCGAATCGAAAAGGAAACATTCAATTGCCCGGTTTAAATGAACGGACGGCGCGCCCGCGCCTGAAAAACACGCGGCGGGTGTTGTATGCCGCCGGCCTCCTGCTGTGGGGCGGCTGCGCCATGGCGGTCGTTTCGCCGGGCCCGGCGCTGACCCTCGACCAGGCCCTGCAGACGGCCTTCGCCGGCAACCCCGAGTTGGCGGCGGCCGGCTGGGAAATCGGCATCGCCGCGGGCGAACGGCAGCAGGCGGGGCTGATCCCCAACCCGGAGGTTTCCTGGGAGGCCGAAGACACCCGCCGCGAGTCGCGCACCACCACGGTGACCCTCAGCCAGCCCATCGAGTTGGGCGGCAAGCGCGGGGCCCGGATCGACGTGGCAAGCCGGGCACAGGACGCGGCGGGCATTGAGCTTGAGCGCAAGCGCCTCGGCCTGCGCGCCGACGTGATCCAGGCCTACACCGCCGTGCAGACGGCCCAGCAACGTCTGCAACTGTCCCGTCAGTCGCTGGCGTTGGCCGAGCATGGCTTGCGGGTGGCGCAGGGACGGATCGGGGCGGGCAAGTCGTCGCCGGTCGAAGGCACGCGGGCCGAGGTGCAATTGTCGGAGGTGCGCCTTGAGCTGAGCCGGGCCGAGCGCGACCGGGCCAACGCCTGGCAGCAACTGGCGCAGGTCATGGGCGCGCCGTTGCCGGACGCGGCCGAGGTGCCGCCGGCTGCCGCGAGTCTGCCGGCGGTGCCGCCGTCGTCCCGGTTGCTCGGGCGCCTGAACGAGACCGCCGAACTGCGCCTGGCGGCGTTGCAGATCGACCAGCGCGAAGCCTCGTTGGGGCTGGAGAAAGCCCAGCGGATTCCGGATCTGACCGTCAGCGTCGGCAGCCAGTACAGCGAAACGGAACGTGAGCGGGTCAACGTCGTCGGGCTGTCGATGCCCATTCCGCTGTTCAACCGCAATCAGGGCAACGTGTTGGCCGCCGCGCGCCGCGCCGATCAGGCCCGGGATCTGCGCAACGCCACGGAGCTGCGCCTGCGCACCGAAATCCAGACCGCGCTGGAGCAATGGCGGACCGCCAACGGCGAAGCGCAGGCGTTCGACCAGAACATCCTGCCGGCCGCGCAACGGGCCGTGGACAGCGCCACCCGTGGCTTCGAAATGGGCAAGTTCGCCTTTCTCGACGTACTCGACGCCCAGCGCACCTTGATCGGCGCCCGCACCCAATACGTCCAGGCCGTCGCCGAGGCGACCGACGCCCGGGTGCGCGTCGAGCGCATTTTCGGCGATCTCGACGCGTTCGCCGCCGGTCGCTGAATTTCATTGTTTCGATCACCGCAGCGCGGCATCGGCGGCGCGGCGCAGAGGAGTTTCCATGGATAAAAAACTGATGGCGGTCGCGGTGGCGACCTTGAGCCTGGGCATCGGAATCGGCGCGTTGTGGGTGGGCAACCTTTCCGATGGCGCCCATGCCGACGAGGCGGCCGAGCACGCGGAGCATGCGGCCGAAAGCGCAGCGGCCGAAGGCGGGCACGATGAAGGCGAAGAAGGGCAACTGACCCTGAGCGCCGAACAGATCGCCGCCTCGGGCATTCAACTGGCCCAGGCCCAGGCGGCGGGGCTGAGCTTCGGGTTGCCGTTCCCCGGCGAAGTGCGCTTCGACGAAGACCGCACCGCGCACGTCGTGCCGCGGGTGCCCGGCGTCGTGGAGTCGGTGCCGGTGGTGCTCGGCCAACCGGTGAAGAAGGGCCAGTTGCTGGCGGTGATCGCCAGCCAGCAGATCTCCGATCAGCGCAGCGAGCAGGCGGCGGCGCAACGTCGCCTGGCCTTGGCGCGCACGACCTATGAACGGGAGAAGCAGCTGTGGCAGGACAGGATTTCCGCCGAGCAGGATTTCCTTCAGGCCCGCCAGGCGCTGGAAGAGGCCGAGATCGCCCTGGCCAACGCCCGGCAGAAGATCAGCGTGCTCAGCGGCAGCATGGCCGCCGCTGGAGGCAACCGCTATGAGCTGCGCGCGCCGTTCGACGGCGTGGTGGTGGAGAAGCACCTGACGCCGGGCGAGGTGGTCGACGAGACCACCAACGCGTTCACCCTGTCGGACCTGTCGCGGGTGTGGGTGACCTTCGGCGTTTCGCCCAAGGATCTGAACCGGGTGCAGGTGGGCAAGCCAGTGACCGTCAGCGCGCCGGAACTCAATGCCGAAGTGGCCGGCACCGTGGCTTACGTCGGCAATCTGCTCGGTGAGCAGACGCGCACCGCGACGGTCCGCGTGACCCTGGCCAACCCGCAGGGCGCCTGGCGTCCGGGGCTGTTCGTGACGGCGTTGGTGGCCACCGACAGCCGGCAGGTCAAGGTGGCCGTGCCGGAGGCCGCGATCCAGACCGTGGAGGACCGGCCCACGGTGTTCGTGCGCACCGGCGACGGCTTCAAGGCGCAAGCGGTGGTGCCGGGCAGCCGCGCCGCCGGACTGGTGGAAATCACCGAAGGGCTGGAGGCCGGCACCCAGGTCGCCGCCGCCGGCAGCTTCATTCTCAAATCGGAATTGGGCAAGGCCTCGGCCGAGCACGCTCACTGATCCGTCTTCGACAAGAAGGTCCCCATGTTTGAACGCCTGATTCAGTTCGCCATCGAGCAGCGCTTCATCGTGCTGCTCGCCGTATTGCTCATGGCCGGCCTCGGCGTCGCCAGTTATCAGAAGCTGCCGATCGACGCGGTGCCGGACATCACCAACGTCCAGGTGCAGATCAACACCGGCGCCGCCGGGTTCTCGCCGCTGGAGACCGAGCAGCGCATCACGTTCCCCATCGAGACGGCGATGGCCGGCTTGCCGGCGCTGGAGCAGACCCGTTCGCTGTCGCGTTCGGGCCTGTCCCAGGTCACGGTGATCTTCAAGGACGGCACCGACCTGTTCTTCGCCCGGCAACTGGTCAACGAACGCCTGCAAGCGGCCAAGGAGCAGTTGCCCGAAGGCGTGGAGGCGGTGATGGGGCCGATCTCCACCGGCCTGGGCGAGATCTTCCTGTGGACGGTGGAGGCCCGCGAAGGTGCGCTCAAGGACGACGGCACGGCGTACACGCCGACCGACCTGCGGGTGATCCAGGACTGGATCATCAAGCCGCAGCTGCGCAACGTCCCCGGTGTGGCCGAGATCAACACCATCGGCGGGTTCGCCAAGGAGTACCAGATCGCCCCTGACCCGAAACGGCTGGCGGCCTACAAGTTGACGTTGACCGATCTGGTGACGGCGCTGGAACGCAACAACGCCAACGTCGGCGCCGGCTACATCGAGCGCAGCGGCGAACAGCTGCTGATCCGCGCGCCGGGGCAGGTGGCGGGCACCGAAGACATCGCCAACATCGTGATGGCCAACGTCGACGGCACGCCGATCCGGGTGAGGAACGTGGCCACCGTCGACATCGGCCGGGAACTGCGCAGCGGCGCCGCCACCGAGAACGGCCGCGAAGTGGTGCTCGGCACCGTGTTCATGCTGATCGGCGAGAACAGCCGCACGGTCTCCCAGGCGGTGGCCGGCAAGCTTGAGCAGATCAACCGCTCGCTGCCCAAGGGGGTGGTCGCGGTGCCGGTGTACGACCGCACGCACCTGGTGGACAAGGCCATCGCCACGGTGAAGAAGAACCTGGTGGAAGGCGCGGTGCTGGTGATCGCGATCCTGTTCCTGTTCCTGGGCAACATCCGCGCTGCGCTGATCACCGCCATGGTGATTCCGCTGTCGATGCTGTTCACCTTCACCGGCATGTTCACCAACAAGGTCAGCGCCAACCTCATGAGCCTGGGGGCGCTGGACTTCGGCATCATCGTCGACGGCGCCGTGGTGATCGTGGAAAACACCCTGCGCCGGCTGGCCCATGCGCAGCGGCATCACGGGCGGCTTTTGACCCGCTCCGAGCGCTTCCATGAGGTGTTCGCGGCGGCGAAGGAGGCGCGGCGCCCGCTGATCTTCGGCCAACTGATCATCATGGTCGTGTACCTGCCGATCTTCGCCCTGAGCGGCGTCGAAGGGAAAATGTTCCACCCGATGGCGTTCACCGTGGTCATCGCGTTGCTCGGCGCGATGCTGCTGTCGGTGACGTTCGTGCCGGCGGCCATTGCGCTGCTCGTCACCGGCAAGGTCAAGGAAGAAGAGGGCGCGGTCATGCGGGGCGCGCGCCGGGCGTATGCACCGGCGCTGGCCTGGGTGATGGGCCACCGCAAGGCGGCGCTGGGCCTGGCGTTGGGCACGGTGGTGCTCAGCGGCGCGGTGGCCGCCCGCATGGGCAGCGAATTCGTGCCCAGCCTCAGCGAAGGCGATTTCGCCCTGCAGGCCTTGCGCGTGCCGGGCACCAGCCTGACCCAGTCGGTGGACATGCAGCAGCGCCTGGAAACCCTGATCCTGGGCAAGGTGCCAGAAGTCGAGCGGGTGTTCGCCCGCACCGGCACCGCCGAAATCGCCTCCGACCCGATGCCGCCCAACATCTCCGACAGTTACGTGATGCTCAAGCCCAAGGACCGGTGGCCGGATCCGGGCAAGTCCCGCGAGACCCTGATGGCCGAGCTGCAACAGGCGGCGGCGACCTTGCCGGGCAGCAACTATGAGCTGTCGCAGCCGATCCAGCTGCGCTTCAACGAGCTGATCTCCGGCGTGCGCAGCGACGTGGCGGTCAAGGTGTTCGGCGACGACATGGACGTGCTCAACGCCACGGCGGCGAAGATTGCGGCGTCGATGCAAAAGGTCAGCGGCGCATCCGAGGTCAAGGTCGAGCAGACCACCGGGCTGCCGGTGCTGACCATCAACATCGACCGCGACAAGGCCGCCCGCTACGGGCTCAACGTGGGCGATGTGCAGGACACCATCGCGGTGGCGGTCGGCGGGCGGCAGGCCGGCACGCTGTATGAGGGCGACCGGCGGTTCGACATGGTCGTGCGCCTGTCCGACGCCATGCGCAAGGACATCGACGGCCTGTCGGCGCTGCTGATCCCGGTGCCGGCGCTCAACGGCGCCGCCGACCGGGTCGGGTTCATCGCGCTCAAGGAGGTCGCCAGCCTCGACCTGGTGCTGGGGCCCAATCAGGTGAGCCGCGAGAACGGCAAGCGCCTGGTGATCGTCAGCGCCAACGTGCGCGGGCGCGACATCGGCTCGTTCGTCAGTGAGGCCGCCGAGGCGATCGGGCGCGACGTGCAGGTTCCGGCCGGTTACTGGACGAGCTGGGGCGGTCAGTTCGAGCAGTTGCAGTCGGCGGCCAAGCGTCTGCAGATCGTCGTGCCGGTGGCGCTGCTGCTGGTGTTCGGGCTGCTGTTCATGATGTTCAACAACCTCAAGGACGGCCTGCTGGTGTTCACCGGCATTCCGTTTGCGTTGACCGGCGGCGTCATGGCCCTGTGGCTGCGGGACATTCCGCTGTCGATCTCGGCGGGCGTGGGTTTCATCGCGTTGTCCGGGGTGGCGGTGCTCAACGGGCTGGTGATGATCGCGTTCATCCGCAACCTGCGGGAGCAGGGACGCTCACTGGCCGAGGCGATCGACGAAGGCGCGCTGACGCGGTTGCGGCCGGTGCTGATGACGGCGCTGGTGGCGTCCCTGGGCTTCATTCCCATGGCCCTGGCCACCGGCACCGGCGCGGAGGTGCAGCGCCCGCTGGCCACGGTGGTGATCGGCGGGATCCTGTCCTCGACCGTGCTCACGCTGCTGATCCTGCCGCTGCTCTACCGCCTGGCCCACCGTCGGGACGAGGACGTGGCCCCAGGCCGATAGCGGTCTCCCTGTAGGAGCGAGCCTGCTCGCGATAGCGTTTTGTCAGCCGGCATCGTAGTCGACTGACACGCCGCCATCGCGAGCAGGCTCGCTCCCACAGGTGGTTTTGGTGCGTGGTGCCTGCGGCGGCAGGCACATGACGGATATGTAATGTGCGCGCCACCGTCACGAAAGGTACGGGTTGTTACCTTGGATCCGTCAGTTACCCAATGAGGAATCAAGCATGAAACCTGTACAGATCGGTGCCTTTCTGGCGGCGTTGGCGGTGTCTTCCCTGGCCATGGCCGAAGGCGGCGGCGACCGGACGTTCGAGCGGATGATGACGGCCAACGACCGTTCGGTGGAGCTGTTCGTCGCCAAGGAGAAGGCCCGCGAGCCGGTGGTCGTCAACGAGAAGAAAGACGACGCCACCCAAGACCTGTAAGCGTGCCGCGCTTGCGCAAGCCCGTCATCGCGCGTCGATGCCGGGCTTTTTCATGAGTCAGCTACGGAAAGGAAACGGATATGAAAGCCATCCGATCGATTGTGTTCGCCGGTGCCCTGGCGATGTCCCTGAATGCGTTGGCCGAGGGCGGCGGTGACCGTACGTTCGAAAAGGCCCTCGGCGCCAATGCCAAGGCCATGGAGCAGTACGCCGCCAGCCAAGGCAAGGCGGCGCCGGTGGTGCAGGCGTATGAGTACGGGATGAAGCTGGATGTGGTCAAGGTGGTGAGTGTCGTGCGCCCGCAGACAGCCTGCGCGGTGGTGCCGACGGCGATGACCTATGAGGATTCGCAAGGACGGCTCAACACGGTCACCTACACCGTGGCGGGCGATTGCCGCAAACGGGGAGGGTGAGCGCCTACAGCAAAGACCCGGTTTTCATGAAAAGCCCTGAATTCTCTGACAGCTTTTTAAGGTTGGCTTCAGAAGACTCGTCACTTACCCTCAGGGCGGATGGATTTCATTGGATACCAAAAGGACGGGTCAATCTTGGAAGCAGCATTCACTTGCCTGAGTGGCGACATTTGGCGTTATGATTGCGTCAAATGTCGTATGGAGGGCGTCGATATGTCCACGGTAACAACGGCCTCGGTCCCGAGGGTGCGCAAGACCATCAGAAGGCCGACCGAGGTGCTGCTTCATGGCCGCAAGGGCGACACGCGCCTGTCGATCCTCCAGTACACCAAAGAGGGTTTCAGCCTGAGCGCGGTCAAGGACATGCTGGCCCTGTCGGCGCTGTACATGGAGCACGACCTTGTCCAGCGCATCACGGGGAAGTCCATCCGCACCGTCCAGCGCCTGGCGAAGGAGACCGGTTCGGTTCGCCTGAACCCGCAGCAGAGCGCCGTCGCTTTCCAGTACGCGCAAGTGCTGGAGCATGCCACCGAGGTGTTCGGCAATCAGTTGCTGGCCGAGGACTGGCTGAAGAAGCCCTGCAAGTACCTGGACGGCAATGTGCCGCTGGAACTGATCGACAATCCGCTGGGCTTCCAGGTGGTGGAGGACTACCTGACCCGGATCGAGCACGGGGTCTATCAGTGAATCCCTTGCCCTGGGACGGCAAGTGGTACGCCTGGCGCCTCGACCGTGAGGTCTACAAGACGACCTGGGATAGCGGCATCGGTGCGCAACGCTCCGGCGGTCGCTGGAACCCGCCCGGTCGCCGGGTGATCTACGCATCGGCCGACCCGGCCACCGCCATCCTGGAGGTGGCGGCCCACCTGGGCTTCGATGCGCTGGACACCGTCCCGCACGTGCTCACCTGTTTCGAAGTGCGGGATCCCTCGACGATCAAGGTCGTCCAGCCCGAAGACGTCCCCAACCCCAACTGGCTCATCCCGGCCCAACCTTCCCCCAATCAGCAACAGTTCGCCGAGAGGCTGCTGGCGCAACATCCCTTTGTGCTGATCCCGTCGGCCGTGACACGGCATTCGTGGAACCTGCTGGTGAGCTGCGACCTGGCGGCGGATCAATTCACCTTGGTCTCGCAGGAGCGTTTCGGCCTGGACACGCGGTTGGTCTAGCAGGACTGTCCCGTCGGGCGACGTCATTGCCGGGCAAAAAAAAGGCGCCCCGAAGGACGCCAAAGATTCACCTCTTACCAAAGGAGCAAGGAGCTTCTAAAGGTGAATGGGGTTGATCCGCTCGGTCAGAGAATCGCCAGCGGGTACTCGACGATCACCCGCACCTCATCCAGATCCGACTCGAACGCCGTGGCTCGGGTCGTGGCTTGACGCAGGCGCAGCGACATATCCTTGAGCGAACCGCTCTGCACCACGTATTTCACTTCGATGTCCCGTTCCCAGCGCTTCTGGTCGGTCAGCGGATTGCCCTCGGCGTCACGGCGCATGTACACGGCATTGGCGTTGGAGTAGTCGGCGTCCGTGCCGCGGGCGTAGCGGGTCATGAACGACAGGCCGGGCACGCCGTAGGCGCTCATGTCGAGGTCATAGCGCACCATCCACGAACGTTCCTTGGGCGAGTTGAAGTCGCTGTACTGGATGGAGTTGTCGAGGAAGATCGAGTCTGACTGACGCAGGTAGTCGAAGTCGTCGTCGCCGTTGTTGCGCTGGTGGGACAGGGCCACGGAGTGCGCGCCGAGCTTCACGCCGACCCGGCCGCTCCAGATGTCGTTGTCGAACTTGCCGAGCAACTGTTTGCCCTCATCGACCGCCTTGTAATAGTTCAGGCCGCCGAACAGCGACAGGTCGTCCGACAGCGGATACGTCCAGGCGGTGCCGGCGTAGTACTGGTTCCAGGCATCTTTCAGGCGACTGGAGTACAGGCTGAAGCTCAGGTTCTTGTTCAGCGCATAATCGCCGCCGCCGTAAGCGATCCAGGGCGAATTGACGGGGCCGGCATAGAAGGTCGCGAAGTTGTCGCGCAAGTCGCTGGACACCGGTTGGCTCATCGCATGCAACCGGCCGCCCTGGATCGACAGGCCTTCGATGCTGGTGTTGGTCGCCGTCACGCCGCGAAAGCTTTCCGGCAGCAATCGCGAATCACCCGCCGCCACCACCGGGTTGGCCGGGAACACGTCGCCGATCTTCACCACCGTATCGAAGGCCCGCACCTTGGCGGCGGCGCCGACCTTGGTGTATTCGTCCCGGGCTTGACCGTCACGATCCACCGGCAACACATCGAACGAGCTGCGGCCGCCGTTGCGGCCGTCGCCGGTGTCGAGCTTCAGGCCGATCATCGCAAACGCATCCACCCCGACCCCGACGGTGCCCTGGGTGAAACCGGATTCGAACTTGCTGATGACGGCGTGGGCCCAGGCTTCGGAGTAGCCGTTGCCGGTGGGGCTGGATTGGCCGTCGCGGTGATCGCGGTTGAAGTAGTAGTTGCGGTTGAGCACCGTCAGGCTGCTGCCCTCGATGAAACCCTCGGCCTTTTCCTGCGCAAGCGCGGCGGTCGGTCCGGAGCCGACAACCACGGCCAATGCGGCCATCGACATTCTTGAATTGTTAACCATCAATCACTCCTGGAGTTCGGCAGAACGGGAACGTGCTTCGGCGTGGATCTTGTTGTTCGGCGGAAAGGGCCGCCGTTGGGGTCGCCGGGTGACATCGTTGCAAGCTGCGGATAACGCCAAGGTGATGGGGGAATTACATTTTCGTCATGTGGGTGAGGGGACGGTCATGAACGGTCAGGTCAGGGCTGCAAGTTGTTCGATCGTCTGCGGAAAACGCTCGACCAAGCGGATCAGGGTGGTGGCCTGGGCATTGGGGGTTGCCCGTCCCTGTTCCCAGTTTTCGAGCGTTCGGGTGTTGGTGCGCAGGTACATCGCGAACACCGAGCGCGAGAGATTGAGCTGTTGGCGGATAGCGATCAATTCATCGGCGGTGACAGGCATCAGTTTGGGCAACTGAACCTTGTGGGTCCGCAGTGTGATCTTGCCTTGGCGCTCGTCGGCCAGGGCTTCGACGCCATCCATCAGCTCGGAAAAAATGTCACGTTTCATAGTGGGAGCATTCATCTTCTGTACGTTACCTGCGTATAGTTTTGTCCCGAAAACCGAATGGGTCAAGGCCTCTAGGCCATCCTTTTCGCCCCCTTTTCAACGGTAGTCACGGATTGTAAAAACGCCTGTAGGAAGAATCGACCACTCACGCGAGAGACTTCGGGAATGGTTGAAGGTGGAAGGGGTAGGGCGCTCGCAACCGATCCCCTAAACGCAAAAACGGCACCCGAAGGTGCCGTTTCTGTTTACCGCCGAAGGTCGCCGGGGGATCAGCCCGCCAGACCCGATTGCTGAACCAGGTTCAGCAGCGGCTGAGGGTACAGGCCGAGGAAGAACGCCAGGACGGCGATGGCCAGCAGCATCACGCCGCCTGCCTTCTGCTCCCAGTGCAGCTGGGCGTCGTGGCGGCGCAGGTTCGGCTCGATCAGGTACAGGGTGACCATCACGCGCAGGTAGTAGAACACGCCGATGGCGCTGCCCAGCACCAGCGAACCGACCAGCCACCATTGGTGCGACTCGACACCGGTGGCGATGATGTAGAACTTGCCGATGAAGCCGGCGGTCAGCGGGATGCCGGCCAGGGACAGCATCATCACGGTCAGCACGGCGGTCAGGTACGGACGGCGCCAGAACAGGCCGCGGTATTCGTACAGGGCATCGGCGTCACGGCCGTTGTACGGCGAGGACATCAGGGTGATCACGCCGAACGCGCCGAGGCTGGTGATCACGTAGGTGACCAGGTACACGCCGATGGCTTCCACCGCCAGGCCCTTGCTCGCCACCAGTGCGATCAGCAGGTAGCCGAAGTGCGCGATGGACGAGTAACCGAGCAGACGCTTGAGGTTGCTCTGGGTCAGGGCCAGCAGGTTGCCGAACAGGATCGAGGCGATGGCGATGACGGTCAGCACGTTGCTCAGCACGCCGCTGCTGGCGGCAGGGGAGATCTGGAACAGACGCACCATCACGGCGAACACGGCCACTTTCGACGCGGTGGCCAGGAACGCGGCCACCGGCGCCGGAGCACCTTCGTACACGTCCGGGGTCCATAGGTGGAACGGCACCAGCGACAGCTTGAACGCCAGGCCGATCAGCATCATGCCCAGGCCCAGCTGGGCCATCGAGCTCGGCAGGCCGGTGGCGGCCAGCGCCTGGCCGATGCCGTTGAAGCTCAGGGAGCCGGCGTCGGCGTAGAGCAGGGCCATGCCGAACAGCAGGAACGCGGAACCGGCCGCCGACAGCACCATGTACTTGATGCCGGCTTCCAGCGAACGCTTGTTGAAGAAGGCGTAGGCCACCAGACCGTAGACCGGCACCGACAGCAGTTCCAGGCCGATGAACAGGCCGGCCAGGTGCTGCGCGCTGACCAGGACCAGGCCGCCGGCGGCGGCCATCAGGATCAGCAGGTACAGTTCTTCACGGTTGCCCGGATAACCCGAACCGCCGTCGCCCAGGTAGGCGTGGGCGAGGGTGACGCAGGCGAGGGTGGCGACCAGGATCAGCGCCATGTACAGGCAGGCGAACGTGTCGATCTGCAGCAGCGGGGTCACGGCCAGGGGCGCGACTTTCAGTGCCGGCAGGATCGACAGCAACGCCAGGTTCAGGCCCGCCACCGAAATCAGGAAGGTCTGCGAGTGGTTGCGGCGCCAGGCGATGGCCAGCATCACCACGATGATGGTGAGGCTGGTGATCAACAGTGGCGCTAGCGCAATAAAGTGTTGGATCGTGAATTCCATAGCGCTCTTACCGGGCCGAAGCGAGTTGAGTGAAGGCGGAGCCGAGCCACTGCTGCACGCCATGCATGGTGGCGGCAGAGGTGTCGAGGAACGGCTGCGGGTACACGCCGAGGTAGATCAGCAGCACCGCAAGGCCCAGCACCATGATCAGTTCGCGACCGTCCATGCCGTGCAGGATCGAGTCCGACTTGGACGGGCCGAAGTAGGCGCGGTGGATCATGATCAGCGAGTAGACCGAACCGAACACCAGGCCGGACGTGGCGATCGCGGTGATCCACGGTGCGCTGGCGAAGGTGCCGATCAGGATCAGGAACTCGCCGACGAAGTTGCCGGTGCCCGGCAGGCCCAGCGAGGCCGCCGCGAAGAACAGGCTGATCGCCGGCAGGTACGCGATGCGCGACCACAGGCCGCCCATCTCGCGCATGTCACGGGTGTGCAGGCGCTCGTACAGCTGACCGCTGAGGATAAACAGCGCCGCCGCCGACAGGCCGTGGGCCAGCATCTGGATCACGGCGCCCTGCAGGGCCAGTTGGCTGCCCGAGTAGATGCCGATCAGGACAAAGCCCATGTGGGAAACGGACGAGAAGGCGATCAGACGCTTGATGTCGGTTTGCGCGAACGCCAGGAACGCACCGTAGAAGATCCCGATCAGACCGAGGGTCATGGCGATCGGCGCGAACTCGGCCGAAGCGTTCGGGAACAGCGGCAGGGCGAAGCGCAGCAGGCCGTAGGCAGCGGTCTTCAGCAGGATGCCGGCGAGGTCGACGGAACCGGCGGTCGGCGCCTGGGCGTGGGCGTCAGGCAGCCACGAGTGGAACGGCACGACCGGCAGCTTCACCGCGAAGGCGATGAAGAAGCCGAGCATCAGCACGTACTCGGTGGTGGCCGACATCTTGGTCTTCAGCAGGTCCGCGTAGTTGAAGCTGATCACGCCGGTGCTGTTGTAGTTCACCAGCACCAGACCGAGGATCGCCACCAGCATGATCAGGCCGGACGCCTGAGTGAAGATGAAGAACTTGGTCGCGGCGTAGATCCGGGTCTTCTTGCCGTCCGAGGAGCTGTGACCCCAGAGCGCGATGAGGAAGTACATCGGCACCAGCATCATTTCCCAGAAGAAGAAGAACATGAACAGGTCGAGGGCCAGGAACACGCCGACGACACCGCCCAGGATCCACATCAGGTTCAGGTGGAAGAAACCGACGTGACGCTGGATCTCTTTCCACGAGCAGAGCACCGAGAGGACGCCCAGCAGACCGGTCAGCAGGATCATCAGCAGCGACAGGCCGTCGAGGGCCAGGTGCACGTTGATGCCGAAGCGCTGGATCCAGACATGCTTGAACTCAAGCGCCCAGGTCGGGTCGGCACCGGGTTTGGGTGCAAACGAATAGTCGCCGTGGGCCCACAGCCAGAGGCCGAGGGCGAGCAGCAGGGACATGGTGATCAGCGCAATCCAGCGGGGGAGGGTGGCGCCGAAGCGCTCACCCAGCCAGCACAGCAGGCCGCCGATGAAGGGGATCAGGATTAGCCAAGGCAGAATCATGACGGGCTCGTTTCCTTTCGCAAATTCGCAAGGTTCATATCAGACCGCTACCAGCACGACAGCACCGATGACCAACACGGCACCGGCTGCCATCGAGGCGGCGTACCAACGCAGTTGACCGGTCTCGGTACGGCTCAGGGCGGTGTGGCCGCCCTTGGCCATGCGCGGGATCAGACCGATGGTCTGGTCGAGCGGGTCTTTGCGCAGTGCATGGCTGATCGCAAGGTACGGCTTGACGAACAGTTTGTCGTAGATCCAGTCGAAGCCCCAGGCGGCGAACCACCAGGCCGACAGCAGACGGCCGATGCCGCTGTTGGCGACGGCGGTCACGAAGCGGCGCTTGCCCAGGAACAGCAGGGCGGCCAGCAGGATACCGGCCAGGGCGATGGCGCCCGAGGCGATCTCCAGGCTGTGCTTGGCTTCGCCGCCGGCGTGGCCGACGCTTTCCGGCAGCACACCGTGCAGCGGCGGAACGATCATGGCGCCGACGAAGGTCGACAGCACGATCAGCACCGACAGCGGCAGCCAGTGGGAGATGCCGTGGCCGGCGTGGGCTTCGGTCTTGGCTTCACCGTGGAACGCGATGAAGATCAGGCGGAAGGTGTACAGCGAGGTCATGAACGCACCGACCAGGCCGGCGTACAGCAGGCCTTCGTGGCCGCTGGCGAACGCTTCCCAGAGGATCTCGTCCTTGGAGTAGAAGCCTGCGGTCACCAGCGGCAGGGCGGCCAGGGCCGCGCCGCCGACGATGAAGCTGGCGTAGGCCAGCGGCAGTTTCTTCCACAGGCCGCCCATCTTGAAGATGTTCTGCTCGTGGTGGCAGGCGACGATCACCGCACCGGAGGCGAGGAACAGCAGGGCCTTGAAGAAGGCGTGGGTCATCAGGTGGAAGATCGCGCCTTCCCACGCGCCCACGCCCAGGGCCAGGAACATGTAGCCGATCTGGCTCATGGTCGAGTAGGCGAGGATGCGTTTGATGTCGGTCTGCACCAGGGCCGCGAAACCGGCCAGCACCAGGGTAACGCCGCCGACGATGCCGACCAGGTGCAGGATGTCCGGCGCCAGGGCGAACAGGCCGTGGGTACGGGCGATCAGGTAGACGCCCGCGGTCACCATGGTCGCGGCGTGGATCAGTGCCGAGACCGGGGTCGGGCCGGCCATCGCGTCCGCGAGCCAGGTCTGCAGCGGCAGCTGGGCCGACTTGCCGACCGCGCCGCCCAGCAGCATCAGGGTCGCCAGGACGATCCAGAAGTCGCCGGCCTTGAAGTGCTCAGGCGCCTTCACCAGCAGTTCCTGGACGTTCAGCGTGCCCAGTTGCTGGAACAGGATGAACAGGCCGATGGCCATGAACACGTCGCCGATGCGGGTGACGATGAACGCTTTCAGGGCTGCGTTGCCGTTGTTGCGGTTGCTGTAGTAGAAACCGATCAACAGGTACGAGCACAGGCCCACGCCTTCCCAACCGAAGTAGATGAACAGCAGGTTGTCGCCCAGCACCAGGAACAGCATGCTGGCGATGAACAGGTTGGTGTAGGAGAAGAAGCGCGAGTAGCCCGCTTCACCGCGCATGTACCAGGAGGCGAACAGGTGGATCAGGAAACCCACGCCGACCACCACGCCCAGCATGGTCACGGACAGGCCGTCCAGGTACAGGGTGAAGTTCGGCTGGAAGCTTTCCACCGACATCCAGCGCCACAGCACCTGGGTGTACACGCCGCCTTCCGGCGGTGCGACGTTGAACTGCCAGATCACGTAGGCCGCGACGATGGCGGACAGGCCGATGGAGCCGACGCCGATCAGCGCCGACAGGTTTTCCGAAAGGCGCCCGCGGGAGAACGACAGCAGCAGGAACCCGATCAGGGGGAATACGAAAGTCAGAAAGAGTAGGTTCATCCGCGCATCTCACTGGCAGCGTCGATATCGAGCGTGTGGAAGCGGCGATACAGCTGCAGCAGGATCGCCAGGCCGATGCTGGCCTCGGCGGCGGCAAGGCTGATCACCAGGATGAACATGATCTGTCCATCCGGCTGCGCCCAACGGGCGCCCGCCACGATGAACGCCAGGGCAGAGGCGTTCATCATCACTTCCAGGCTCATCAATACGAACAGAATGTTGCGGCGGACCATCAGGCCGACGAGGCCGAGGCAGAACAGGATGCCGGCGACCGCCAGACCGTGTTCGAGAGGGATAGCAGGCATACGTTACTCCTTCGCCTCGTTGCGGCCCACGTGGAACGCCGTGACGGCTGCGGCGAGCAGCAGCATCGAGGCGAGTTCGACCACCAGCAGGTACGGGCCGAACAGGCTGATGCCCACGGCTTTCGCGTCCACGGTGGTTTGGCCGATGGCCTGGCCGCTCTGGTGAGCGAACAGGACATACAGCAGTTCGGCCAGCAGCAGCGCGGCGAGGATCACCGGCCCCGCCCAGATGCCGGGCCGCAGCCAGGCGCGTTCCTGCTGAACCGAGGCCGGGCCCAGGTTCAGCATCATCACCACGAACACGAACAGCACCATGATGGCGCCGGCGTAGGCGATCACTTCCAGCACACCGGCGAACGGCGCGCCGAGGGCGAAGAACGTCATGGCCACGGCGATCAGCGAAATGATCAGGTAGAGCAGGGCGTGCACAGGGTTGGTGTTGGTGACCACGCGAAGCGTGGAGACAACCGCGATACCCGATGCGAAATAGAAAGCGAATTCCATCGTTCTTCCTTAAGGCAGCAAGCTCTTCACGTTGATCGGCTCGGCTTCGTTCTGTGCGGCGCCTTTCGGCTTGCCCGCAACGGCCATACCTGCAACACGATAGAAGTTGTAATCAGGGTTTTTGCCGGGGCCGGAGATCAGAAGGTCTTCTTTCTCGTACACCAGGTCCTGACGTTTGAACTCGGCCATCTCGAAATCTGGGGTCAGCTGGATCGCGGTGGTCGGGCAGGCTTCCTCGCAGAGGCCGCAGAAGATGCAGCGCGAGAAGTTGATGCGGAAGAAGTCCGGGTACCAGCGACCGTCTTCCGTTTCGGCTTTCTGCAGCGAGATGCAACCGACCGGGCAGGCCACGGCGCACAGGTTGCATGCCACGCAGCGCTCCTGGCCGTCGGGGTCGCGGGTCAGCACGATGCGGCCACGGTAGCGCGGCGGCAGGTAGACCGGCTCTTCCGGGTATTGCAGGGTGTCGCGCTTGCGGAAGCCATGACCGAAGATCATGACCAGGCTGCGCAACTGGGTACCGGTACCCTTAATGATGTCGCCAATATATTTGAACATGGGTCAAGTCCTCACTGAACCGCGACTGCAGGCGTGTTCCACAACACGATCGCAGCGGTCACCAGCAAATTGATCAGGGTCAGTGGCAGGCAGAATTTCCAGCTGAAGTCCATCACCTGGTCATAGCGCGGGCGCGGGATCGAGGCGCGCAGCAGAATGAACAGCATGATGAAGAACGCGGTCTTGAGTGCGAACCAGACGAAGGACAGTTGCGGCAGGATGCCGAACGGGCCGTGCCAGCCGCCGAAGAACAGCGTGACCAGCAGCGCCGAGATCAGGATGATGCCGATGTACTCACCGACGAAGAACATGCCCCATTTCATGCCGGCGTATTCGATGTGGTAGCCGTCGGCCAGTTCCTGTTCCGCTTCCGGCTGGTCGAACGGGTGACGGTGAGTCACGGCCACGCCAGCGATGAAGAAGGTGCAGAAGCCGAAGAACTGCGGAATGATGAACCACAGGTTCTGCGCCTGGTACTCGACGATGTCGCGCATGTTGAACGAGCCGACCTGCACCACGATGCCCATCAGGGCCAGGCCCATGAACACTTCGTAGGACACGGTCTGGGCCGAGGCGCGCAAGCTGCCCAGGAGGGCGAACTTGTTGTTGCTCGACCAGCCGGCGAACAGCACTGCGTACACCGACAGACCGGCCATGGCGAAGAAGAACAGCAGGCCGATGTTCAGGTCTGCCACGCCCCAGGTCGGGGTGATCGGGATGATCGCGAAGGCGATCAGCAGGGCGCTCATGGCCACCACCGGCGCCAAGGTGAAGATCACCTTGTCGGCGAACGGCGGCGTCCAGTCTTCCTTGAAGAACATCTTCAGCATGTCGGCGGCGATCTGGAACATGCCGAACGGGCCGACACGGTTCGGACCGTAACGGTCCTGCCACCAGCCCAGCAGGCGACGCTCGACGAAGCTGAGCAGCGCCCCGCAGACCACCACGGCCAGCAGGACGACGACCGCTTTGATGACCGTCAGGATCACATCGATCACTTCAGGGGTGAACCAGGTCATTGCGCTGCCTCCTGCAGACCGTCGACGGAAACGCCGGCGAACGCCGGAGGAATGCCGGCGATGCCCGCAGGCAGCGCCACCAGGCCTGCGCCCAGCTCTTCATTGATGCGCAGCGGCAGGCGCAGGCTGACGCCGGCGACGTTCAGGCTCAGCATCGCGCCGTCGTTGACGCCCAAACGGTCGGCCTCGGACTTGGCCAGCGCGACGTAGGCGGCCGGAATGCGCTCCTGCACCGGGGCGGCCTTGGAAGAGTTCTCTTCGCTGCCGAACAGGTGATGGAACGGCACGGCTTGCCAGGTGCCCTGGGCCGGGTTGAACGCGCGCGGAACGCTGGCGAACCAGTTCAGCGCATCGCCGGTGCTTTCGATCAGGCGGGTGCCCGGATCGCCGGCGCGCAGATGGCCGCCGACCTCGTCCTGGAACTTGTTCCAGGCCTGCGGCGAGTTCCAGCCCGGCGACCAGGCGAACGGCACTTGCGAGCGCGGTTCGGCGGAGCCCGAGTAGCCTTCCATGGAGAAGGCGAACGCGGTGTCCTTGTCTTGCGGGGTGCGCGGTTCGTGAACGCTGATGTTGGCGCGCATCGCGGTGCGGCCGGAGTAGCGCAGCGGCTCACGGGCCAGCTTCAGGCCCTTGATGCGGAACGCGGCGGACGGTGCGGCGTCGACGATGCCGGCCAGTTGCGCGGTGCTGGAAGCGACGGCAGCGGTGACCTGGTCGAGCTGGGTCCAGTCGATCGACCGGTTCAGCAGGGTGGCGCGCAGGGCGTGCAGCCAGCGCCAGCCTTCGTGCACCAGGATGCCTGCGTCCATGTATTGCGGGTCGAAGACCTGGAAGAAGCGCTGGGCGCGGCCTTCCTGGCTGACCAGGGTGCCGTCGCCTTCGGCGAAGCTCGCCGCCGGCAGCACCAGGTGGGCGCGGTCGCTGGTGGCGGTCTTCTGATGGTCGGCGACGATCACCACTTTCGCGGCGTTCAGCGCGGCATCGACCTTGGCCTGGGCGGTGCGGGTGTACAGGTCGTTTTCCAGCACGACGATGGCGTCCGCACGGCCGTCGATCACGGCTTGCAGCGCGGCATCGACCGATTCGCCGCCGAGCATGGCCAGGCCGAGGCTGTTGGCCTCAGGCACGACCAGGCTGATGGAACCGTTCTTCTCGCGCAGCTTCAGGGCCTTGGCGATGTTTGCGGCCGCTTCGATCAGCGCCTTGGAGCCCAGCGAAGTGCCGGCGATGATCAGCGGACGCTTGGCCGCGAGCAGGGCGTCGGCGATGCGCTTGGCCAGTTGCAGCGCTTCGGCGTCCAGGCCTTCGACGGCCGGGGCGCTGGCGTCCAGGGCGTGGGCGACGGCGAAGCCGATGCGGGCCAGGTCGTCGGGAGCGGCGTGCACGCACTCTTCGGCGACGTCATCGAGCTTGGTCTCGGCCAGGCTGGCGATGAACAGCGGGTTCAGCGCGTGCTGACCGATGTTCTTCACTGCGGCGTCGAGCCAAGGCTGGACGCGCATGGCTTCGGCCATGTCTTCGGCCTTGCCCTTGACCGACTGGCGCAGGGCCAGGGCCATGCGGGCGGCGGTCTGGGTCAGGTCTTCGCCGAGGACGAACACGGCGTCGTGGTCTTCGATGTCGCGCATCGTCGGAACCGGCAGCGGGCTGTCCTTGAGCACTTGCAGCACCAGGCGGATGCGCTCCAGCTCGGAGGCTTCGATGCCGCTGTAGAAGTGCTCGGCGCCGACCAGCTCACGCAGCGCGTAGTTGCTTTCCAGGCTGGCGCGCGGCGAGCCGATGCCGACGATGTTGCGGCCGCGCAGCAGGTCGGCGGCCTTGTCCAGCGCGTCGTCCAGGCTGAGCTTGGTGCCGTCGGCCAGCAGCGGCTGGCGCGGGCGGTCGGTGCGGTTGACGTAGCCGTAGCCGAAACGGCCGCGGTCGCACAGGAAGTACTGGTTCACCGAACCGTTGTAGCGGTTCTCGATGCGACGCAGTTCGCCGTAGCGCTCGCCCGGGGAGATGTTGCAGCCGCTGGAGCAGCCATGGCAGATGCTCGGGGCGAACTGCATGTCCCATTTGCGGTTGTAGCGCTCGGAGTGGGTCTTGTCGGTGAACACACCGGTCGGGCAGACCTCGGTGAGGTTGCCGGAGAACTCGCTTTCCAGGGTGCCGTCTTCGACGCGGCCGAAGTACACGTTGTCGTGGGCGCCGTATACGCCCAGGTCAGTGCCGCCGGCGTAGTCCTTGTAGAAGCGCACGCAGCGGTAGCAGGCGATGCAGCGGTTCATCTCGTGGGAGATGAACGGGCCCAGGTCCTGGTTCTGGTGGGTGCGTTTGGTGAAGCGATAACGGCGCTCGTTGTGGCCGGTCATCACAGTCATGTCTTGCAGGTGGCAGTGACCGCCTTCCTCGCACACAGGGCAGTCGTGCGGGTGGTTGGTCATCAGCCATTCGACGACGCTGGCGCGGAACGCCTTGGATTCTTCATCGTCGATGGAGATCCAGGTGTTGTCGGTGGCAGGGGTCATGCAGGACATGACGATGCGACCGCGGGTGTCGTTCTCGTCGGTGTACTGCTTGACTGCGCACTGGCGGCAGGCCCCGACGCTACCGAGCGCGGGGTGCCAGCAGAAATAAGGGATGTCGAGGCCCAGCGACAGACATGCCTGTAACAGGTTGTCTGCCCCGTCGACTTCGAGCGCTTTGCCGTCTACGTGGATAGTGGCCATGGTTCAAAGGTCTTCGTTGGCCCGGTGTCAGCGGGCGTGGCTAATGGAATCTTGTTGTCCGTCCGAATCCAACCAGCCCCGAAAGGCGTCATCGGACGCAAGGCGAAGGGCACGGACCCTTCGCCTCTCTTTAAGCGTTTACGCGCCGACGGTGATCGGCTTCGCCAGAGGCGGGACGGCGGCGCTTGCAGGCGCGATGCCGGCCTCGAACTCCGGGCGGAAATATTTGATCGCGCTGCCCAGCGGCTCCACGGCACCCGGTGCGTGAGCACAGAAGGTCTTGCCCGGGCCGAGGAAACCCACCAGACCCAGCAGGGTCTCGATGTCGCCTGGCTGGCCCTGACCCTTCTCGAGGGCCATCAGCAGCTTCACGCTCCATGGCAGGCCGTCGCGGCAAGGGGTGCAGAAACCGCAGGACTCGCGGGCGAAGAACTGCTCCATGTTGCGCAGCAGGGACACCATGTTGATGCTGTCGTCCACGGCCATGGCCAGGCCGGTGCCCATACGGGTGCCCACCTTGGCGATGCCGCCGGCGTACATCTGCGCATCGAGGTGCTCCGGCAGCAGGAAGCCGGTGCCGGCGCCGCCCGGCTGCCAGGCCTTGAGCTTGTAGCCGTCGCGCATGCCGCCGGCGTAGTCCTCGAACAGCTCGCGGGCGGTCACGCCGAACGGCAGTTCCCACAGGCCTGGGTTCTTGACCTTGCCGGAGAAGCCCATGAGCTTGGTGCCCATGTCTTCGCTGCCGTCGCGGGCCAACGATTTGTACCAGTCCACGCCGTCGGCGATGATCGCCGGCACGTTGCACAGGGTCTCGACGTTGTTCACGCAGGTCGGCTTGCCCCACACGCCGACGGCGGCAGGGAAGGGCGGCTTGGAGCGCGGGTTGGCGCGGCGGCCTTCCAGGGAGTTGATCAGCGCGGTCTCTTCACCGCAGATGTAACGCCCGGCGCCGGTGTGGACGAACAGCTCGAAATCGAAGCCGCTGCCCAGTATGTTCTTGCCCAGCAGGCCGGCGGCCTTGGCTTCTTCCACTGCACGGTTCAGGTGCTTGGCGGCGGTGGTGTACTCGCCGCGCAGGAAGATGTAGCCACGGTAGGTCTTCAGCGCGCGGGCGCTGATGAGCATGCCTTCGATCAGCAGATGGGGCAGTTGCTCCATCAGCATGCGGTCCTTCCAGGTGTTGGGCTCCATTTCGTCCGCGTTGCACAGCAGGTAGCGGATGTCGATGGATTCGTCCTTCGGCATCAGGCCCCACTTCACGCCGGTGGGGAAGCCTGCGCCGCCGCGGCCCTTGAGGCCGGAGTCCTTCACGGTCTGGACGATGTCGTCCTGGCTCATGTCGGCGAAGGCCTTGCGGGCGGCGGCATAGCCGTTCTTGGCCTGGTACTCGTCGAGCCAGACGGGCTCGCCGTCGTCGCGCAGGCGCCAGGTCAGCGGGTGGGTCTCGGCCGAACGCTGGATGCGGTTGGCAGGACCGAAAGAAGTCAGGGTCATACGTAGCCCTCGAGCAGTTTGGCGACGCCGGCAGGCTGTACGTCGCCAAAGGTGTCGTCGTCGATCATCAGCGCCGGCGCCTTGTCGCAGTTGCCCAGGCAGCAGACCGGCAGCAGGGTGAAGCGGCCGTCGGCGGTGGTCTGGCCGAGGCCGATGCCCAGTTCGCTCTGGATCTGGCTGACGACGGACTCGTGGCCGCCGATGTAGCAGACCATGCTGTCGCAGACGCGGATGATGTGGCGGCCCACCGGCTGGCGGAAGATCTGGCTGTAGAACGTGGCCACGCCTTCGACGTCGCTGGCGGGGATGCCGAGGACTTCGCCGATGGCGTACACGGCGCCGTCCGGCACCCAGCCGCGTGCCTTCTGCACGATCTTCAGGGCTTCGATCGACGCCGCGCGCGGGTCTTCGTAGTGGTGCATCTCGTGCTCGATGGCCGAGCGCTCGGCTTCACTCAAGGTGAAGCGGTCAGTCTGGATAAGCGTGCTGTTCATGCTTAGCGGTCCACGTCGGCCATAACGAAGTCGATACTACCCAGGTACGCGATCAGGTCCGCGACCATGCTGCCTTTGATCACCGAAGGGATCTGCTGCAGGTGGGCGAAGCTCGGAGTGCGGATCCGGGTACGGTAGCTCATGGTGCCGCCGTCGCTCGTCAGGTAATAACTGTTGATGCCCTTGGTCGCTTCGATCATCTGGAAGGATTCGTTGGCCGGCATGACCGGGCCCCACGAAACCTGCAGGAAGTGCGTGATCAGGGTTTCGATGTGCTGCAGCGTGCGCTCTTTGGGCGGCGGCGTGGTCAGCGGGTGGTCCGCCTTGTACGGGCCTTCCGGCATGTTGCGCAGGCACTGGTCGATGATGCGCACGCTCTGGCGCATCTCTTCCACGCGCACCATGCAGCGGTCGTAGGCGTCGCCGTTGGCGGCCAGCGGTACGTCGAACTCGAAGTTCTCGTAGCCGGAGTACGGGCGCGCTTTACGCAGGTCGAAGTCGCAACCGGTGGAGCGCAGGCCGGCACCGGTGACGCCCCATTCCAGGGCCTCTTTGGTGTTGTACTGGGCGACGCCGATGGTACGGCCCTTGAGGATGCTGTTCTGCAGGGCGGCCTTGGTGTATTCGTCGAGGCGCTTGGGCAGCCACTCGACGAAGTCGCGCACCAGTTTGTCCCAGCCGCGCGGCAGGTCGTGGGCGACGCCGCCGATGCGGTACCAGGCCGGGTGCAGACGGAAGCCGGTGATGGCCTCGATCACGGTGTAGGCGCGCTGGCGGTCGGTGAAGGTAAAGAACACCGGGGTCATCGCGCCGACGTCCTGGATGTAGGTGCCCAGGAACAGCAGGTGGCTGGTGATCCGGAAGAACTCGGCCATCATGATGCGGATGACGTCGACCTTCTCCGGCACCTTGATGCCGGCCAGCTTCTCGACCGACAGCACGTACGGCAGGTTGTTCATCACGCCGCCGAGGTAGTCGATGCGGTCGGTGTACGGGATGTAGCTGTGCCAGGACTGGCGCTCGCCCATCTTCTCGGCGCCACGGTGGTGGTAGCCGATGTCCGGCACGCAGTCGACGATCTCTTCGCCGTCCAGCTGCAGGATGATGCGGAACGCACCGTGGGCCGACGGGTGGTTCGGGCCGAGGTTGAGGAACATGTAGTCCTCGTTCGGGCCGGAGCGCTTCATGCCCCAGTCTTCAGGACGGAAGCGCGCGGCCTCTTCCTCAAGCTGCTGCTTGGCCAGGTTCAGGCTGAACGGATCGAACTCGGTGGCGCGGGCAGGGAAGTCCTTGCGCAGCGGGTGACCTTCCCAGGTCGGCGGCATCATGATGCGCGACAGGTGAGGGTGGCCTTTGAAGTCGATGCCGTACATGTCCCAGACTTCGCGCTCGTACCAGTTGGCGTTCGGCCAGATGCCGGTGACGCTTGGCAGGCTGAGGTCGCTCTCGGACAAGGCGACTTTGATCATCACGTCACTATTACGCTCCAGCGACATGAGATGGTAGAACACGGTGAATTCGGCGCCGTCCGGCAGCCCTTGACGCTTGGTGCGCAGACGCTCGTCCACGCCGTGCAGGTCATAGAGCATGACGTACGGCTTGGGCAGGTTGCGCAGGAAGGTCAGGACTTCGACGAGCTTGGCGCGGGCCACCCACAGCACCGGCATGCCGGTGCGGGTCGGCTGGGCGGTGAAGGCCTCGGCGCCAAAGCGGTTGTTCAGTTCGACGACCACATCCTGGTCGTCTGCCTTGTAAGGCGGGATGTACAGAGCACTGCCTGTAGTCATGGTTATTTTTTCGCTTTCGGTCAACGTAAAGAATGAAGCCAGCTTCTCGTTTCTATGGCAGAACAGATCTGGATCAGACTTCGTCAGGGCTGCGCAGGTTGGTTACCTGAATGCGCTGTTCGCGGCGCTGTTCCTTTTGCGAAGGCATGTCGGCGCGATAGACGCCTTGATCGCCAACGACCCAGGAAAGTGGGCGACGCTCCTGGCCAATCGATTCCTGCAGCAGCATCAGGCCTTGCAGGAACGCTTCTGGACGGGGCGGGCAGCCAGGCACGTAAACGTCCACCGGCAGGAACTTGTCCACCCCTTGGACCACGGAGTAGATGTCGTACATGCCACCGGAGTTTGCGCACGAACCCATGGAGATAACCCACTTCGGCTCGAGCATTTGCTCGTAGAGACGCTGGATGATCGGCGCCATCTTGATGAAGCAGGTACCGGCGATAACCATGAAGTCCGCCTGACGCGGTGATGCCCGGATGACTTCGGCGCCGAAGCGGGCGATGTCGTGGGGCGCCGTGAAGGCGGTGGTCATTTCCACGTAGCAGCACGACAGGCCGAAGTTGTACGGCCACAGGGAGTTCTTACGTCCCCAGTTGACCGCGCCGCTCAACACGTCTTCCAGCTTGCCCATGAAAATGTTTTTGTGGACCTGATCCTCTAACGGATCGGCGACGGTTTCCCGTTTGCCGATCGGGTACTGCTCGTTAGGCGCATCGGGGTCGATTCGGGTGAGATTGTATTGCATTGCCAAAGCCTCATTGTTTCAGCTTCGCCTGCCGCTTACGACGAGCTTCCGGAGCCCAGTCAAGGGCGCCCACTCGAAATAGGTAGACAAGACCTGCCAACAGAATTGCTATGAAAACGAGAGCTTCGACGAATCCGGTCCAGCCGCTTTCGCGGACGGACACAGACCATGCAAAGAGAAAGAGGGCTTCGATATCGAAGATCACGAACAGCATCGCGACCAGATAGAATTTGGCTGAGAGCCGCAAGCGGGCGCCACCGGTGGGCAGCATGCCGGACTCGAACGGTTCGTTTTTGCTGCGACCCCAGGCTTTTGACCCGAGGAGGCTGGATACGCCGAGCATGAAGGCGCACAGGCCGACGACACCCAGAAGGAAAATGGCAAAGCCCCAGTTGTGGGCCATGAGTCCGGTCGCTTCGGGCATGCTGGTAATCCTTAACAGAGAGCAAAGGTCTCTGAGCTTGAT
This sequence comes from Pseudomonas sp. R25(2017), assembly GCF_002112565.1. Taxonomy (NCBI): domain Bacteria; kingdom Pseudomonadati; phylum Pseudomonadota; class Gammaproteobacteria; order Pseudomonadales; family Pseudomonadaceae; genus Pseudomonas; species Pseudomonas sp. R25(2017). Next base: position 183,660 of record NZ_NEHZ01000005.1, read on the forward strand.
AAAGAAATAAGGCAGTGACGATATGTCGCAGCAATCAATCGCGCTGATTTTATGGCTAAACACCCTGCAAGTAAAATTCCTATAGCGAAATTATTTATTGGAATAAGGACATAGCGCGCCTCGAATGCCCCGCAGCCCGCGGGTTTCGGGCATTAGCCGGGATTGCGTCAATGATGTTTTGTGAGGAATGTAACGAACATAGTTGCGGCTAAATGATAATTAATATCGTTTGGAGTGGGTTTGTTACTTTTTAGCGGTGCGGCAGTTGGGAAGTTGTCTTATATCTGCGTTACTGCAAGTAGCGGCGGCGCCCGTTTTAGCCGGTTTTTCTGCTGCCGGCACTGCGCTGGATCAAGGTTTGCGCGAAGACTTTGCGGGAGGGGTTGGCCTCGGCAGGCGCCATCGCCAGCAGGCTGGCTCCCGCGGCGATCTCGGTTGGCCCCGGAACCGATGGCGTTCGTTGAATAACGGGCAAAAAAACGCCCCGAACCAGTCGGGGCGTCAGTGGTGCGGCTTGGCGGTTAGCTTTCTGTACGATCCGCCAGGGCCGTTCGCTCAGGCGAAGTCGATCAGTGGAACTGCTCTTCTTCGGTCGAACCGGTCAGCGCGGTCACGGACGAGGTGCCGCCCTGGATCACGGTGGTCATGTCGTCGAAGTAGCCGGTGCCCACTTCCTGCTGGTGAGCCACGAAGGTGTAGCCCTTGGCGGCGTCGGCGAATTCCTGCTCCTGCAGCTTCACGTAGGCGGTCATGTCGTTGCGGGCGTAGTCGTGCGCCAGGTTGAACATGCTGTGCCACATGTTGTGGATGCCGGCCAGGGTGATGAACTGGTGCTTGTAGCCCATGGCGGACAGTTCGCGCTGGAACTTGGCGATGGTCGCGTCGTCCAGGTTTTTCTTCCAGTTGAAGGAAGGCGAGCAGTTGTACGACAGCAGTTGGTCCGGGTATTCCTTCTTGATCGCTTCGGCGAAGCGACGGGCCTCTTCCAGGTCCGGTTTAGCGGTTTCGCACCAGATCAGGTCGGCGTACGGCGCGTAGGCCAGGCCGCGGGCGATGGCTTGATCCAGGCCGGCGCGAACCTTGTAGAAGCCTTCCTGGGTGCGCTCGCCGGTCACGAACGGCTGGTCGTACGGGTCGCAGTCCGAAGTCAGCAGGTCGGCGGCGTTGGCGTCGGTGCGGGCCAGGATGATGGTCGGGGTGCCGGCGACGTCGGCGGCCAGACGGGCAGCGACGAGCTTCTGCACGGCTTCCTGGGTCGGAACCAGTACCTTGCCGCCCATGTGGCCGCATTTCTTCACGGAAGCCAGCTGGTCTTCGAAGTGAACGCCGGCGGCGCCTGCCTCGATCATGCTCTTCATCAGCTCGTAGGCGTTCAGAACGCCGCCGAAACCGGCTTCGGCGTCAGCCACGATCGGTGCGAAGTAGTCGATGTAGCCGTCGTCGCCCGGGTTCTTGCCGGCTTTCCACTGGATCTGGTCGGCGCGGCGGAAGGCGTTGTTGATGCGCTTGACCACGGTCGGCACCGAGTCCACCGGGTACAGCGACTGGTCAGGGTACATCGATTCGGCGGAGTTGTTGTCCGCAGCCACTTGCCAGCCGGACAGGTAGATCGCCTGGATGCCGGCCTTGACTTGTTGCACAGCCTGGCCGCCGGTCAGGGCGCCCATGCAGTTGACGAAATCTTTCTCAGGACGGAAGGCCGGCTTGGCACCCTGGGTCACCAGGTTCCACAGCTTCTCGGCGCCCATTTTCGCGAAGGTGTGCTCAGGTTGGACCGAGCCACGCAGGCGGACGACGTCAGCGGCGGAGTAAGTGCGAGTCACGCCTTTCCAGCGCGGGTTTTCAGCCCAGTCTTTTTCAAGGGCTGCAATTTGCTGTTCGCGTGTCAGTGCCATGGAGATAAACCTCGTCGCGTCTTTATGAAAAGTTGTTCTGCGGTGGAAAATTCCTGCGCTCGCTGACCAGAGATCCGGGTGGTCAAGTCGGGTTCGGCGGGATGGCGACGGGATGAACGACGGGCTCGAGGGGAAAGTGAGCAGGTAAAGGCGAACTGGCGGGCGCAGTCGGGGCGTCGTGGGCCTTTTCTGCGGGCTGCAGCGTGATGCCGGGTTACCTAAAAACGCTTCCGTCCCTCGGGACAACTTCGTTCCAGTCGCAACCTCGTCAAACACACCTTGTGGGCGGTACAGACACGAAACGGTTCGCGGGGTAGGTGCGAACATCGCTTCGAAGGCCCTTGCCAGGGCCTCTGATTAGCGGGAGCGAGGCCATCATGCCTTCGCTTTTTTGGCCCGTCAAACGTTTTGTAGTGCTTTTTTTCAAGCACTACATCTTTCGTCTAATACGACTGTGCGGTCAGTTTTCGGGGCTTCAGTCCAGGCTGTCGACTTTCACCCGCAAGGTCATGTCATCCCGGCCCTGAGTCGAGTAGCTGCGGGTCAGGCCCTGTTTGTCGGCCTGGGTCTGGCGATTCACGCCCGCCAGGGTGATCCACTCCCCGAGGCGTCCGGTGACGGTTGTGTCGGTGCTTTGCACGTTCACTACATCGGGACGTTCCTGGCTCATACGGTCACGGTTGGTACTGATGGCCAGATGAACGATGTCGCCGGTGACGCTGGCGGTGACGTAGAAACCCTGGGTGACGTTACGGTATTGGGTCTGGCTGCTGTAGCCGCCCCAGGAGTCGCTCTGGCTGCTGGTGATCGGCACGCTCTGGCCGACCTGGATCAGCGCCGGCATGCCTTCGCTGGCCTGCACCTGCTGGACGCCGCCGTCGCGGCTGGCGGTGCTGCGGCTGATGATGCGGGTCTGGTTCGGTTGGGCGCCGTTGACCGAGTAGCCTTCGTCGCCGCGGCCGTTGTTCTCGTTGGTGTCGACGGTGATCAGCAGGCGCTTGGGGGCGGTGTCGAGTTGCGTCAGCAGATCCTTGAGTTCCTGGATCTTGCCGGGTTCGGCCTTGACGATCAGTTGGTTGCCGTAGGCGCTGACCTGGCCGTCCTTGCCCATCAAGTCCTGCGCCATGGGCAGCATGTCGGCGCTGGTGCGGTACTTGAGGGGCACGATTTCTGTGGCTGCCATCGCCGACAGGCTGCAGCCGAGCAGCAGGGTGGCGAGCAGGGTGCGTAGGGACATGTCCGTTATCTCCGCTTTCGAAAGGCTTGATATTGCCACTTTGTCGGCCCGGGGTGGGGCAAGTTGAATCCCGGGCGGCAAAACGCCCCGGCATCGGCAGATGGCGGGGCGTTTTGGGTGTTCTTGCCGGCCTTGTCGCCAGCAGGCTGGCTCCCGCAAGGTTTGCTCTGCGGAAGCTGGCCTGGTGGTGATGGGCTCAAGCCGAATGGCGGACCATGTCGACATGGGGAATCCCGGCCTCGAGGAACTCCTCGCTGACCAGGTTGAACCCCAGACGCTCGTAGAACGGCGTCGCCTGCACCTGGGCGCTGAGCATCTGCTGCTTGAGCCCACGCGCTTCGGCTTCGGCGATCACCGCCTGCATCAGCGCATCGCCGACCTTCAGGCCGCGCCAGTCCTTGAGCACCGACACCCGGCCTATGTGCCCGTCGGGCAAAAGGCGGGCGGTGCCGATGGGGAAGTCGCCTTCGAACGCCAGGAAATGCACGGCGGTGGCGTCATCGGCGTCCCATTCCAGCTCCGGCGGCACCGATTGCTCAGCGATGAACACGGTTTCGCGGATGCGCCGGATCTCGGCGTTGTCCTTTTGCCAGTCTGCGACATGCACGCGAATCTTATTCATCGTCGGCGAACCCCAGGCTGCCTTGCTTGACCAGTTCGTACAGCAGGCCGCGGCCGTCCTCGTCGTCCATCCACTCGCCGAGGTTGTCGATGTGCAGCGCGTCGGCGGCGCAGATCATCTTCAGCAGCTCGCGCAGCTTGCCCGGCAGGTAACGGCTCTGGCCGCTGGCGAACAGCAGCAGGTCGTCGTCGACTTCGGACCAGGCCAGGCGGGCGCTCGGGTTGCGGATCAGCACCGCGCCGTCTTCCAGGGCGCCGAGGAAGTCGTCTTCCGCGACTTCTTCAAGGCCCACTACCAGTTCCGGGTAGCGCGGCTCGGTCATGTACTGGCCGAACCAGGTCAGCAGCAGGCGTTCATCGCCCATGTGCTCGGCCAGCAGGGACTTGAGGCGGTCGAGCGCGTCGTGCTGGATCTGGTGCGGATCGCTGACCGGCTTGGCGTCGGCGTCGGTGTAGCGCTCTTCGTCCGGCAGGAACTGGCTCAGGAAGTCGGTGAAGTGGGTCAGCACTTCGGCGGCGCTCGGCGCGCGGAAGCCGACCGAATAGGTCATGCAGTCGTCCACGGCGACGCCGCAGTGGGCCAGGCGCGGCGGCAGGTAGAGCATGTCGCCCGGTTCCAGCACCCACTCGTCGGTCTGTTCGAATTCGGCGAGGATGCGCAGATCCGCATGCTGCAGCAGCGGGCTCTCGGAGTCGCACATCTGGCCGATCTTCCAGTTGCGCTTGCCGTGGCCCTGCAGCAGGAACACGTCGTAGTTGTCGAAGTGCGGGCCGACGCTGCCGCCGGGGGCCGCGAAGCTGATCATCACGTCGTCGACGCGCCAGCTCGGCAGGAAGCGGAAGTTCTCCAGCAGTTCGCTGACTTCCGGCACGAACTGGTCGACCGCCTGCACCAGCAAGGTCCACTCGCGCTCAGGCAGCTTGGTGAACTCGTCCTCGGCGAACGGGCCGCGACGCAGCTCCCACGGACGCTCGCCGTGTTCGATGACCAGGCGCGATTCGACTTCTTCTTCGAGGGCCAGGCCGGCCAGCTCGTCAGGGTCGATCGGGCTTTCGAAGTCAGGCATCGCCTGACGGATCAGCAGCGGTTTTTTCTGCCAGTAGTCGCGCATGAACTCGCGCGCCGTGAGGCCGCCCAGAAGTTGAAGAGGAGTATCTGGATTCATATGTAACCTATTGAAAAAAAGCACTTTTCAGACGGGAATAAAAACGCCCGGCGCGGCCGGGCGTCTCAAACGGTTCAAGCGGTCGATCAGATGCGCTTGGCTTGCGCCACGGCGTTGCCGATGTAGCTGGCCGGCGTCAGGCGCTTGAGCTCGGCCTTTGCTTCGGCTGGCATGTCGAGACCGTCGATGAAGGTCTGCAGCGCTTCAGGGCTGATGCCCTTGCCGCGGGTCAGTTCCTTCAGTTTTTCGTACGGGTTCTCGATGTTGTAGCGGCGCATCACGGTCTGGACCGGTTCGGCCAGCACTTCCCAGCAGGCGTCCAGGTCTTCGGCGATCTTCTGCGCGTTCAGTTCCAGCTTGCTGATGCCTTTGAGGCTCGCTTCGTACGCGATCACGCTGTGGGCGAAGCCCACGCCGAGGTTGCGCAGCACGGTGGAGTCGGTCAGGTCACGCTGCCAGCGGGAGATCGGCAGTTTGCTCGCCAGGTGCTGGAACAGCGCGTTGGCGATGCCCAGGTTGCCTTCGGAGTTTTCGAAGTCGATCGGGTTGACCTTGTGCGGCATGGTCGACGAGCCGATTTCGCCGGCGATGGTGCGCTGCTTGAAGTAACCCAGGGAGATGTAGCCCCAGATGTCACGGTCGAAGTCGATCAGGATGGTGTTGAAGCGCGCAATGGCGTCGAACAGCTCGGCGATGTAGTCGTGCGGCTCGATCTGCGTGGTGTACGGGTTGAAGGCCAGGCCCAGCTCTTCTTCGATGAAGGCACGGGCATTGGCTTCCCAGTCGATCTGTGGGTAGGCCGACAGGTGGGCGTTGTAGTTGCCCACGGCGCCGTTGATCTTGCCCAGCAGCGGAACGGCGGCCACCTGAGCGATCTGGCGCTCCAGGCGGTAGACCACGTTCGCCAGCTCTTTGCCCAGGGTGGTCGGCGAGGCCGGCTGGCCGTGGGTGCGCGACAGCATCGGCACGTCGGCGAAACGCTGGGCCAGTTCGCGGATGGCGTTGGCGGTCTGGCGCATCAGCGGCAGCATCACGTCGTCACGGCCTTCGCGCAGCATCAGGGCGTGGGACAGGTTGTTGATGTCTTCGCTGGTGCAGGCGAAGTGGATGAATTCGCTGACCTTGGCCAGCTCCGGCAGCTTGGCCGCCTGCTCCTTGAGCAGGTATTCGATCGCCTTGACGTCGTGGTTGGTGGTGCGTTCGATCTCTTTGACGCGCTCGGCGTGCTCCAGCGAGAAGTTTTCGGCCAGTTCGTTCAGAACGGCGTTGGCCTCGGCGGAGAAGGCCGGCACTTCCGGGATGCCGGCGTGGGCGGCCAGGCGCTGGAGCCAGCGCACTTCGACCAGGACGCGGGCACGGATCAGGCCGTACTCGCTGAAAATAGGGCGCAGGGCCTGGGTTTTGCCGGCGTAGCGGCCGTCTACAGGGGAAACCGCAGTGAGCGAAGAGAGCTGCATGGGGTGTTCTCGGACAGTCGGGCAACGAAATGGGGCGCGTATCATACATGAAAAAGTCCGCCGATCCGTCACCAACTGACCGGCGTATTACGCGTTACAGACTACAAAGCAATTGTCGCGGGTCGGTTCACTCGCTGCGCATCAGCGTGTACAGCTCTTTGAGCAGCTTGCGGCGGCTGATCACCAGTTGCCAGCGGTGGCCGCCGAGCTGGCGCCAAAGGCGCGCCGAGCGGATGCCGGCCAGCAGCAGGGCGCGGATCTTCGAGGCGTTGCTCGGCTGCTGCAGGTTGCGCATGTCGCCGTGCACCTGGATCCGCTGGCGCAGGGTGCTCAGGGTGTCCTGGTACAGCGCGCCGCACGCGGCGATCACGTTTTCGTGGGCCGGGCCGAAATGCTCGACCTGGGACTGGATCTGCGGCAGGCGCTTGCCGATGGTGTCGAGCATGTCGTCGCGCTTGGCCAGTTGCCGCTCCAGGCCCAGCATCGACAGGGCGTAGCGCAACGGCTCGCGCTGCAGGGTGCTCGGGTCGCGTTCGAGGGCGCCGACCAGCGCGCGGTAGCCGTCGCGCAGGTTGATGTCGTCGCCGCCGTAGACGTCCAGCGTGTCCTTGGGGTCGCGCACCAGCAGGCTGCCGAGCATGCAGGTCAGGCCGGCCTCGTTGGTCTGGCCGGTCTTGGCGATCCGGTCGACCAGCACGGCGGCGAGAAACACGCCGCCCAACGCCGTCAGTTGTTCCTGGATCGGGCTCATGCCTGGCCGCTCCACGGCTCGGCGACTTCGATCACGCCGCCGCCGAGGCAGACCTCGCCGTCGTAGAACACCACCGACTGGCCCGGCGTGACGGCGCGCTGCGGCTCGTCGAACACGGCGCGGTAGCCGGTGGCGGTCTGCTCGAGGGTGCAGGCCTGGTCGTTCTGGCGGTAGCGCACCTTGGCGGTCAGGCGGCGCGGCTGGTTCAGGTCGATAGGGTTGACCCAGTAGATCTCGGAAGCGAGCAGGGCGCCGGAGAACAGCCACGGATGGTTGTTGCCCTGGCCGACGATCAGTTCGTTGTGCTCCAGGTCCTTGCGCAGCACGTACCACGGCTCGTCGCCGGCGTCCTTCAGGCCGCCGATGCCCAGGCCCTGGCGCTGGCCGATGGTGTGGTACATCAGACCGTGGTGACGGCCGATGACCTCGCCTTCGGTGGTCTTGATCTCGCCGGGCTGCGCCGGCAGGTACTGCTTGAGGAAGTCGCTGAAGCGGCGCTCGCCGATGAAGCAGATCCCGGTGGAGTCCTTCTTCTTGGCGGTGGCCAGTTCGTACTTCTCTGCGATGGCGCGAACTTCGGGCTTTTCCAGTTCGCCGACCGGGAACAGGGTCTTGGCGATCTGTTCGCCGCCGACGGCGTGCAGGAAGTAGCTTTGGTCCTTGTTCGGATCCAGGCCCTTGAGCAGTTCGGTGCGGCCGTCGATGTCGCGGCGGCGCACGTAGTGACCGGTGGCGATCAGGTCGGCGCCCAGGCTCATGGCGTAGTCCAGGAATGCCTTGAACTTGATTTCGCGGTTGCACAGGATGTCCGGGTTCGGCGTGCGGCCGGCCTTGTATTCGGCCAGGAAGTGCTCGAACACGTTGTCCCAGTACTCGGCGGCGAAGTTGGCGGTGTGCAGCTTGATGCCGATCTTGTCGCACACGGCCTGGGCGTCCGCCAGGTCGTCCATGGCGGTGCAGTACTCGGTTCCGTCGTCTTCTTCCCAGTTCTTCATGAACAGGCCTTCCACCTCAAAGCCCTGCTCGATCAGCAGGAGAGCGGAAACGGAAGAGTCCACGCCGCCGGACATGCCGACAATGACGCGCTTCTTGGATGTGTCAGAAGGGGCTGGATCACGCATAGGGATTCAATGAGTGTCTTGAAAAAGGACGCGATTCTAACAGGCTCACGGCCTCAAGGCTAAAGGGAAGGGCGGATCAGTTCGAGGCCGAAGCGATTGCCGGCCAGGTAATCGTCGATGCAGCGGATGATCAGTTCGCTGCGCCAGTGATCGCGCTGCTCCAATAATTCGTCGCGGGTCAGCCACTTGGCGCCGACGATGCCGTCGTCCAGTTGATAGTCCGGGTGGTATTTGACGGCCTTGGCGCTGAAGCACACGCGCTGGTAGGTCACGCCGTTGCTGGGAGCGGTGTACAGATAAATGCCGATGACGCCGGTGGGCTCGACGTCCCAGCCGGTTTCCTCAAGGGTTTCGCGCACGGCGGCCTCGATCAGGGTCTCGTCCGGATCCAGATGGCCGGCGGGCTGGTTGAGCACGTTGCGGCCGGCCTTGTGCTCTTCGACCATCAGGAAGCGGCCGTTGTCCTCGACGATGGTGGCGACGGTGATGTGGGGTTGCCAGTCCATGAACCTTCCTCAATTCCCAAAACTTGAAACACTATCCCTGTGGGAGCTGGCTTGCCAGCGATAGCGGTGGGCCAGTCACCATGATTGTTGGCTGATCGGCCGTCATCGCTGGCAAGCCAGCTCCCACAAGGGTTTGTGTCGTCTTCAGAAACGCAAACCCCGGCACTTGGCCGGGGTTTGTGATGTTGCCTTTACTGCCTTACACCAGCGCAGCGATGGCCGCGTTGAGCGTGGCGCTCGGGCGCATGGCCTTGCTGATCAGCTCGGCGTCGGCGTGGTAGTAGCCGCCGATGTCCACTGGCTTGCCCTGAACGGCGTTGAGCTCGGCGACGATGGTCGCTTCGTTCTCGGTCAGGGTCTTGGCCAGCGGCGCGAACTGCGCTTGCAGCGCGGCGTCTTCGGTCTGGGCGGCCAGGGCCTGGGCCCAGTACAGCGCCAGGTAGAAGTGGCTGCCGCGGTTGTCGATGTTGCCGACCTTGCGCGATGGCGACTTGTTGTTGTCCAGGAACTGGCCGGTGGCCTGGTCCAGGGTCTTGGCCAGCACCAGCGCTTTCGGGTTGCCGTAGTTCACGCCCAGGTGTTCCAGGGACGCGGCCAGGGCCAGGAATTCACCCAGCGAGTCCCAGCGCAGGAAGTTCTCTTCGACCAGTTGCTGCACGTGCTTCGGAGCCGAACCGCCGGCGCCGGTCTCGAACAGGCCACCGCCGTTCATCAGCGGCACGATCGACAGCATCTTGGCGCTGGTGCCCAGTTCCATGATCGGGAACAGGTCGGTCAGGTAGTCACGCAGTACGTTGCCGGTCACCGAAATGGTGTCCTTGCCTTCGCGGGTGCGCTGCAGGGTGGCCTTCATCGCCTCGACCGGGGCCATGATCTGGATGTCCAGGCCGGCGGTGTCGTGGTCTTTCAGGTAGGCCTGGACCTTCTCGATCACCACGCCGTCGTGGGCGCGCATCGGGTCCAGCCAGAAAATGGCCGGGGTGCTGCTTGCGCGGGCACGGTTGACGGCCAGCTTGACCCAATCCTGGATCGGCGCGTCCTTGGTCTGGCACATGCGGAAGATGTCGCCGGCTTCGACAGCCTGTTCCATCAGCAGGGTGCCCTTGCTGTCGGTCACGCGGACGACGCCGTCGGCCTTGATCTGGAAGGTCTTGTCGTGGGAGCCGTACTCTTCGGCCTTCTTGGCCATCAGGCCGACGTTCGGCACGCTGCCCATGGTGGTCGGATCGAAGGCGCCGTTGGCTTTGCAGTCTTCGATCACGGCCTGGTAGATGGTCGCGTAGCAGCGATCCGGGATCACGGCCTTGGTGTCGTGCAGTTGGCCGTCGGTGCCCCACATCTTGCCGGAGTCACGGATCATGGCCGGCATCGAGGCGTCGACGATCACGTCGCTCGGCACGTGCAGGTTGGTGATGCCCTTGTCGGAGTTGACCATCGCCAACGCTGGACGAACGGCGTAGACCGCCTGGATGTCGGCTTCGATGGCGGCTTGCTGCTCGGCCGGCAGGGTCTTGATGCGGGCGTACAGGTCGCCGATGCCGTTGTTCAGGTTGAAGCCGATCTGCGCCAGCACGTCGGCGTGCTTGGCCAGGGCATCTTTGTAGAACTCGGCAACGATCTGGCCGAACATGATCGGGTCGGAGACCTTCATCATGGTGGCTTTCAGGTGAACCGACAGCAGTACGCCTTGGGCCTTGGCGCTTTCGATTTCGGCGGCGATGAAGGCGCGCAGAGCGTTTTTGCTCATCACGGCGCAATCGAGGATCTCGCCGGCCTGAACGCTGGTTTTTTCTTTCAGGACGGTGGCGGTGCCGTCCTTGGCGATCAGTTCGATCTTCACCGCGTCGGCGGCTTCGATCAGGGCAGCCTTCTCGCTGCCGTAGAAGTCACCGGCGCTCATGTGGGCGACGTGGGACTTGGAGTCCTTGGCCCAGGCGCCCATCTTGTGCGGGTGCTTGCGCGCGTAGTTCTTGACCGACAGCGGAGCGCGGCGGTCGGAGTTGCCTTCACGCAGAACCGGGTTCACGGCGCTGCCCTTGACCTTGTCGTAACGGGCCTTGGCGTCTTTTTCGGCGTCGGTGGCCGGGGTTTCCGAGTAGTCCGGCAGGTTGTAGCCCTGGGCCTGCAGCTCTTTGATGGCGGCCTGCAGTTGCGGTACCGAAGCGCTGATGTTCGGCAGCTTGATGATGTTGGCTTCAGGCGTGACCGCCAGTTCGCCCAGTTCGGCAAGGTGGTCGGCTACGGCTTTGTCGCCCAGTTGCTCGGGGAAGCTGGCCAGGATGCGTGCTGCAAGAGAGATATCGCGGGTTTCCACGGCGATATCGGCCGAAGCGGTGTAGGCCTCGATGATCGGCAGCAGGGAGTAGGTGGCGAGGGCTGGAGCTTCGTCGGTGAAGGTATAGATGATCTTCGAGCGGGTGGGCATATTCGGATTAACTCTCTCTTCTTTGCTAAAGCGTGCGCAGAAACTCGAGGGGCGCCGGGTAAGCGCGTTCGTTCAAAGTCATCCATGAACCGAGTGTCGAGGTTTCTTCGCGGTGATGTTGGGTGCATCAGTAGAGCGTCATGCGGTCAGGCTGCGGTATCAGCCCGGCCAAATCAGGCGGAAAGTCTCGTCGTAGAGAGGCCAGCCGTCGTGACCCTGTGGTCAGCGGGCGGCATTATACATAGGTAGCTGGCAATCTGCCGATGGTTCATATGCAACGATTCTCGTCCATTGGTCTAAAGGTCGCAGGGCAGCGGCGGGCGGCAAGTTGCCGGCAATGCTTGAGATTGGCGCTTTTCCCTTTGCTTTCAGGCTTGTAGGAAGCGGGATGGGCCCGTGCCCGGAACAGAGGGTTTGCGTGTTGATTCAAGTGGGTTACGCTCGGACGAAGCCAGATGTTCAATCCAATGAGTGGAGTTCAGCATGGGTTACAAGAAGATTCAGGTTCCGGCCGTCGGCGACAAAATCACCGTCAATGCAGACCATTCTCTCAATGTCCCTGATAACCCGATCATTCCCTTCATCGAAGGCGACGGCATTGGCGTCGACGTCAGTCCGGTGATGATCAAAGTGGTGGATGCTGCCGTGGCCAAGGCCTACGGAGGCAAGCGCAAGATTTCCTGGATGGAGGTCTACGCCGGCGAAAAAGCGACCCAGGTCTATGACCAGGACACCTGGCTGCCTCAGGAAACCCTGGACGCCGTGAAGGATTACGTCGTCTCCATCAAGGGCCCGCTGACCACCCCGGTCGGCGGCGGTATCCGCTCCCTCAACGTCGCCCTGCGCCAGCAGCTCGACCTGTATGTCTGCCTGCGGCCGGTGGTGTGGTTCGACGGCGTGCCGAGCCCGGTGAAAAAGCCAGGCGACGTCGACATGGTCATCTTCCGCGAGAACTCCGAGGACATCTACGCCGGCATCGAGTGGAAGGCCGGTTCCCCGGAGGCCACCAAGGTCATCAAGTTCCTGAAAGAGGAAATGGGTGTCACCAAGATCCGCTTCGACCAGGATTGCGGCATCGGCATCAAGCCCGTCTCCAAGGAAGGCACCAAGCGCCTGGTGCGCAAGGCCCTGCAGTACGTGGTGGACAACGACCGCAAGTCGCTGACCATCGTGCACAAGGGCAACATCATGAAATTCACCGAAGGCGCCTTCAAGGACTGGGGCTATGAGGTGGCGAAGGAAGAGTTCGGCGCCGAGCTGCTGGACGGTGGCCCGTGGATGAAGTTCAAGAACCCGAAGACCGGCCGCGAAGTCATCGTCAAGGACGCCATCGCCGACGCCATGCTCCAGCAGATCCTGCTGCGTCCGGCCGAGTACGACGTGATCGCCACGCTGAACCTCAACGGTGACTACCTCTCCGATGCCCTGGCGGCGGAAGTGGGCGGCATCGGCATTGCGCCGGGCGCCAACCTGTCCGACACCGTGGCCATGTTCGAGGCCACCCACGGCACGGCGCCCAAGTACGCCGGCAAGGATCAGGTCAACCCGGGCTCGGTGATCCTCTCGGCCGAGATGATGCTGCGCCACCTGGGCTGGACCGAGGCAGCCGACCTGATCATCAAGGGCACCAACGGCGCGATCAAGGCCAAGACCGTGACCTACGACTTCGAACGCCTGATGGAAGGCGCGAAGCTGGTGTCGTCTTCGGGCTTCGGCGAGGCGCTGATCTCGCACATGTAAGCGAATCCGCCGCAATGCAAACCGCCCGGTTCGATGATTCGAACCGGGCGGTTTCGTTTAGGGCGGCAGGTGCGCTCGGATCAGTGGGCGACCGTCTGCGCCTGGCCGGCGGCCGCTGTGCGTTCTTTGGTGGCGTCGGTAGTCGTGATCTTGACGGCATGCAGGCCTTTTGGCCCTTGTACGATCTCGAAGTTGACGAGCTGCCCGGCCTTGAGGGTCTTGTAGCCATCCATCTCGATGGCGGAGTAGTGGGCAAAAAAGTCGATTTCCTTGCCGTCCTCGTCCCGGCCTTCGCGGGCGTCGGTGTTGATGAAGCCGAATCCCTTGGCATTGTTGAACCATTTCACCTTGCCGACAGCCATGCTCAAATCCCTCTGCAACAGACTCCAACGCTGGAGTATCATCCGATTCATCCGCAGTCGAATTCGTTTGCGAACAGGACTCCGCGGATCTTTTTTACCCACCGTGGGTTCTATTGGTTGTAACACCGTTTTCCCGATAGTCAAGGTGACCGGGCAATCGGAGTTGAAAACGCGTGCAGCCGCCCCCACCACTGTATTTGCACAACTGACGAACCTTTCTTTCCATGCATGCAATCAGCCAGATTCGACTAACATTCAATCAGGATCGCCCTGATTTACACGACGACGATTCAGCGGGCATTGCTGTTCAGGAAGCAAAGCCTGCATTGCAGGCGCCGCCGATGTACAAGGTGGTTTTGTTCAATGATGACTACACACCGATGGATTTCGTCGTCGAAGTGCTCGAGGTGTTTTTTAACCTGAATCGCGAGCTGGCGACCAAGGTCATGCTGGCCGTCCATACAGAAGGGCGGGCAGTATGTGGAGTGTTTACCCGCGACATCGCCGAGACAAAGGCCATGCAGGTCAACCAGTACGCCAGGGAAAGCCAGCATCCGCTACTCTGTGAAATCGAGAAGGACGGTTAATCGCCGACCATTTGGGTATGAGGTGAAGCTATGTTAAACCGCGAGCTCGAAGTCACCCTCAATCTTGCCTTCAAGGAGGCCCGTTCGAAGCGTCATGAGTTCATGACCGTCGAACACCTGCTGCTGGCCTTATTGGATAACGAGGCTGCCGCCACCGTTTTGCGTGCCTGCGGCGCAAACCTCGACAAACTCAAGCACGACCTGCAGGAGTTCATCGACTCCACCACGCCGCTGATCCCCGTCCATGACGAGGACCGCGAAACCCAGCCGACCCTGGGCTTCCAGCGTGTGCTGCAACGTGCTGTCTTTCATGTTCAGAGCTCGGGCAAACGCGAAGTGACCGGCGCCAACGTGCTGGTCGCGATCTTCAGTGAGCAAGAGAGTCAGGCGGTTTTCCTGCTGAAGCAGCAGAGCGTCGCACGCATCGATGTCGTCAACTATATCGCCCATGGCATTTCCAAGGTGCCTGGGCATGGCGAACATTCTGAGGGTGAGCAAGATATGCAGGACGACGAGGGCGGTGAGTCTTCTTCTTCAGGCAATCCTTTGGACGCGTATGCCAGCAACCTCAACGAACTGGCGCGTCAGGGCCGGATCGACCCGCTGGTCGGCCGCGAGACGGAAGTCGAGCGCGTCGCGCAGATCCTCGCGCGCCGGCGCAAGAACAACCCGCTGCTGGTGGGCGAGGCGGGCGTGGGCAAGACCGCGATCGCCGAAGGCCTGGCCAAGCGCATCGTCGACGGCCTGGTGCCGGATCTCTTGATCAACAGCGTCGTCTATTCCCTCGACCTCGGTGCCTTGCTGGCCGGCACCAAGTACCGCGGCGATTTCGAGAAGCGCTTCAAGGCGCTGCTCAACGAGCTGAAGAAACGTCCGCAGGCGATCCTGTTCATCGACGAGATCCACACCATCATCGGTGCCGGCGCGGCGTCCGGCGGCGTCATGGACGCCTCCAACCTGCTCAAGCCGCTGCTGTCGTCCGGTGACATCCGTTGCATCGGCTCGACCACGTTCCAGGAATTTCGCGGCATCTTCGAGAAGGACCGGGCCCTGGCGCGGCGTTTCCAGAAGGTCGATGTCGTCGAACCGTCGGTGGAGGATACCATCGGCATCCTGCGGGGCCTGAAAGGGCGCTTCGAGCTGCACCACAACATCGAGTACAGCGACGAGTCCCTGCGCGCCGCCGCCGAACTGGCCTCGCGCTACATCAATGACCGGCATATGCCGGACAAGGCCATCGACGTCATCGACGAGGCGGGCGCCTACCAGCGCCTGCAGCCGGCGGACAAGCGCGTGAAGCGCATCGACGTGGCCCAGGTCGAGGACATCGTGGCGAAGATCGCGCGGATTCCGCCGAAACACGTCACCAGCTCCGACAAGGAACTGCTGCGCAACCTCGAACGCGACCTGAAACTGACGGTGTTCGGCCAGGACGCGGCGATCGACTCCCTGTCGACTGCGATCAAGCTGTCCCGTGCCGGGCTGAAGTCGCCTGACAAACCGGTGGGTTCGTTCCTGTTCGCAGGTCCCACCGGCGTCGGCAAGACCGAAGCCGCTCGGCAGTTGGCCAAGGCGCTGGGCATCGAGCTGGTTCGCTTCGACATGTCCGAGTACATGGAACGCCACACCGTTTCGCGTCTGATCGGTGCGCCTCCGGGTTATGTCGGCTTCGACCAGGGCGGCCTGCTGACCGAGGCGATCACCAAGCAACCGCATTGCGTGCTGCTGCTCGACGAAATCGAGAAGGCGCATCCGGAAGTCTTCAACCTGCTGCTGCAGGTGATGGACCACGGGACGCTGACCGACAACAACGGGCGCAAGGCGGATTTCCGCAATGTGATCATCATCATGACCACCAACGCCGGTGCCGAGACCGCGGCGCGCGCTTCGATCGGTTTCACCCATCAGGACCACTCGTCCGATGCGATGGAAGTGATCAAGAAGAGCTTCACGCCGGAGTTCCGCAACCGCCTGGACACCATCATCCAGTTCGGTCGCCTCAGCCACGAAGTCATCAAGAGCGTGGTGGACAAGTTCCTCACCGAGCTCCAGGCGCAGCTGGAAGACAAGCGGGTGCTGCTGGAAGTCACCGACGCGGCCCGCAGCTGGCTCGCGGCCGGCGGCTACGACTCGGCGATGGGTGCCCGTCCGATGGCGCGCCTGATCCAGGACAAGATCAAGCGTCCGCTGGCGGAGGAAATCCTGTTTGGCGAACTGGCCGAGCATGGCGGTGTGGTGCACATCGACATCAAGGACGGCGAGCTGACCTTCGAGTTCGAAACCACGGCGGAAATGGCCTGAGGCCAAAACCGCGACACAGCAAAAAGGCGCCTTATGGCGCCTTTTTGCTGTCCGGGTATTCTTGGTCGTCCCTGTGCCGGTCGACATCATGGCCGACCGCGCGGACGCTATCGTGAGCAGGTTCGCTCCCACATTGGACCTGCGTGGTGCATTAACCTGTGGCAGCCAGCCTGCTGGCGATGGCGTCAGTCCGGGCGCCGCAGGTCAAATCCCGCGCAAACAAAAACGCCCGGCAGGGCCGGGCGTCTTGTATTGACTTGCTTAGCGAGCGCGGTAAGTGATGCGCCCTTTGCTCAAGTCATAGGGCGTCAGCTCGACGCGCACTTTGTCACCGGTAAGAATACGAATGTAGTTCTTGCGCATCTTGCCGGAGATATGCGCGGTAACGACGTGCCCATTTTCCAATTCCACGCGAAACATGGTGTTTGGCAGGGTGTCGACGACAGTGCCTTCCATTTCGAAGCTGTCTTCTTTCGACATGCAGTAAAGCCCTCGGTGTCCAGTGAATGGCCCGGTGCAACTGCGCCAGGCAAAAGCGGCGTGCATTGTGCCCGAAAAGTGGTGTTTACGCCAAGGGGTTTAAGGGTTTGCGTTCAGTTGAGGATGACCCAGCGCTGATTGATCAACAGTTCGATGGGGCGGTACTGGGTCTTGTAGTTCATCTTTTTGCAGTTTTTGATCCAGTAGCCCAGATAGACCGCGTCCAGCCCGAGGCGCCGGGTTTCGGCGATCTGCCAAAGGATGGCGTAGCGCCCCAGGCTGCGGCGTTCTTCCTCCGGCTCATAGAAGGTGTAGACCGCCGACAGCCCGTTGGGCAGCAGGTCGGTGACGGCCACGGCCAGCAACCGTCCGTCGAGCCGGAACTCGTAGAAGCGCGAGAAGGGCAGGTCGCGCACCAGGAACGTGGCGAACTGGTCACGGCTGGGCGGGTACATGTCGCCGTCGGCGTGCCGTTGCTCGATGTAGCGCTGGTACAGGTCGAAATACTCTTCGCTGAAGCCCGGCTTCACCGGTCGCACCTGCAGGTCGGCATTGCGCTTGAAAATGCGCTTCTGCTGGCGGTTGGGGCTGAACTGCAGCGCCGGGATGCGCGCCGGCACGCAGGCATTGCAGTTCTGGCAGTGCGGACGGTACAGATGGTCGCCGCTGCGACGAAAACCCATTTCCGACAGGTCTGCGTAGACATGCACATCCATGGGCTGACTGGGGTCGAGAAACAGGGTCGTGGCCTGCTCCTGCGGCAGGTAGCTGCAGGAATGAGGCTGAGTGGCATAGAACTTCAAACGCGCCAACTCGGTCATGATCAACCCTCGGGGTAAGCTTGTGAATTAAGTGTAAGCCAGGTGCGCAAAAGTCGCTCAGCAAACCCAGGTGGCCTGGTTCGGCCGATCCAGGTGCCGCGCCAGGTAGTCGGCGAAGGTGCGGCGCGAGATCGCCCGGGCGCCGAGGCTGTGCAGATGGTCGGTGGGCATCTGGCAGTCGATCAGGACGAACCCCGCGTCCTTCAGGTGCTGCACCAGCGTGGCAAAACCGTACTTGGAGGCATTGTCGGCGCGGCTGAACATCGATTCGCCGAAAAACAGTTGGCCCATGGCCAGGCCGTACAGGCCGCCGACCAGTTCGCCCCCGTCCCAGACTTCCACCGAATGGGCAAAGCCGCGCCGGTGCAGTTCGAGGTAAGCGTCCTGCATCGCTTGAGTGATCCAGGTGCCGTCGGCATAGTCCCTCGGCGCGGCGCAGGCGCTGATCACCGCCGCGAAATCTTGGTCGAACGTCACCCGGTAGCGCTGTTTGCGCATCAGCTTGGCCAGGCTGCGGGAGACGTGCAGTTCGTCGGGAAACAGCACCGTGCGCGGATCAGGCGACCACCAGAGGATCGGCTGGCCTTCGGAGAACCACGGAAAGCAGCCGTGGCGGTAGGCCTGGATGAGCCGGTCGGCGGACAGGTCGCCGCCGGCCGCCAGCAATCCGTTGGGATCGCGCATGGCCTTTTCCAGGGGCGGAAATGTCAGGGTGTTGCGTTGTAACCAGGTCAGCATGGCATTCGGGCTTGCGGAAGAGGGGAGGGCGGTGGCTGCGCTAGAGTGTGCCGCTAAATGACGGGAATGTCCTCCCGATCCTGCGCGGCTGCAACTTGGCCGGGCAGGCGCGGTCGTAATCGGGCGTCGCGCAGACGGGTGGCGCGGCAGGCGTCGGGCATTGTGCGGCGATCGGCGCCGGGCGCTTCGTGACGTTTATCAAATACACCTCATAAGCCTTTGTCACAAAAGGTAATGCATGCTCAAATTGAGCCGCAGGATCCGTGCGCTTGGCTATGCTTGTTGCACGGGCGCGGGCATGGCAACACGCGTGCAAACCCGTACAATGCCGGGCTGTTGCAGAATATTCTCCGTGTGCCGAGTTTATTAAGGCACCGATGCAGTGTTAAAACGGGTTTCGGTTGTGCCCGTCAATTTTTTGCCTGCCTGGGATCGGGCAGTTTTTATCGTCATTCAATAGATGGACGCGCCGCAGGCGCAGGAAAAGAAGCGTTTTGAAGAAATCCACGGAAGCACCAAAAGCAGTCGTTCCGCTCTGGCGTCAGCAGTTGCACTACCGGCTCAAGGAAGGTGCGCTGATCGCCATCGGTGCCTTGTGCCTGTTCCTGATGATGGCCCTGCTGACCTACGGCAAGGACGATCCGGGCTGGAGCCACAACAGCAAGATCGACGACGTGCAGAACTTCGGCGGTCCGGCCGGCTCCTACAGCGCCGACATCCTGTTCATGGTGCTGGGTTACTTCGCGTACATCTTCCCGCTGCTGCTGGCGATCAAGGCCTACCAGATCTTCCGTCAGCGCCACGAGCCCTGGCAGTGGAGCGGCTGGCTGTTCTCCTGGCGCCTGATCGGCCTGGTGTTCCTGGTGCTGTCGGGCGCC
The DNA here is from genome assembly GCF_002112565.1 of Pseudomonas sp. R25(2017). Lineage (NCBI taxonomy): Bacteria > Pseudomonadati > Pseudomonadota > Gammaproteobacteria > Pseudomonadales > Pseudomonadaceae > Pseudomonas > Pseudomonas sp. R25(2017). The sequence goes on from NZ_NEHZ01000005.1 coordinate 202,746, forward strand.
GCGCTGGCCCACATCCATTTTCATGCCGCGGCCTCCAGCCTGCCGGCCGGCGCCGGCGGGGCGCTGGGCGAAAGCCTCGGCGACCTGGCCAGGAACGCTCTGAACATCCAGGGCAGCACCTTGCTGTTCATCGCCTTGTTCCTGTTCGGCCTGACGGTATTCACCGACCTGTCGTGGTTCAAGGTGATGGACGTCACCGGCAAGATCACCCTCGACCTGTTCGAACTGTTCCAGGGCGCGCTCAACCGCTGGTGGGCGGCGCGCACCGAGCGCCGGCAACTGGTTGCCCAGCTGCGCGAAGTCGATGACCGTGTGGACGAGGTCGTCGCCCCGGCGGTGCCGGACAAGCGCGAGCAGGCCAAGGTCAAGGAACGCCTGATCGAACGCGAACAGGCCCTGAGCAAGCACATGTCCGAGCGGGAGAAACAGGTGCCGCCGGTCATCATGCCGGCCCCGGTCAAGGCGCCGGAGCCGAGCAAGCGCGTGCAGAAGGAAAAGCAGGTGCCGCTGTTCGTCGACAGCGCCGTGGAAGGCACCTTGCCGCCGATCTCGATCCTCGATGTGGCGGAAAAGAAACAGCTCAACCATTCCCCCGAGTCCCTGGCGGCGATCGGTCACCTGCTGGAGATCAAGCTCAAGGAATTCGGCGTCGAGGTCACGGTGGACTCGATCCATCCGGGCCCGGTCATCACCCGCTACGAAATCCAGCCGGCCGCCGGCGTGAAGGTCAGCCGCATCGCCAACCTGGCCAAAGACCTGGCGCGTTCCCTGGCCGTGACCAGCGTGCGGGTGGTCGAGGTGATTCCGGGCAAGACCACCGTCGGCATCGAGATCCCCAACGAAGACCGGCAGATCGTGCGGTTCTCCGAGGTGCTGTCGACGCCTGAGTACGACAACTTCAAGTCGCCGGTCACCCTGGCCCTCGGCCACGACATCGGCGGCAAGCCGGTCATCACCGACCTCGCCAAGATGCCGCACCTGCTGGTGGCCGGTACGACCGGTTCCGGTAAGTCGGTGGGCGTGAACGCGATGATCCTGTCGATCCTGTTCAAGTCGGGCCCCGAAGACGCCAAGCTGATCATGATCGACCCGAAGATGCTCGAACTGTCGATCTACGAAGGCATTCCGCACCTGCTGTGCCCGGTGGTCACCGACATGAAGGACGCGGCCAACGCCCTGCGCTGGAGCGTCGCCGAGATGGAGCGGCGCTACAAGCTGATGGCGAAGATGGGCGTGCGCAACCTGGCCGGCTTCAACGCCAAGGTCAAGGAGGCCCAGGACGCCGGCGAGCCGTTGAGCGATCCTTTGTACAAGCGCGAAAGCATCCACGACGAGGCGCCGCTGCTGCAGAAGCTGCCGACCATCGTCGTGGTCGTGGACGAGTTCGCCGACATGATGATGATCGTCGGCAAGAAGGTGGAAGAGCTGATCGCCCGCATCGCCCAGAAGGCGCGGGCCGCCGGCATCCACCTGATCCTCGCGACCCAGCGGCCGTCGGTGGACGTGATCACCGGCCTGATCAAGGCCAACATCCCGACGCGGATGGCGTTCCAGGTGTCGAGCAAGATCGACTCGCGCACCATCATCGACCAGGGCGGCGCCGAACAGCTGCTCGGCCACGGTGACATGCTCTACATGCCGCCGGGCACCAGTCTGCCGATCCGGGTGCACGGCGCGTTCGTCTCCGACGACGAAGTGCACCGGGTGGTGGAGGCGTGGAAACTGCGCGGCGCGCCGGAATACAACGACGACATCCTCAACGGTGTCGAAGAGGCGGGCAGCGGTTTCGAAGGCAGCAGCGGCGGTGGCGAAGGCGACGATCCGGAAGCCGACGCGCTGTACGACGAAGCCGTGCAGTTCGTGCTCGAAAGCCGCCGGGCTTCCATCTCTGCGGTGCAGCGCAAGCTGAAGATCGGCTACAACCGCGCCGCCCGGATGATCGAAGCCATGGAAATGGCCGGGGTCGTCACAGCGATGAACACCAACGGTTCGCGTGAGGTGCTGGCCCCGGGGCCGGTGCGCGACTGAGTCAAACCCCCGGATTCAACAGCCGGGACGGCGCAATGAGGCGCCGTCCGCTCTCCCACGAGTATTCAAGAGGACTCCCATGCGTCTGATCCGCATGCTGCTGCCGGTACTGGCCCTGACCACGCTTTCGGCCCACGCCGACGAAAAGGACGTGGCGCGCCTGACCCAACTGCTGGAAACATCCAAGACCCTCACCGCACGCTTTTCCCAGCTGACCCTCGACGGCAGCGGCACCCAATTGCAGGAAACCGCCGGCGAGATGTCGCTGCAGCGCCCGGGCCTGTTCTACTGGCACACCGACGCGCCGGCCGAGCAGACCATGGTCTCCGACGGCAAGAAGGTCACCCTGTGGGACCCGGACCTTGAGCAGGCGACGATCAAGAAGCTGGACGAGCGCCTGACCCAGACCCCGGCCCTGTTGCTGTCGGGCGATGTGTCGAAGATCAGCCAGAGCTTCGACATCACCGCCAAGGAAGCCGGCGGCGTGATCGACTTCACCCTCAAGCCGAAGACCAAGGACACCCTGTTCGACAGCCTGCGCCTGTCGTTCCGCAACGGCCTGGTCAATGACATGCAACTGATCGACAGCGTCGGCCAGCGCACCAACATCCTGTTCACCGGGGTGAAGGCCAACGAAGCGATTCCGGCGTCCAGGTTCAAGTTCGACATCCCCAAGGGTGCCGACGTGATCCAGGAATAACCCCTGAACCCTGTGGGCGAGAGCCCGCAGGATCAACGCCTAGAGGTTTCAACGGTACGTGATGGATCTGTTTCGCAGAGAGCCCCTGGCCCAGCCTTTGGCGGCCCGGTTGCGCGCCACCAACCTGGACGAATACGTCGGCCAGGAGCACGTGCTCGCCCGCGGCAAGCCGCTGCGCGAGGCGCTGGAGCAGGGCGCGCTGCATTCGATGATCTTCTGGGGGCCGCCGGGCGTGGGCAAGACCACCCTGGCGCGGCTGCTGGCGGAAGTGTCGGATGCGCACTTCGAAACGGTGTCGGCGGTGCTGGCCGGGGTCAAGGAGATCCGTCAGGCGGTGGAGATCGCCAAGCAGCAGGCCGCGCAGTACGGCCGGCGCACGATCCTGTTCGTCGACGAGGTGCACCGCTTCAACAAGTCCCAGCAGGACGCGTTCCTGCCGTACGTCGAGGACGGCACGCTGATCTTCATCGGCGCCACCACCGAAAACCCGTCATTTGAACTGAACAACGCGCTGCTGTCGCGGGCCCGTGTGTATGTGCTCAAGAGCCTGGACGAAGCCGCGCTGCGCAAGCTGGTGCACCGGGCGCTGACCGAAGAGCGGGGCCTGGGCAAACGCCACCTCACCCTCAGCGACGAAGGTTTCCAGATGCTGCTGTCGGCTGCGGACGGCGACGGCCGGCGCCTGCTCAACCTGCTGGAGAACGCCTCGGATCTGGCCGACGACGACAGCGAGATCGGCACCGACCTGCTGCAGAGCCTGCTCGGCGACACCCGCCGGCGTTTCGACAAGGGCGGCGAAGCGTTCTACGACCAGATCTCCGCGCTGCACAAGTCGGTGCGCGGCTCCAACCCGGACGGTGCGCTGTACTGGTTCGCGCGGATGATCGACGGCGGTTGCGATCCGCTGTACCTGGCCCGGCGTGTGGTGCGCATGGCCAGCGAGGACATCGGCAACGCCGACCCTCGGGCCCTCAGCCTGTGCCTGGCGGCGTGGGACGTGCAGGAGCGCCTCGGCAGCCCCGAGGGCGAACTGGCGGTGGCCCAGGCCATCACCTACCTGGCCTGCGCGCCGAAAAGCAACGCGGTGTACATGGGCTTCAAGGCCGCGATGCGCGCCGCCGCCGAGCACGGTTCGCTGGAAGTGCCGCTGCACCTGCGCAACGCCCCGACCAAGCTGATGAAGCAGTTGGGCTACGGCGACGAATACCGCTACGCCCACGACGAGCCGGACGCCTATGCCGCCGGCGAAGACTATTTCCCGGAAGCGCTCGAGCCGATTCCGTTGTACCAGCCGGTGCCCCGTGGCCTGGAGCTGAAGATCGGCGAAAAGCTCAAGCACCTTGCCCAACTCGACCGGTTGAGCCCCCGCCAGCGGAGAAAACCGTGATTCCAGCGATCGTTGCAGTCTCCATCGGCGGCGTCACCGGCACGCTGCTGCGCTTTGCCGCCGGCAATTGGGTCAACGCCAACTGGCCGCGGCACTTCTATACCGCGACGCTGGCCGTTAATATCGTGGGCTGTCTTTTGATCGGCGTGCTGTACGGCCTGTTTTTGATACGCCCGGAGGTGCCTTTCGAGGTGCGTGCCGGGTTGATCGTCGGCTTCCTCGGAGGGCTGACGACCTTTTCATCCTTTTCACTGGATACGGTGCGCCTGCTGGAAAGCGGGCAGGTGCCGCTGGCCTTGGGCTATGCGGCGCTCAGCGTATTCGGCGGGCTGCTCGCCACCTGGGCCGGCCTGTCCCTGACCAAACTTTGACAACGAGAGACCGACATGCTCGATTCCAAACTGTTACGTAGCAACCTTCAGGACGTAGCGGACCGCCTGGCTTCCCGTGGCTTTGCCCTGGACGTCGCGCGCATCGAAGCGCTGGAAGAGCAGCGCAAGGAAGTCCAGACCGAAACCGAAAAGCTTCAGGCTGAACGCAACGCGATCTCCAAGAGCATCGGTCAGGCCAAGCAACGCGGCGAAGACATCGCCCCGCTGATGGCCAATGTCGAGAACATGGGCAGCCAACTGAACGAAGGCAAGGCTGCGCTGGACAAGATTCAGACCGAGCTGGACGCGATCCTGTTGGGCATCCCCAACCTGCCGCACGAATCGGTGCCGGTCGGCGAAGACGAAGACGGCAACGTGGAAGTGCGCCGCTGGGGCACGCCGACCGCCTTCGACTTTCCGGTGCAGGACCACGTCGCTCTGGGCGAGAAGTTCGGCTGGCTGGATTTCGAGACCGCCGCCAAGCTGTCCGGCGCGCGTTTTGCCCTGCTGCGCGGCCCGATCGCCCGTCTGCACCGCGCCCTGGCGCAGTTCATGATCAACCTGCACGTCACCGAGCACGGCTACGAAGAGGCCTACACCCCGTACCTGGTGCAGGCGCCGGCGCTGCAAGGCACCGGCCAGTTGCCGAAGTTCGAGGAAGACCTGTTCAAGATCGGCCGCGACGGTGAGGCCGACCTGTACCTGATCCCGACCGCCGAAGTGTCGCTGACCAACATCGTGGCCGGCGAAATCGTCGACGCCAAGCAGCTGCCGATCAAGTTCGTCGCCCACACCCCGTGCTTCCGCAGCGAAGCCGGCGCGTCGGGCCGCGACACCCGCGGCATGATCCGCCAGCATCAGTTCGACAAGGTCGAGATGGTGCAGATCGTCGAGCCGTCCAAATCCATGGAAGCCCTGGAGAGCCTGACCGCCAACGCCGAGAAGGTGCTGCAGCTGCTGCAGCTGCCGTACCGCACCCTGGCGCTGTGCACCGGTGACATGGGCTTCAGCGCGGTCAAGACCTACGACCTGGAAGTGTGGATCCCGAGCCAGGACAAGTACCGCGAGATCTCGTCGTGCTCCAACTGCGGCGACTTCCAGGCCCGCCGCATGCAGGCGCGCTTCCGCAACCCGGAAACCGGCAAGCCTGAGCTGGTGCACACCCTCAACGGTTCCGGCCTGGCGGTCGGCCGCACCCTGGTGGCGGTGCTGGAGAACTACCAGCAGGCCGACGGTTCGATCCGCGTGCCGGACGTGCTGAAGCCGTACATGGGTGGCCTTGAGGTCATCGGCTGACATGGACTATCTGCCGCTGTTTCACAACCTGCGCGGCAGTCGTGTGTTGGTCGTCGGCGGGGGGGAGATTGCCTTGCGCAAGTCCCGCCTGCTGGCCGACGCCGGTGCGCTGCTGCGGGTGGTCGCACCTGAAATCGAAGCCCAACTGCGTGATCTGGTGACCGCCAGCGGCGGTGAGTGCCTGTTGCGCGGTTATCTCGACACGGATCTGGACGGCTGCGGGCTGATCATCGCCGCCACCGACGATGAAGCGCTGAACGCGCAGGTCTCCGCCGATGCCCATCGGCGGTGCGTGCCGGTCAACGTGGTGGACGCGCCGGCCCTGTGCAGCGTGATCTTCCCGGCCATCGTCGACCGTTCGCCGCTGATCATCGCGGTGTCCAGCGGCGGCGACGCGCCGGTGCTGGCCCGGCTGATCCGCGCCAAGATCGAGACCTGGATCCCTGCCACCTACGGCCATCTGGCCGGTCTCGCCGCGCGTTTCCGGCATCAGGTCAAAAACCTGTTTCCCGACGTGCAGCAGCGTCGTGCCTTCTGGGAGGACGTGTTCCAGGGGCCGATCGCCGACCGGCAACTGGCCGGGCAGGGCGCCGAGGCCGAACGTCTGCTGCAGGCCAAGATCGATGGCCAGGCACCGGTGGCCACCGGCGAGGTGTATCTGGTGGGCGCAGGGCCCGGCGATCCGGATCTGCTGACCTTCCGCGCCTTGCGCCTGATGCAGCAGGCTGACGTGGTGCTGTACGACCGTCTGGTGGCGCCGGCGATTCTGGAGCTGTGCCGCCGGGACGCCGAGCGGGTCTACGTCGGCAAGCGCCGCGCCGACCACGCGGTGCCCCAGGATCAGATCAACCGGCAACTGGTGGATCTGGCCAAGGCCGGCAAGCGTGTGGTACGGCTCAAGGGCGGCGATCCGTTCATCTTCGGCCGCGGCGGCGAAGAGATCGAAGAACTGGCGGCCCACGGCATCCCGTTCCAGGTCGTGCCGGGCATCACGGCGGCCAGCGGTTGCGCGGCCTATGCCGGGATCCCGCTGACCCACCGCGACTACGCGCAGTCGGTGCGTTTCGTCACCGGGCACCTGAAGGACGGTTCCACCGATCTGCCCTGGGCCGACCTGGTCGCGCCGGCGCAGACGCTGGTGTTCTACATGGGCCTGGTGGGGCTGCCGGTCATCTGCGAGCAGTTGATCAAGCACGGGCGCGGCGCGGACACCCCGGCGGCGCTGATCCAGCAGGGCACCACGGTCAATCAGCGGGTGTTCACCGGCACCCTGGCCGACCTGCCCGGGTTGGTGGCGGAGCATGAAGTGCATGCGCCGACCCTGGTGATCGTCGGCGAAGTGGTGCAACTGCGCGAGAAACTGGCGTGGTTCGAAGGGGCTCAGGGGCAAGTCTGACGACAGACCGCATTGTGCCGATCGCCAGCAGGCTGGCTCCCACATTGGATTCGTGAACGACACAGATCCCCTGTAGGAGCCAGCCTGCTGGCGATTGAGGCCCTCAAACGCTGATGTGATTCCAGATCCCTTTCCCGCTCAGCCGCGCCCGGTCATGGGCTGCGGTGAAGTCCTGCTCCGGACCTTTGGGCACGACGCCGGTCGGGTTGATGGTCTTGTGGCTGCCGTAGTAGTGGTGCTGGATGTGCTGGAAATCCACCGTGTCGGCGATGCCCGGCCACTGGTACAGCTCGCGCAGCCAGTTCGACAGGTTCGGGTAATCGGCGATCCGCCGCAGGTTGCACTTGAAGTGCCCGTGGTACACCGCGTCAAAGCGGATCAGGGTGGTGAACAGACGGATGTCCGCTTCGGTGAGGAACTCTCCCGCCAGGTAGCGGTGGGTGCCCAATAGCCTTTCCAGGTGATCCAGTTCGGCGAACACATCGTCGAACGCCGCTTCATACGCCTGCTGCGAAGTGGCGAAGCCGGCGCGGTACACGCCGTTGTTGACCGCCGGGTAGATCCGCTCGTTCAGCCCATCGATTGCACTGCGCAAAGGTGCCGGGTAGAAGTCCAGGCCGTTGCCGGTCAAGCCGTCGAACGCGCTGTTGAACATGCGGATGATCTCCGCCGATTCGTTGCTGACGATGCGCTTGAGCCGTTTGTCCCACAGCACCGGCACGGTGACGCGGCCGGTGTAGTCGGGGGTGTCTGCGGTGTAGCGCTGGTGCATGAAGTCGAAGCCGTCGAGCCGGTCGCCCGTGGAGCCCAGCGCCTTGTCGAAGGTCCAGCCGTTTTCCAGCATCAGCCAACTGACCACCGAGACGTCGACCAGGCTTTCCAGCCCCTTGAGCTTGCGCAGGATCAGCGTGCGGTGGGCCCACGGGCAGGCCAGCGACACATAGAGGTGGTAGCGCCCGGCCTCGGCGGCAAAGCCGCCTTCACCGCTGGGGCCGGGGCGGCCGTCGCGGGTGACCCAATGGCGGCGTTGCGCCTGTTCACGCCGGAAGGCGCCGTCCTTGTCGCTTTCGTACCATTTGTCCTGCCAGCGGCCATCGACCAGTAAACCCATGTTCAAGACTCCGCAAACCAATAATCGTTGGAGTGGAGTCTATTCCGATGGGTTCGAACAAAAAGCGCAAAGATCGGGCAGCTATGATCGATTAAATCGATTTGTTCCGTGCGGCCCAGTATTGTTCGGCCGTTTCGAAGGCTTGCTCACGGCTCTGGCCCAGCCCCCGGAGGGCGAGCGCCATGGTCGAGATCAAAGCCATGCGGGCGTAGCTGTCGTCCGACTCGCCGCGCCAGACCGCCTTCAATTGGCGGGTCTCCAGCGATGCCGGTTTGACGTGGCGCTGGGCCGACAGCCGCGGCCATTCCTCGTCCCAGCTTGCGCCGCCGGCGGTGCCGTACAGGTGGCTGTCGGCGTCCGGGTTGATCTCGATTTCGCCGCCGTCGCCCTTGATCACGATGGCCGTGTCGCCCAGCAGGCCGCTGGCTTCGCGGTGCACCGCCTGATAGCCGGGATGGAAAATGCTTTGCAGGCCGCAACGGGCGCCCAGCGGATTGAGGATCCGTGCCAGCGAGTGGATCGGCGAGCGCAGGCCCAAGGTGTTGCGCAAGTCGATCATCTTCTGCAACGGCGCCGCCCAGTCCACCAGCGGCATGAACGCCAGGCCGCCGTTGTCCAGCGCCGAGCCGACCTGCTGCCAGTCGCGGCACAGTGGGATGTTCAGCTCACCGAGCAGCTGTTCGCTGTACAGACGCCCGGCGGTGTGGGCGCCGCCGCCGTGCATGAAGATGCGCACGCCGTTCTGCGCCAGGCACTTGGCCGCCAGCAGATACCACGGCAGGTGGCGTTTCTTGCCGGCATAGGTCGGCCAGTCCAGGTCGACGGCCAACGACGGGGCATGCAAGCGTTCGCGCAGGGCTTCGGTGAAGCCGGCCATCTCTTCGGCGCTTTCCTCCTTGTGCCGCAGCAACATCAGGAAGGCGCCGAGCTGGGTGTCCTCGACCTTGCCGTCCAGCACCATGCCCATGGCCTCGCGGGCCTCGGCGCGGGTCAGGTCGCGGGCGCCGCGCTTGCCTTTGCCCAGGATCCGCACGAACTGGGCGAACGGATGCTCGGCGGGCGTTTCGAGGGTCAGCGCTGGAAAGTCGGTCATAGGCAATTCGTCGGTTTGGGCAGGCCCGCCAGTTTCGCGGCGAGCTTGGCGGGGGTGCCTTTGAACAGGCGGTTCAGGTGCAGGCTGTTGCCCTTGTCCGGGCCCAGCTTCAGGGCGGTGTACTTGATCAGCGGCCGGGTGGCCGGGGACAGCTCGAACTCCGCGTAGAAGGCGCGCAGCAGCTCAAGGACTTCCCAGTGGTCGGGTGTCAGCTCGATGTCTTCGGCGACGGCGAGGGCAGCGGCGACCTCGGCCGACCAGTCGCTCAGGTCCACCAGGAAGCCGTCCTTGTCCAGTTCGATGGCGCGGGCGCCGACGGTCAGGGTCTTCATAGCCAGGTGTTGACCTTGTCGTGGCGCACCGACAGCTCGACGAAGGCCGGGTAGTCGATGGCGTCGGCCCAGTCCGGAACCTCAAGCCCTCGGGCCTGGGCGTCTTCGGCCAGCACGTACAGCCTGGCGTTGCGGGCCTGGAGCGCAGTGAACGGCGCGGTGCCGGGTCGCAGGGCATAGGCGGCGTCGCCGCACAGCAGCAAGGCGTCGGCGCTGCCCAGCAGGCGCAGGCAACTGGTCAGGCGTTCGTCGCCGAACGGGGAATGGGACAGCACATGCAAAGTCGACATCAGAGCGTGATCACTTGGTCGTAACGGTCAATGAGGGCGGTGATGCGGTCGGCGGCCAAGGGCTGCGCCTCGTCCAGCGACAGATCGCCGAGGCCGCGCAGGGCGGCGCTGTCGGCGCAGTAGAACAGTTCTTCGACGCCGAACATCGGCAGCGCCTGCAGATTGGCGCTCAGGTCCTTCTGCTGCAAGGCCTTGGCGTTCTGCCCGGCGGCCAGTTGCAGCACGCCGTCGTCGAGGAACAGCAGGCCGATCGGCAGATCGAACGCGCCGCCGGCCAGCACGATGTCCAGCGCCTCGCGGGCGCCGGGGCCGGACCATGGCGACTGGCGGCTGATGATCAACAGGGATTTAGCCATGTTCATGCGCCTCCGAAGCAGATGAGACGGTCGGCGTCCTGCACCGCATCGTGCAGTTGGCCCAGGCCGGACAGTTCCCACGGCGCACTGACGGCCACGGCGTCACGCTGGTAGCGTGCGGCCTCTTCGGCGTTCAGCACGCCACGGCGCAGGGCGGCGGCGATGCACACCACGCCGTCCAGCCGCTGTTCGGTGATGAAGGCGCGCCATTGCTTGGGCAGGTCCTGTTCGTCCTGCGGGGTGACCACGCTGTCCGAGGCGTTGTGCACGCCGTCCTGGTAGAAAAACAGCCGGACGATCTCATGCCCGCCGGCCAGCGCCGCCTGGGCGAACAGCAGGGCACGGCGCGAGGAGGGCGCATGGGCGGCGGAAAACAGCGCGATGGCGAACTTCATGACGGACTCGATCAGCGAAACTGCGGCCATGATAAAGCTTTCTCGCCGGGGCGGCGAAGCGGATGTTGCCGCAGGCGCGGTGAGTGTCAGCGCGGCATGTAGCCCAGTTGCCAGCGGCGGGGGATCTTCAGGGCGACCACCCCGAGCACGCCGGCCAGCAATGCGCTGAAAAACAGGGCCTGAAGGCCCAGATGGCGTTCCAGCAGCGCACCGATGACCGCGCCGACGAACATGCCCGTCCAGGGCACCAGTTGCACCCGCCAGCCGTTGCGTCGTTCGCCCAGCAGCCAGCGGCCCAGTCCCCGGCCGAACCGTGACAGGGCCCCGGTGACGTAGGTCAGCCCCACCGGCAGCCCGTTCACTTCCTCGACGCAGGCGTTGAGCATGCCCATGGCGGTGATCGCCGCCAGCAGGGCCGGCAATTGCTGCTCGAACGGCCAGGCCGCCGCGGCGCACAGCAGCGCGGCGATGCACAGCAGCAACGGCAGCGCCCGACGCCCGCTCAGCCGGCTGACGATGACGCCGAGGGCATTGCCGAAGACGAACGTGGCGACCAGGATCGACAGGCGCAGGGTCAGGCCCAGGTCGCCGTCGCTGATCGCCACCGCCAGGCGGGTTGTGTTGCCGCTCATGAACGAGACGAAGTCGCCGCTGGCCATGAAGCCGATGGCGTCGGTCATGCCGGCCAGCACCGACAGGCAGGCGACCAGCGTCAGGCCGACGCGGCCGCGCCATTTCTGGGTATGCAGGTGGCCGGGCGTGGCGCGGTGAGTGGTGGCGGACGGCAGCATGGGCGGGTTCCTGGCCGGGTTCCTGGGTGGGAAAACACGGTTTTACTCCATAGCGCGAGGGTTGTCGCGCCGTCCGATGCGGTAAAGCTGAACGAAACCTTGCCGGGCAGTGATACAGTCCGTTCTTTTTTGAATGAGCGAATGCAATGCGAATGCTGACGGTGGCGCTGGCGGCGGTTTTGCTGGCCGGTTGCGCGGGATCGGTGATGGAAGACGCCCGCACCCGAACCCCTTACAAGACCCTGACCTCGGAAAAGCCCGGCAAGGACGTGGCGCAGTGCGTGCAGTTCTCCTGGCAGGACGAAGCGGTGTTCGGTGTGGACGCGGCGGCTTATCTGGAGCCGGGCAAGCAGGGCGGTACGACGGTGTACACCCGCTCGGCGGAATCGTTCGTCGATGTGGTCAGCGACGCGTCCGGCACCACGCTCAAGTACTACGCGCAGAAGGACGACTTTGTCGCCAAGCGCCGGCTGGCGGCGCTGGCGACCTGCCTGTAGGTCGGTTGAGGCGGAGGCTGTTCCGGCCTCATCGCGGGCAAGCCCCACAGTGGATCTGTGCCATGCACCGATCCCTGTAGGAGCCAGCCTGCTGGCGATGGCATCAGCCCAGGCCCCGCAGAGCGAAAGCAAGGGCAATGCCGTTGCACTCGCAGGAGGCCTGCCGGCTCAGTCCTTCAACCGCTTCTGAAAGAACAGCCGCTTGTGCCCCGGCGGATAATCCGCCAGTTCACCGAATTCGCTGTAGCCAAGCTTTCGGTAGAACACCGGCGCCTGAAAATCGAAGGTGTCGAGCCAGATCCCGAAGCAGCCTTTCTCCCGCGCCAGCTCCTCGGCCATGCCCATCAGCCTGGAGCCGACGCCTTGGCCCCGTCCTTCTTCAGGCACCGATATCAGGTCGACGAACAGCCACTCACAGACAAAACGGCCATAAAGTCCGCCGAGAATCGCGCCGCTGTCGTCGCGCACCAGCAAGGTGAGGGGGGTGGAGGGCGCGATGCCGGCTTGGGCAACGTTAAAGGCGTGCAGCGGCGCCAGGATGGCCAGGCGTTCTTCTTCCGTATTGGTGTGCGACAGCTCGATTCGCAGGTTCATGTGCAACTTCCTTTTGGCAACGAAGGCGCAGCCTAACCCGGCGTTGACCTTTGATCCATCCCCTCGGTCGGCCTTGCGCCGTCGCCGGTGCCTTGATCCGCCGATGCCGGTTTTCATGCCTTTGGCGTGTAGGTTTTTTGCTACAGGATGAGTACGCGCTGACTTAGGGTGCTGTATATCCATCCAGTATTCATTGGCGATTGCTGGCGCAAGGCCGCCCGCTGCGACAAATCCGCCGATGGACAAAAAATCCCCCTCCGTTAGCTTGAAGGCCTCTCCTCGGGAAGGAGAGTTCTTAAATCAATGGAGTGAACAACATGAATCAAGCAACCCCTGAAACCCAACTGCGACACGGTCGCGTCACCTCTCCGGCCAGCCGTGGTTCGGTGGCCATCGAGCAAGGCCTGCTGGGCGGCTGGCAGGTCAACGAAATGGAAGGCGGCAAGAACTTCCCGGCGCTGGCGGCCGGCCCGTTCCCCGCGCCGTTCGGCACGGACAACCCGAGCGTCGTGCCGCCGGCCGACGGCTACATCCTCAGCGGCGGCAAGGACGATGCCCGCGACTGCGTGAACTTCACCGACGAGGAAATGAGCAAGAAGCTCGGTCGCCCGTTCACCTGGCCGCTGCTCAACGTCACACCGGGCCAGACCCTGGACATCAAATGGGAGTACACCGCCCCGCACACCACCCGTGGCTACCGCTGGCTGATCACCAAGGACGGCTGGGATCCGAAGACCCGCATCACCCGTGCGCAACTGGAGGCGCAACCGTTCTTCGAGGATTTCTACCCTCAGGTTCCGTACTACAGTCATGCGGGCGAACTGAAGGCCAAGGTCAACCATTCGGTGAAACTGCCGGCCAACAAGAAGGGGCGTCACGTGATCGTCCTGATGTGGATCGTCGCCAACACCGGCAACGCCTTCTATCAGGCCTTCGACGTCGACTTCAAGTAAGTCCGCGCCAACCGACCCACACGTTCTGAAGGATTAGAACATGTCGAACATTGATTTCACCCTGTTGCACAACCAGGCGGGCGACGCGGCGTCGCTGATGCCGAGCATCGCCGGCAAGAAGATCCTCATGGGCTTCTGGCACAACTGGCCGGCGGGGCCGAGCGACGGCTACCGGCAAGGGCAGTTCGCCAACATCGCGCTTGAAAACGTACCCAAGGAGTACAACGTGGTCGCTGTGGCCTTCATGAAAGGCAACGGCATCCCGACCTTCAAGCCCCACAACGTCTCCGACGCCGAGTTCCGCCGCCAGGTCGGCGTGCTCAACAGCCAGGGGCGGGCGGTGCTGATTTCCCTGGGCGGCGCCGATGCGCACATCGAGTTGCGCGCCGGCCAAGAACAACCGCTGGCCAACGAGATCATCCGTCTGGTGGAAACCTACGGCTTCGACGGGCTGGACATCGATCTTGAACAGAGCGCGATTGATTTCGCCGCCAACAAGACCGTCCTGCCGGCGGCGCTGAAACTGGTCAAGGATCACTACGCAGGCCAGGGCAAGCACTTCATCATCAGCATGGCGCCGGAGTTCCCGTACCTGACCGCCAACGGCAAGTACGTCGGCTACCTGCAAGCGCTGGAAGGCTACTACGACTTCATCGCCCCGCAGTTCTACAACCAGGGCGGCGACGGGGTCTGGGTGCCGGAGGCCAACAACGGCAACGGTGCGTGGATCGCGCAGAACAACGACGCGATGAAGGAAGACTTCCTTTATTACCTGACCGAAAGCCTGGTGACCGGCACCCGCGGGTTCACCAAGATCGCGGCGGACAAGTTCGTCATCGGCCTGCCGGCCAACGTCGATGCCGCCGCCACCGGCTACGTGATCGACAAGACCGCGGTGGGCAACGCCATGAAGCGGCTGGCCATCAAAGGGCATCCGATCAAGGGGCTGATGACCTGGTCGGTGAACTGGGACAACGGCATCAGCAAGGACCGGGTGCCGTACAACTGGGAATTCAGCCGCCGTTACGGGCCGCTGATCCATGGCGCCAAGCTGTCTGAGCACGCGTCGGACGACATGACGGTCGACATCGGCCAACAGCAGTAAGCGAACAGAAAGCCCGGTAGCGCTGCCGGGCTTTTTTTCGTCCGTGGGCCGCGTCTTTTCGCCTACCATGGGCGTCCTTCAAGGACACAAGGGTCAGGCGTCATGTCCAACACGGCCGAACGGGTCAAATTCATCGATACGCAGGTGCTGTCCCACGATTGGTACTTGCTCAAGAAAATCACCTTCGACTACCGGCGCAACAGCGGCGACTGGCAGCGCCAGACCCGTGAGGTCTACGACCGCGGCAACGGTGCTGCGATCCTGCTGTTCAACCGCGAGAGGCGCACGGTGGTGCTGACCCGGCAGTTCCGTCTGCCGGTGTTCGTCAACGGCCATGACGGGCTGCTGATCGAAGTGGCCGCCGGGCTGCTTGAAGGGGCCGACCCCGAGCAACGCATCCGTGCCGAAGCCGAGGAGGAAACCGGCTACCGCGTGCATGACGTGAGGAAGGTGTTCGAGTCCTACATGAGCCCGGGTTCGGTGACCGAGAAGCTGCATTTTTTCGTTGCCGAGTACGACGCGTCGTCGAAGGTCGGCGCCGGCGGCGGCCTGGAGGAAGAGACCGAAGAGCTGGAGGTGCTGGAGTGGCGCTTCGATGATGCGCTGGCCGCTTTCGGGCGCGGCGAGATCTGCGATGCCAAGACCATCATGCTGTTGCAGTATGCGGCGATGAACGACCTGTTCTCCGCTTGAGGCCCTTTGGTGAGGGAGCAATCTCTCTCACCCCCATTGAAAATAGCCGCAGCGCCACAGTGGGCCGATCACTGAAGACAGGCGATCAGAACAGCTCCCCCGTCCGTCCGACCTCGGCCCACCGGCAACCTTCCAACTTCAATAGCCGCTCCTTGGCCTCAAGCCCTCCGGCGAACCCCGTCAGTTTGCCCGATGTGCCGATCACCCGATGGCACGGCGCAACGATCGAGATCGGATTGCGCCCGTTCGCCGCGCCCACTGCCCGTACCGCGCTGGGGTGGCCGATCTGCTCGGCGATCTGGCTGTAGGTGCGGGTCTCGCCGAAGGGAATGGTCAGCAGCGCCGTCCAGACCCTTTTCTGGAAGTCGGTGCCGGCGAAATCCAGCTCCAGCTCGAAGCGGTTTCGCGTGCCGGCGAAATATTCCTGCAGCTGCTGCGCGGTCTTGAGCAGCACCGGGTTGTCCGGCGCCTCGACCATCGGTCCCAGGCGCACCCGGTCGGGCCTGTCGTTTTCCCAGAGGATGGCCGCCAGTCGCTGGCCGTTCGCGACCAGCTTCAGTTCGCCGACCGGCGAGGGCAGGGTGATGAACGTGTAGGCCATAGGTCGGACTCCGTGGGGGGGCGGGAACAGCGCACAGCATACGGCGTGTTCCGGGAGGCGCAAATCGCAATCGCGGCCATACTGCTTGTGGCTCTTGCAGCGCTTCTCCCTGCTTTCCTGAAAAGCCTAATAACAAGAAGGGACCGACCCATGAAGTACGAACCTTTTGCCAAGACCCTGATCGCGACCTCCTTCACCCTGGCCTGTCTCACGGCCCATGCCGCTTCGGTGGCCCCGGTGGCGGCGGAGAACGGCATGGTGGTCACCGCCCAGCACCTGGCCACCCACGTGGGCGTCGATGTGCTGAAGAACGGCGGCAACGCGGTGGATGCGGCGGTCGCCGTCGGTTACGCGCTGGCGGTGGTCTACCCCGCGGCGGGCAACCTGGGCGGCGGCGGTTTCATGACCATTCAACTGGCGGACGGGCGCAAGACCTTCCTCGACTTCCGGGAAAAGGCTCCCCTGGCCGCCACCGCGAACATGTACCTGGACAAGGACGGCAACGTCATTCCGGACCTGAGCACCCGCGGCCATCTGGCGGTCGGCGTGCCGGGCACGGTGTCGGGCATGGAGCTGGCGCTGAAGAAGTACGGCACCAAGCCGCGCAATGAGATGATCGCCCCGGCCATCAAGCTGGCCGAAGACGGGTTCGTGCTGGAGCAGGGCGACGTCGATCTGCTGGAGTACGCCACCGACGTGTTCAAGAAGGACATGCGCGACTCCGGCTCGATCTTCCTCAGCAACGGCGAGCCGATGCAGGTGGGGCAGAAGCTGGTGCAGAAGGATCTGGGCAAGACCCTGCGCACCATTTCCGAAAAAGGCGCGGACGGTTTCTACAAGGGCTGGGTGGCCGACGCCATCGTCACCTCAAGCCAGGCCAACAAGGGCATCATCACCCAGGCCGACCTGGACAAGTACAAGACCCGCGAACTGGCGCCGGTGGAGTGCGACTACCGCGGCTACCACGTGATCTCGGCGCCACCGCCCAGTTCCGGCGGCGTGGTGATCTGCCAGATCATGAACATTCTCGAAGGCTATCCGATGAAGGACCTGGGCTTCCATTCCGCCCAGGGCATGCACTACCAGATCGAAGCCATGCGCCACGCCTACGTGGACCGCAACAGCTACCTGGGCGACCCGGACTTCGTGAAGAACCCCATCGAGCACCTGCTGGACAAAAACTACGCGACCAAGCTGCGCGAGGCCATCGCGCCGCAGAAGGCTGGCGTCTCCGCCGAACTCAAGCCGGGCGTCGCGCCCCATGAGGGCAGCAACACCACCCACTACTCGATCGTCGACAAGTGGGGCAACGCCGTGTCGGTGACCTACACCCTCAACGACTGGTTCGGCGCCGGCGTGATGGCCAGCAAGACCGGGGTGATCCTCAACGATGAGATGGACGACTTCACCTCCAAGGTCGGCGTGCCGAACATGTACGGCCTGGTGCAGGGCGAGGCCAACGCCATCGCGCCCGGCAAGGCGCCGCTGTCGTCGATGAGCCCGACCATCGTCACCAAGGACGGCAAGGTGGTGATGGTGGTCGGCACGCCGGGCGGCAGCCGGATCATCACCGCGACCCTGCTGACCATGCTCAACGTCATCGACTACGGCATGGGCCTGCAGGAAGCGGTCGATGCGCCGCGCTTCCATCAGCAGTGGATGCCGGAGCAGACCAACCTCGAAGACTTCGCCGCCAGCCCCGACACCAGGAAGATCCTCGAAAGCTGGGGCCACAAGTTCGCCGGCCCGCAAGATGCCAACCATATCGCGGCGATCCTCGTCGGCGCGCCGTCCCTGGGCGGCAAACCGGTGGGCAAGAACCGCTTCTACGGCGCCAACGACCCGCGGCGCAACACCGGGTTGTCATTGGGTTACTGACGCGCGTAAAAAAGAGGGGCGGGCGTTTGTCCGCCCCTGTCTCACGGATCGATCAAGGAAGGCCTGCCATGTCCACCGCATTGTTGATCATCGACGTCCAACGCGCCCTGTGCTCGGGCCAATACGCGTGCTACGACATCCCCCGCGTCATCGACACCCTCAACCGCCTCAGCGCACGCGCCCGCCAGGCCGGCGTGCCGGTGGTGTTCATCCAGCACGAAGAAGAGGGCGACCTGCTGGCCCACGGCAGCGACGGCTGGCAACTGGCGGACGGCCTGGAGACCGCGCCGGGCGACCTGTACGTGCGCAAGACCGCCCCGGACTCGTTCTGCCAGACTACGCTGCAGAAGCTGATCCCCAAGGAAGACTTCGACCGGTTGGTGATCGGCGGCCTGCAGACCGATTACTGCGTCAACGCCACCGTGCGCCAGGCGCATCAACTGGGCTATGACGTGGTGCTGGCGGCCGACGCCCACTCCACCGTGGACAACGGCAGCATGAGCGCCGAAGACATCATCGCCGAGCACAACAAGGATCTGGCTCATCTGAGCAGCTCGGTGGCGCGGATCGACGTCACGCCGGCGGCTCAGATCACCTTCTGACCCGCCGAGCAGCCTTCCCTGTAGGCGCGAGCCTGCTCGCGAGGCGTCGTGTCGTTCGCCTCGGACATTGAGGGGGATGACGCTTTGGCGAGCAGGCTCGCTCCTGCAGGCGGTGAAAACTCCGGGCATCGACCGGTCGCTCCCGGCATACTGCCGGCGCCTCAGGAATGGAATCTGTCGATGCCCGCGTTCAATGCCCGTCATGCCTGGCTGCTGGCCAGCCTCGTAATCGCCCCGATGTCCCACGCCGCCGGTTTCGACTGCGCCAAGGCGTCCGGCCCGGTCGAGAAAACCCTTTGCGACGATCCGTACACCTCCGCCCTCGATGAGAAGCTGAGCGCGGTGTGGCGCACCACGCTGGCGAAGGTCGCCGACCCGAAGGCGCTCAAGGCGGATCAGCGGGCGTGGCTGAAGAACCGCGACGTCTGCGGCGAAACGTTGGGTTGCCTGCGCCGCCTGTACCTCATGCGCCTCACCGAACTTGAATACGCCGCAAAGCCGTTCAGCTGGAACGCGATGTGGCAGCGGATTCCCGAAGGCGTGGCCTCGGGTGCAGAGCTGAACACGTCCCTACGGGACGATTCGCACGTGTCCTTCGCCGTGGAGGCCACCGCCGGCGCCAACGAAGGCAGCCTGGAGGGAACCGCCACACGCCGCGCCTCGGGGGCGGACTACGCCGAGGGCGAGTGCGCGTTGAGCTTCACGGCGATCAACGGCGTGCTGAACGTCGCGCAACAGGGTGACGACGCTGACTGCGGGGCAGGAATGGGAGTGTTCTATGCCGGGCGTTATGTCGCTTCGCCAACGCCCTTGAAGCTGGACTACGATCTGCTGGCGCTGAGCCTGGTGCGCACGCAACAGGAAGACGACACACTGCGCACGCTGCTCAAGGGCGACTACCCGGCACTGGTGCAAAGCGCGGGGACGATGACGATCGGCGATCCGTCCGCCGACGTGCCGGGCAGCGAGGTCGATGAACTGTGGGTGCGCGGTTTGGGCAACTTCAACGCCGCCATCGTGATGAGCGCCGCCGGCAACCGCTTCTGGATCGCGCTGCTGGTGCCCGATGCCCAGGGCGAGTCCCGCGCCCGCTACTACACCAACGTCCCCGACTGGAAGGATCGCCTGCCCGCTGCCGTGCACGCCTGGTACGAGCGCATGCAGGGCGGCAGAACCCTGCCGCTGGAGCGCATGCCGTAACGCAAGCCTGTCGCCGCCACCTCAGGTCGCGAACATCAACCGGTGCACAGGGGCTGCCGGCTCCCGCACCACGCCGCCCAGCACCAGCCGCGTGACGGTGTCCGCCGCCGCGGCGTAGTCCTCGTCCTGCGGCACTTCGCGCCCGGTGATGCACCCCATCTGCCAGCCGATGTTGGTGTAGGTGCGGGTCGCCGACCAGATGAACAGCATCAGGTGCTCGGGATCCACCGGGGCCAGCAGGCCGCGGTCGATCCAACTGCGCAGGCACTCGACGTTGCGCCTCGCTTCGGCGTGCAGCAGGTCGCGGCACTCGGGCGGCAACTGCGGGCCGCCGAGCAGCAGTTCGCCGCTGAACACCCGGGCGATGGCCGGGTGCTCGCGGGCGATGCGGATCCGCGCCGCCACGTACGCCCGCAGGCCGATCAGCGGGTCGTCGCTCTCGCGCAGCGCCGCCGAGGCGTCCAGCAGCGGTTCGACGAAACCCAGCAGCACCTTGGCGTAGAGGTTTTCCTTGGTCTGGAAGTAGTAATACAGGTTGGCCTTGGGCACGCCGGCACGGGCGGCGATGTCGCGGGTCTGGGTGGCGTCGAAACCCTTGGCGGCGAATTCCTCGCTGGCGGCGGCGAGGATCAGTTGCTCGTTGCGTTGACGGATGCTGCTCATGGAAGGCACGGCGGAGTCTGGCGGTTTCGGGTTCGCAATATACAAAACTATATAGCGATGAAGCCAGCAGACTCGGCAGACAACGCTATGCTGTGCCGATCCAATCGATCCCGGAAAAAACCACATGACCCTTCGCACCTTGCGCGCCGATGCCTCTCACCTCGATGCGGTGGCCGCGCTGTTCGACGCCTACCGCGGCTTCTACGGCCAGCCGTCCGATCTGGCGCAGTCGCGGACGTTCATCGCCGAGCGCCTGGCCGCCGGCGAATCGGCGATCTTCATCGCGCAGGACGCCGACGGCCAGGCGCTGGGCTTTGTGCAGCTGTACCCGTCGTTCTCATCCATCGACGCCCATCGCACCTGGCTGCTCAGCGACCTGTTCACCACTCCGGCCGCCCGTGGCCGTGGGGCAGGAAGGCTGCTGATGAACACGGCGCGGGACTTTGCCGTGCAGAGCGGGGCCAAGGGCCTGGTGCTGGAAACCGCCACCGACAACTTCACCGCCCAAGGCCTGTACGAGTCGCTGGGCTGGGTGCGCGACACCGGGTACTTCACCTACACCCTCGATCTGCGCAAGGGCTGAGCCGGTCACTCGGCCAGCAGCCGCTCGATCTGCGCCAGCTCCCAGGTGCTCAGCAGGCTGACCGGGTCGGTGCCGAAGCGTTGCGAGGTGTCGAGCCGCCAGGCCCGGCCACCGGGGCTGCGGCATTCGAGGCAATGCAGCAGGCGCGGCCCGTCGAGGTCGAGCGCCAACCGCCAGCCGTCGATATCGACCGTGACCCGCGCCGATCCGCACGGCTCAGCGGTGCGCCGCAACGGACACACGCCCAGCGCGGCATCGCGCAGGCGCTGGCAGACTTCCCGGGCGTTCAACGGGGTGGGCATGACGGGCTCTCGGTCGACGGAACAGGCGCGCCAGCTTAGAGCGCCCGACGGCGGTTGTCAGCGTCCGCTGGTTTGCCTGCGGGCACTTGCGTAACATCCACAGCCCTGTTTTTCCGTCGACCCCGTATCAGGTAAGCCATGAAACCGAAACGTCTGCGCGCCGATGTCCTGGCCGGACTCACCACCTCGTTCGCCCTGTTGCCCGAATGCATCGCGTTTGCGCTGGTGGCCCACCTCAATCCGCTGATGGGCCTGTACGGCGCGTTCATCATCTGCACGCTGACCGCGCTGTTCGGCGGCCGGCCGGGCATGGTGTCCGGGGCGGCCGGCTCGATGGCGGTGGTGATCGTCGCGCTGGTGGTGCAGCACGGCGTGCAGTACCTGCTGGCCACCGTGCTGCTCGGCGGTCTGGTGATGATGGCGTTCGGGTTGCTGCGCCTGGGCAAGCTGGTGCGGATGGTGCCGCACCCGGTGATGCTCGGCTTCGTCAACGGCCTGGCGATCATCATCGCGTTGGCGCAGTTGGAGCATTTCAAGGACGGCGAACACTGGCTCAGCGGCGCGCCGCTGTACCTGATGGCTGGGCTTGTGGGGCTGACGATGGCCATCGTCTACCTCCTGCCGCGCCTGACCCGCTCGGTGCCGCCGGCACTGGTGGCGATCCTCGGCGTGGGCGCACTGGTGTACCTGCTGGACCTGCCGACCCGTACCCTCGGCGACATGGCGCACATCGCCGGCGGCCTGCCGGCCCTGGCGCTGCCGGACATCCCGTGGAACCTGGAGACCCTGCGCATCATCGCGCCGTACGCGGTGCTGATGGCGCTGGTCGGCCTGCTGGAAACCCTGCTGACCCTGAACCTCACCGACGAAATCACCGAGACCCGTGGCTACCCGGATCGCGAATGCGTGGCGCTGGGGGCGGCGAACATGGTGTCGGGTGCGTTCGGCGGCATGGGCGGCTGCGCCATGATCGGCCAGACCGTGATCAACCTCAGTTCCGGCGGGCGCGGGCGGGTATCCGGCGTGGTGGCCGGGGTGGCGATCCTGCTGTTCATCCTGTTCCTGTCACCGATGATCGAGCGCATTCCGCTGGCGGCGCTGGTGGGGGTGATGTTCGTGGTGTCGCAGCAGACGTTTGCCTGGGCCTCCTTGCGGGTGGTGAACAAGGTGCCGCTCAACGATGTGCTGGTGATCATGGCGGTGACGGTCATCACCGTGTTCACGGACCTGGCCACCGCGGTGATGTGCGGCATCGTCATCGCCGCGCTCAACTTCGCCTGGCAGCAGGCCCGCGAACTGTACGCCGATGCGCATCTGGAGGCCGACGGCAGCAAGCTCTACCGGCTGCACGGCACGCTGTTCTTTGCCTCGACCACGCCGTTCCTCAACCAGTTCGACCCGGCCGGCGATCCGGCGCGGGTGACCCTGGATTGCCGCCACCTGAGCTTTGTCGACTACTCGGCCATCGCCGCGCTGAAGACCCTGCGCGAGCGGTACGCCAAGGCCGGCAAGCAGTTGCAGGTGTTCCACCTGTCCGAGCGCTGCAAGAAACTGCTCAAGCGCGCCGGGGTGGAGCACGCTTGAGCAGGTGGGAGAGGGTGTCACTGCCGGCATCTTGGGTCGCTTGCAGGCCGCTATCGCCAGCAGGCTGGCTCCCACAGGATCGATGTTGGCCTGTCATTTCTGAGGATGCCGCTGAACCCTGTGGGAGCTGCGGTGCGACGACTCGACTTGCCAGCGATGGGGCCGGCACAGGCAATATCTTGGGTGGCTGATAGACCGCTATCGCTGGCAAGCCAGCTCCCACAGGGCTTTGTGGTGTGCCTGGATCCTGCTAACACCCGGGATACCTGTGGGATTGCCTGCAAGCGATGGGGCCGGCACAGCCAACATCTTTAGCTGACAGACCGCTATCGCCAGCAAGCTGGCTCCCACAGGATCGATGGTGGCCGGTCATTTGTGCGGACACCGCTGAACCCTGTGGGAGCCGGCAGGTTTCAGATGGCGGGGAAGTCGATGTCGGTCAGCGCCACGTTGTTGAGGTAGTTGGTCAGGGTCTGCACGGCGACGAGTGCGACCGTTTCGATGATCTGCTTGTCGTCGATGCCGGCGGCGCGGGCGGCGGCGATCTGTTCGTCGCTCAACTGGCCGCGGGTCTCGGTCAGTTGGCGGGCGAGGGCGGCGAAGGCGTTCAGCCGGCCGTGGCGCGCCTGGGCGATGTCCTCGGCCGACAGCCCGGCCTTGCTGGCGAACAGCGTATGGGCGCTCAGGCAGTAGTCGCAGCCGTTGACCTGCGAGGTGGCCAGGTACACCGCTTCTTTCTCCTTGGCGCTGAGCGAGGTCTTGCCCAGGATGGCGGAGGCTTGCAGGTAGGTGTCCAGTGCCACGGGCGCCTTGGCCAGGGTCGTGAACACATTGGGCAGGAAGCCGATTTTCTTCTGCACGCCTTCCAGCACGGTGCGGGTGGCGTCGGCGGCGGTGTCGAGGCTGATCGGGGTGATGCGGCTCATGATGAATCTCCGAATGTCCGGTGCGGAGTGCACCGGGGATGGAGCTCATGTTAGGGAGCGCGGCTGGTGCTTTGGGTGCAAATCGTCGAGGATATGCGGCAGATCGTCCAAACCCATCGCCGAGGATGCCGTCATGGATCGCCTCTCCACCTTGCTCACCCACTTCGGCGTCAATGCCGGCACGTTCCACAGCGGCGCGTTCTGCGGCGTCAGCGCCTACGGCGGCGAACAGGCGTGCGGCCATGTGCACCTGCTGCAGGCCGGCGAGGTGCTGCTCAAGCCCGGCAACGACCCTGAGCTGACGCTCAACGAACCAACCCTGATTTTCTTCCCCCGGCCCTTGGCCCACCGACTGTTCGCCGACGAATCGATGGGCACGCAACTGGTGTGCGCCTCGCTGACGTTCGACGGCGGTTCAGGCAACGCGCTGGCGTCGGCCTTGCCTGACTACTTGGTGCTGAAGCTCACCGACATCCCGGAGCTGGGCAGCACGCTGGCGTGGCTGTTCAAGGAGGCCTTCGACGGGCATTGCGGGCGCGAAGCGGTGATGGACCGGTTGTTCGAGCTGCTGGTGATCCTGCTGCTGCGCCACCTCATCAGCCGGCGCGACCAGCAGCCGGGCATGATGGCCGGGCTGGCCGATCCGAGGCTGTCGCGGGCGTTGGGGCTGATGCACGACGAGCCCGCCCGGGCCTGGAGCGTGGCCGAGCTGGCGGCGGCCGCCAACCAGTCCCGCGCCGGGTTCGCCGAGCACTTTCGCCGGGTGGTCGGGCAGACGCCGCTGGACTATCTCTTGAGCTGGCGGATCAGCCTGGCGCAGAAGCGTCTGCGCGAGGGCCGGCCGATTGCGCTGATCGCCGAAGAGGTCGGCTACGAGAGCCCGTCGGCGCTGGCCCGGGCGTTCCGGCGCAAGACCGGGCTAAGCCCGAGGCAATGGAAGGCCGACGCCCGCTGAGGGCTAGCGGGCGAACTTCTTCGCCCCGGCCACGCACAGGATCACCCCCAGCGTCACGGCCAGCATGCCCAGGCTGACCTGTTCATGCACCAGCGTCGCGGCCAGCGCCAGGCCGAAGAACGGCTGCAGCAGCTGCAGTTGCCCGACGGCGGCGATCCCGCCCTGGGCCAGCCCGCGATACCAGAACACAAAACCGATCAACATGCTGAACAACGACACGTAGGCCAGGCACGTCCAGGCCGTGACGCTGATGCCGGAGAACGAGGCAGGCATCCGCCACAGGCTCAAGCCCGCCATCGCCGGCAGCGCCAGCACCAGCGCCCAACAGATCACTTGCCAACCGCCGAGGGTGCGCGACAGTTTCGCGCCTTCGGCGTAACCCAACCCGCAGGCCAGGATGGCCGCCAGCATCAGCAGGTCGCCGGTGGGCGAGGCGCTCAATCCCTGTGCCAGCGCGAAACCGACCACCAGCGCACTGCCCAGCAACGAGAAGATCCAGAACACCGGGCGCGGCCGCTCGCCGCCGCGCAGCACGCCGAACACCGCCGTGGCCAGCGGCAGCAAGCCGACAAACACGATCGAATGGGCCGACGTCACGTATTGCAGGGCGAGCGCCGTGAGCAGCGGAAACCCGAGCACCACGCCCAGCGCCACGATCACCAGTGGCCACCACTGGTCGCGCGCCGGGCGCCGCTCGCGGAACAGCCACAGCAGGCACAGCCCGAGCAGGCCGGCGAGCGTGGCGCGGGCCACGGTGAGGAACACCGGGTCGAATTCCAGCACCGCCAGCCGGGTGGCCGGCAGTGAGCCGCTGAAGATCACCACGCCAATGAATCCGTTGATCCAGCCGCTGGTCTTCTCCAGGGCGGGGTGGGGCAGGTTCGACGTTCGTTCCATACAGGGTCGCACTCAAGGTTGGGGGTTGCCTGGGGCGAATCCTATGGCTGAGAATCAAGACAATCAAAGAATTGTCATGGATACGCCCGCATGCCCCGTTCCCGCTACAAGTCCCTGGTCGACCTCTACGCGGCTGACATCCGCGCGGGGCGTCTGGCGCCCGGCACCCGCCTGCCCACCCACCGACAACTGGCCGCCCGCGAAGGGCTGGCGCTGGTCACCGCCTCGCGGGTGTACGCCGAACTCGAGGCCATGGGGCTGGTGAGCGGCGAGACCGGGCGCGGCACGTTCGTGCGCGAAACCTCGCTGTCGCCGGGGCAAGGCATCGACCAGAAAGACGTCGCCGTCGGCATGATCGATCTCAATTTCAACTATCCGTCGCTGCCCGGTCAGGACGACCTGTTGCGCACCGCGTTGCGGCAACTGGCATTGTCCGGCGACCTGGAGGCGCTGCTGCGCTATCAGCCCCACGCCGGACGCCAGCACGAACGGGCCTCGGTCGCCCGTCACCTGCGCAGCCGCGGATTGGCGGTCGAGGCCGGCCAGGTGCTGATCGTCAACGGCGCGCAGCAGGGGCTGGCGGTGACGTTGATGGCATTGCTCAAGCCCGGCGATGTCATCGCCGCCGATGCCTTGACCTATTCCGGCTTCAAGGTGCTGGCTGAGGCGCTGCACCTGGAGGTGGTGGCGATCCCGGTCACCGCCCAGGGGCCGGACCTGGCGGCGTTGGATGCCCTCTGCCGCAGCCGTCCGGTGCGCGCCGTGTACTGCATGCCGACTTTGCACAATCCGTTGGGTTGGGTGCTGCCTCAGGGGCCGCGCGAGCAATTGGCGGCGATTGCCCGCCGGCATGACCTGACCCTCATCGAAGACGCGGCCTACGCCTTTCTGGCCGACAGCCCGCCACCCCCGCTGGCGGTGCTGGCGCCGGAGCGCACGGTGTACGTCTCAGGCCTGTCCAAGAACATCGCCACCGGCCTGCGCGTCGGCTACATCGTCGCACCGCCGGCGACGGTGCCGGCGCTGGAGCGCATCATCCGCGCCACCACCTGGAACACCCCCGGTGTGATGACCGCCATCGCCTGCGGCTGGCTGGATGACGGCACGGTCGAGCGGCTGGAGGAGGAAAAGCGCCAAGACGCCCGGGCCCGTCAGGCGCTGGCGGTGAAGGTGCTCGAAGGGCTGCCGGTGGTGGGCCATCCTTCGTCGTATTTTCTCTGGCTGCCGCTGCCGGAAGACGCCCGGGCCGATCAGGTGGTGGCCGAGCTGATGCGCGGGCAGGTGTCGGTCACCACGGCGGAACCGTTCACCGTGTCGGCCCATGTGCCGCACGCGATCCGGCTGGCCCTGGGGTCGGTGGGCATGGACGTTTTGCGCCAGGCCTTGATCAAGGTCAGGCGGGTGGTGGGCGCTTATCTGTAATGTCCTCGGCGGCTTGAAGCTTACGCAATCTGCTACCCTTTGCGCCGCCCGCCTGGCCTGTCTGGAACCCCGATGAAAAACGCTGCCCTGCTGACCCTCGCCCTGATCCTCAACACAGCCCTTTTGAGCCTTCCGGCCCGCGCCGCCGGCGACGCTGAGGCCGGCGGCAAGCTCTTCCCGCGCCTGTGCGGTGGTTGTCATCAGGTGGGCGAATCCGCCCGTCCCGGGTTCGGCCCGCAGCTCAACGGCATCATCGGCCGGGCGGCGGGGACGTCGGCTAACTATGTGTATTCCGAGGCCATGAAAGGCTCGGGCATCACCTGGGACCGCGAGACGCTGACGGCGTACCTCAAGGACCCGAAAGGCGTGGTGCCGGGCACGCGGATGATCTTCTGGGGGCTCAGCGACGAAGAGAAGATCGACAACCTGCTGGCGTATCTCCAGACCTTTCAGGCCGAATGACTCATGCGTCCGGGCCGTTGCCGATCCATCCCGTTTGCGCCTGCCCGGCGAACCATTGCTTTACCGCGGCGCAGTCGGGATGCGCGGCCGCTGAAGGCTGCAGGCACAAGGTGTAGGTGCCGCCTGTCTTGAGCGGTTGGCCGAACGGCACCGTCAGCACGCCCCGTTCGATGGACTCGGCCGCCAGGGTCATGTCCGTCACCGCGACCCCCAGGCCCCGCGCCGCCGCATCCAGCGCCAATTCATCCAGGTTGAACGGTATGTGCCGGTAGTCCTCCAGCGGCCTGCCGCCGTTCATCGCCAGCCATTCGATCCACGCTTGCCGGTCCGCCGAGCGGTGCAGCAGGGCAAAGTCCGGCAGTGCTTCGACCGACCGTGGGGCGTGCGGCAGATCCGGTGCGCAAACGGGCACCAGCGCCTCCTCGAACAACGTCAGGCAATCGGCGTCGCTGGACGCCGTCGGCAGGTAAAGGATGTAGGCGTCACTGTCGCTGGCCGGTTCGACGACTTCGGTGGCGACGGTCTCGATCGCCAGCGACACCAGGGGATGGCGCAGGTAGAAGTCGCTGAGCCGGGGCAGCAGCCAGCGCACCGCCAGCGACACGTGCATGCGGATCCTGAACGGGCGCCGCTGCGGGGCCAGGCGCTCTGCAAGGCTGCTGAGTTGGTCGAGGATGCTGTGGGCGCTGGCCAGCACCTGCTCGCCTTCGGGGGTCAGGAGCAGGCTGCGGCTGGTGCGCAGGAACAGGGCGACGTTGAAATGGCTTTCCAGTTGCTGGATCTGCCGGCTGACGGCGCTTTGGGTCAGGCACAGCCGCTGCGCGGCGCGGGTGAAGCTGCCGTAGGCGGCGACTTCCACCAAGGCCTGCATGGCTTGCAGCGACGGAACATGGCGGATCTTATCCATGCGTTTTCGGTATGCCTCGATGATTTTATAGCGTTGGTTCGGCCAGCGAAGACCTTATAGATTCTAGTCGTCAGGCTGAGCTTGCTTCGGATGGCATGCGACTCACGCATGGCTGGCCGCAAGAGGCAAGGCGCGCAACGACCGTCGAACGAGGTGAGGCATGGAAAACGTATGTGGCTGGATTGCGCAAGCGGGGGATACGCCGCAGCGCAGCCGCCTGGAGGGGGCGCAAAAGGCCGACTGGCTGGTGATCGGCGCCGGCATCACCGGCCTCAGCGCGGCGCTGACGCTCGCCGAACTGCACCCTCAGGCGCGCATCGCGGTGGTGGACCGCCAGCGGGCGGCCCAAGGAGCTTCGGCGCGCAATTCGGGTTTCGTCGTGGCCCATGAACACCCGGCCGGCGACGAACTGATCGGTGCGCAGGGCTTCGCCGGGTTCGAGACCGACACGATGATTGCCCGGGCGGCCAACGAAGAAGTCCGTCAGCGCATTGCCCGGCATGCCATCGAATGCGACTGGCGCGACAGCGGCTATTTTTTTGCGGTCAGCGACCCGGCCAAGCTCAGCCAGGTGGACGCCAAGCTGGCCACGCTGCGGGCGCTGGGTGCCCGTGCGGAGCTGCTGCAAGGGCAAGCGCTGCAACAACGGCTCGGCACGCCGCACTACCGGGCGGCGATCTGGTGCGGCAACGGCAACGCCTTGCTGCAGCCGGCCAAGTATGTGAAGGGTTTGCTCGATGCGGTGCCGGACAACGTCACGGTGTTCGAGAGCAGCGACATCACGGGCCTTGAGCGACTCG
Organism: Pseudomonas sp. R25(2017); assembly: GCF_002112565.1. Classification (NCBI taxonomy): domain Bacteria; kingdom Pseudomonadati; phylum Pseudomonadota; class Gammaproteobacteria; order Pseudomonadales; family Pseudomonadaceae; genus Pseudomonas; species Pseudomonas sp. R25(2017). The sequence continues at coordinate 231,916 of NZ_NEHZ01000005.1, forward strand.
GCCACGGCCGTCTGCGCGCCAACGGGCCCGGGGGCAGCGTGGAAGCCGCTCGGGTGCTGGTGTGCCTCAACGCCTTCGTGCCCCGGGTGGGCATCGACGACAGCGCCACGTTCCCGATGGAACTGAGCGCCAGTCTCACCCGGCCGCTCACCGACCAGGAGTATCGGGCCATCGGTGCGGTCGAGCCCTGGGGCGTGCTTTCGACCCGCCCCCTGGGCGCCACGGTGCGGCTGACGCCGGACCGGCGGGTAATGATCCGCAACACCGCCGAATACCGCACGCGGGATCTGTCGGGCCGCGAGCTCGCCGAGCGCCGGCGCCACCATGTCCGTGGGCTGCAGCGGCGTTTCCCGTTTCTCGGCGAGCAGGACATCCGTTACACCTGGACCGGTCACCTGAGTGCGACCCGCAGCGGGCAGGCGTATTTCGAGCGGGTGCAGGAGGGCGTGTTCGCCGTGGCCGGTTGCAACGGCTCGGGGGTGGCGCGGGGCACCCTGTGGGGACGGTTGCTGGCGGAGTTGGCGTCGGGCGTCGATTCGCCGCTGCTGCGCACGGTGATGCAGCGGGCGCAACCCGGCTGGCTGCCGCCGCGTCCGTTCTTCGACATCGGCGCAAGGCTGCGCATGCGCATGGAGGCGGTCAGGGCCCGGACAGAAATCTGAAGTTGCGCACCTCAAACAAAAACAACCGCTCCACGACACAGGTGATCCACCATGCGCGTCCATGCACTTTCCCTGGCGATCCTGCTGGCGGCCGGCTCGTCCGCCGCCCTCGCCGATGAAACCGTCAACATCTCCAACTGGAACGGCTACATCGCCGACGACACGTTGCCCGACTTCACCCGGCTCACCGGCATCAAGGCGACCTACGACATCCACGACAGCAACGAGGTGCTGGAGTCCAAGCTGATGACCGGCAACACCGGGTACGACGTGGTCAGCCCGTCGAACCATTTCCTGTCGCGCCTGATCAAGGCCGGCGCGATCCAGAAACTCGACAAGTCGCAGCTGCCGAACTGGAAGAACCTCGACCCGGTGCTGATGAAAAAGCTTGAGGTCAACGACCCCGGCAACCAGTACGGCTATCCGTACATGTGGGGCACGGCGGGCATCGGCTACAACGTCGAGAAGATCAAGGCGATCTTCGGCAGCACCGACGTGACCCGTTCATGGAAGCTGTTCTTCGACGAGGACAACATCCGGAAGCTGAGCCAATGCGGCGTGGCGATCATCGACAACCCGACCCAGGTCTTGCCGGTCACCCTCAACTACCTGGGCCTGCCGCCCCACAGCCACGAACCGGCGGACTACAAGCAGGCCGAGCGGCTGTTGCTGAAGATCCGCCCGTATGTGCAGTACTTCCATGCCTCCAAGTACATCAGCGACCTGGCCAACGGCAACGTCTGCGCGGTGATCGGCTTCAACGGCGATGTGGTCCAGGCCGCCGCCAGCGCCCGGGATGCGAAAAACGGCATCGACATCGCGTACTCGATTCCCGAAGAGGGCTCGACCCTGTGGTTCGACATGGTGGTCATGCCCAAGAACGCCCCGCACGCCCGCAACGGCTACACGTACATGAACTACCTGCTGGAGCCCAAAGTGATCGCCAACATCAGCAACAGCATCCACTACGCCAACCCCAACGCCGCCGCAGACGCTCTGGTGACGTCGGCGGTGAGGCAAGACCTGGCGATCTACCCGCCCAGGGAGGTGATGGACAAGCTGTTCACCGTGGAAGAGTTGCCGGCGGCGATCGCCCGGTTGACGACGCGGCTGTGGACCCGGCTGAAAACCAACACCTGAGTGTCCAGGCCTTCATCCTTGCCGGTTCATCTCGCTGAAGGACGCCTGGCACACCACCCGGTTCCGGCCTTCGGCCTTGGCCTGATACAGCTGGCGGTCGGCCCGGGTGACCAGCGCGGCGGGGGCGTTGTCGGCCGGGTCCGCCAGGCCGACGCCGATGCTCACGGTGATCTGGCCGACCACCGGAAAGTGCGCCTCGGCGACGGCGGCGCGGATTTTCTCGGCGACGATGTCCGGGGTGTCCGGCTTGGCGATCTCCGGCAGCAGCACGGCGAATTCCTCGCCGCCGTAGCGGGCCACGAAGTCGGTGGCGCGGGTGTTGGCCTGGATGAGCTGCGCCAGTTGCCGCAGCACGTCGTCGCCCACTGCGTGGCCGTGGGTGTCGTTGGTGCGCTTGAAGTGGTCGGCGTCGATCAGCAGCAAGGCGAACGGGCGGCCGGTGCGGCGGAACAGCAAGCTGTATTCGGTGAGTTTCTCGTCGAAGCGGCGACGGTTGTGAACGCCGGTCAAGGCATCGTGGGTCGCCAGCGTCAGCAGCTCGGCGTTGGCCTGGACGAGGGCGGCGGTGCGCAGGGCGACCGTGGCTTCCAGCGAGGCGTTGGCCTGTTGCAGTTCGCGTTCCTTGCCGAGCAGGGAGCGGGTCATGGCGTCGATGGACTGGCCGAGCTGGGCGATCTCCTGCACCGGGTGCTGCAGTGCGAAGCGCACGCCGGATTCGTGGTTCTGCACCTGCCGGGCCGAGCGCGCCAGGTGTTCGATCGGACGGCTCAGGTACAGCGCCAGGTAGTGGCCGACCAGCGCGAACCCGACGGCGGCGATGCCGCCCAGCAACAGCAGTTTGTAGAACAGCGAACGCGCCGGCTGCAGGGCGGTGTCCAGCGGCTGGCGCACGGCGATCGACCAGGACAGCGCCGTGCTGGCGGGGGTCGGCACCGTGACCTGGGCGGTCAGGTAACCGTTGGCGGCGATCCAGCCGGGCGAGGCGGGGTCGGTGGGCGCCAGTTGCTGGCCGACCAGCGCTTCGGGGTACAGCACTTTGCCGTCGTGGTCGATGATCAGCGCTTCGATGTCCGGCGCGGCGTCCTTGTGCGAAACCGCCGAATCGACGATCCGCGTCACCCAGCTCCAGTGGGCGTGGGCGCCGAGCACGCCGATCACCCGGCCTTCGGCATTGTGGATCGGCGCGGCGAAGTCGATGAAGCGCAGCGGCTCGCCGTTCGGCAGGCCCGGCAGCAGTTTGGCCAGCAGCACGGCCTCGTGCGGGTCGCCGGTGTACTCACCGCGCAGGCCGGCCTGGAACCACGGCCGCTGCTGCACCGACTGGCCCACCAGCAGCCCGTTGACGGCCTGGTGCACCCGGCCTTCGGCGTCGGCCACGCCCATCCACGCGTATTCGGCGCGGGCTTCGCTGCGCAGTTTCATCGAGGTCAGGATGGCCGGATTGTCCAGGTCGCCGCGCTCCAGGTGCGGCGCCCGGCTGAGCAAGTAGACCTCCAGTTGCCGTTCGCGCAACTGCTGGCCCAGCAGCGCCGCCGCCGAGTGCGCGTTGCTCAGCAAGGCGTTGCCGCTGGCCTGCTTCATTTGTTCGGTGGCGATGTGGCCGATGTAGAAACCGACGCTCAGCAGCGTCAGGAGAGAAAGACCGGCAAACCAGAGAGTCAGGTGGCTTCGCAGACTGGCTTTGAGCATGGGCGGTGTCTGTTCTTATTGGAGTGGCGCCATGGTAGGCGCATTCGCGCTCGGGCTGCCAGTGAGTGCGGGACGAGAAAACCGCCAAGTTTGATATCAATGAGCTATCGCGTCCGGTAAAGTGTGCGCCGCCCGAGAGATGGATCCCGGGCGTTCACCTTATGGAGTCACGCAGTGAAGTACCTCAGCAAAGTCGTCGCCGCCGCACTGTTCGGTGCGGTTCTGGCAGGTTGCACCGGCACCCCGATGAACACCCAGCATTACGACAGCAGCCAATACACCGTGATTGGCCACAGCGAAGCCAGCGCCACCGGCATGCTGCTGTTCGGCTGCATCCCGATCCGTCAGAACAGCCGTTTCGTCCGCGCCCAGAGCGCCGCGATCCAGGCCCGCGGCGGCGATGCCATGATCAACACCCAAGTCCAGGAAAACTGGTTCTGGGCCTGGGTCCTCACCGGCTACACCACCAAGGTGTCCGGCGACGTGATCAAGCTGAAAACCGCGCAGTAAGCGACGGCGAAGGCAAAAAAAAACCGGCTGATCAGGCCGGTTTTTTTATGGGTGATGCAGTTGTAGGGATTAGGCGACGCGGCGCTCCAGCAGACGATCCGAGCCACCTTCGGCGACGCGGCGCTCCAGCAGACGATCCGAGCCACCTTCGGCGACGCGGCGCTCCAGCAGACGCTCCGAACCACCTTCGGCGACGCGGCGTTCCAGCAGACGCTCCGAACCACCTTCAGCCACTCGACGTTCCAGCAGACGCTCCGAACCACCTTCAGCCACTCGACGCTCCATCAGACGGTCCGAACCGCCTTCGGCCAAACGGCTTTCGATCAGTTTGTCCGAGCCGCCTTCGGCGATCATCGTGTGGGCGGAAGGGGCTGCAAAAGCGTTCAGCGCAAGTACCGAGAAAGCGATGCCGAGGATGGTTTGGCGTTTCATGATCGTGTGCTCCAGGGTGTTGTCGGTGGGTATGGAGCCGATGTTACGCCCGGGATTTTTTAAGAGAACTTCATTGCGCTGATGGTGACTATCGATGCCGCCGATGAGGGCCGCAATCTAGGTCAGCCATCCGGATCAAGGCCTCGCGGGGCGAACGCACAACTCGCCCGTGGCGCGGATCAGGGCCAGTTCATGCAGGGCGTCCTGAGCCAGCCCCTTACGCGCCCCGGCCAGCCACGCCGTGCAGTCCGGATCCTGGCGATAGGGCGCGAAGGCGGCCCATTGCTGCAGCAGCCGGGTCTGCAGTTCATCGAGGCGAGGCCTGATCTGCTTGCCCAGATCCGGGCGCGGCGTGTCCGGCGCGGCGCCGGCCGCCTGCCACTGTGACAGGAGGCCGTACTGCACCAGTTTGTTGGCTTCCATCTGGGCGGCGATCAATTGCGCGACGTCTTCCGGGTCGAGCTTTTGCTCGGCGGCCAGGGTCCGGGCGTTGGCGATCACCTGGGCTTCCCGGGCACTGTCCTGGATCGGCTTGCCGCTGTCCCATTTGGTCAGCGCCACCAGGTCGCCGATGTTCAGGCGTTCGTTGAGGGTCGCCAGCAAGGGTTTCAAGGACTCGGGAGATGGAGCAGCCTGGGCGGTGAGGGTGATCGTCGCAAGCAATGCGCACGTCATCAAACGCAGGGAGTGGGGCACGTCGGCAACCTCTATGAAGGGGCGTGTTGTTTACCACAACGGCGCGGCGGAACCCACCGATGGGTCACACCGGAGCATTTGCGGCAGAGGCCCGAAATGTTCATTGCGCCTTTGCGGCAACTCGCTGAAGCTATCGGTCATCAGCCCCGACCGCCGAGACGGATCTCTACCCCATGCAAAACCCTGCCGCCCAACGCCCCCTCTGGCAAACCTACTTTCTGTTCCTGGCGCCGATGGTGCTGTCGAACTTCCTGCAATCGATGTCCGGCACGGTCAACAGTATCTACATCGGCCAGATGCTCGGCACCCAGGCGTTGGCGGCGGTGTCGGGAATGTTCCCGATCATCTTTTTCTTCATTGCGCTGGTCATCGGCCTGGGTGCCGGGGCGGGCGTGCTGATCGGCCAGGCCTGGGGCGCGCGGGAGGCGCACATGGTCAAGGCGATCTCCGGCGCAACGTTGCTGTTGGGGGTGCTGATCGGTCTGGCGGCAGCGGTGCTGGGCAGCGTGTTTGCGCGGCCGGCGTTGCAGGGCCTGGGCACGCCGGCGGATGTGCTGGACGACGCGGTGGCCTATGCCCACGTGATGATGTGGATCTTGCCGTCGATGCTGGTGTTCGTGCTGTTCACCCAGTTGCTGCGCGGGGTGAGCGACACGCTGTCGCCGCTGCTGGCGCTGATGGTCTCGACCGGCGTCGGCCTGGCGCTGACGCCGGCCTTGATCCGCGGCTGGCTGGGGTTGCCGCAGATGGGCATCCAGAGCGCGGCGTACGCAGGGCTGGCGGGCAACCTGGCGGCGATGGGCTGGCTGGCGTGGCGGCTGATCCGCAAGGGGCACCCGCTGGCGCCGGACCGGGAGTTCTTCGCGGCGCTGCGCCTGGACGGGGCGATCCTGGGCAAGGTGTTGCGCATCGGCCTGCCGACCGGGGTGCAGATGATCGTGCTGTCGCTGTCGGAGCTGGTGATCCTGGCGCTGGTGAACCAGCACGGTTCCCAGGCGACGGCGGCCTATGGCGCGGTCACGCAGATCGTCAACTACGTGCAGTTCCCGGCGCTGTCGATCGCCATCACCGCGTCGATCCTCGGCGCCCAGGCCATCGGCGCCGGCCGGCTCGAACGGCTGGGACCGATCCTGCGCACGGGGCTCTGGATCAACGTGGGCCTGACCGGCGGCCTGATCGTGCTGGGCTACCTGGCGTCGCATTGGCTGTTGGGGCTGTTCCTGACCGAGGACGCGACCCGGGCTATGGCCGAGCACCTGCTGCACATCATGCTGTGGAGCCTGCTGGTGTTCGGCTTCCAGGCGATCATCGGCGGGATCATGCGCGCCAGCGGCACGGTGCTGGTGCCGGTGGGGGTGGCGATCTTGTGTGTGGTCGGCGTGCAATTGCCGGCCGCCTACTGGCTGGACGGGCACTACGGCCTCCAGGGCGTGTGGATGGCGTTTCCGCTGGCTTACCTGGGGATGCTGGTGCTGCAGACGCTGTATTACAGAATGGTCTGGCAGCATCAGAAGATCGAACGGCTGGTGTAATCCCCTGAGGCGAGGGAGCAAGCTTCCTCGCCTCAGGGATGGCCGCTTGCCGGTCAGGCGTTGCCGGCCCATAGCGCAGGACGGCGACCCTGCCACGGCAGGGCCTGTTCCAGTTGCGCCGCCAGGCGCAGCAGCACGTCATCGGCGCCGAAGCGAGCGGCCAGTTGCAGGCCGATCGGCAGGCCGTTGCGGGAGATGCCCAACGGCAACGAAACCGCCGGGGTTCCTGCCACATTGAACACCGGCGTGAACGGCGAATGCTCGAACACCCGTGCCGTCCATTGCCGGCCGTCCAGCCGCTCGGCGTCGTGGTTGTAGGCGCCGAGGGCTTGCGGCAATTGCGGCAGGGTCGGGGTCAGCAGCACATCGATCGTCCCGAACCACGCGGCGACCTGCCGGGCAATGCTGTTGCGCAGCTCCAGCGCCGCCGCGAAGTCCGTGCCCCGCGATCGCTGGCCGAAGGCGTAGCAGGCGAGGGTGGCCGGCTCCAGGGTGCTGCGGTCGATGGGGCGGCTGGCGGCACCGGCGAGGTGGTCGATCCAGCGCACCAGGCTCGCGCACCAGATGTGCGCGTTGGCGTTGACGAAGGCGTCCCACGAGACGCCGAGCGGCGCTTGCACGGTCTCGACCCGGTGGCCGAGCGCTTCGAGTTCGCGGGCGGTGCCGGACAGCGCCTCCTTGATCTCTGGGTCGACGGCGGCGCCGTTCCACGGCGTGTCGAGCACGCCGATGCGCAAACGGCCCGGGTCGCGGCCGACCTGGGCCAGAAAGCCCTCGGCCGGCGCGGCGGTGTGGTACGGGTCGCCCGGCGCACAGCCCTGCACCACGTCCATCAACGCCGCGCTGTCACGCACCGAACGCGACAGGCCCAACTGCACGCCGAGGCCGGCGAATACTTCGTCCATCACCGGGCCGTGGGAACTGCGGCCCCGGGTCGGTTTGAGCCCCACCAGGCCGTTGAACGCCGCCGGCACCCGGATCGAGCCCGCCGCATCGGTGGCGTGGGCGATGGGCACGATGCCGGCGGCGACGGCCGCCCCGGCGCCGCCGCTGGATCCGCCGGCGGAGCGTTGCGCATCCCACGGGTTGCGCGTCGGGCCTTGCAGGGTGGAATCGGTTTCGGTGCTGAACGCCATTTCCGGCGTGGTGGTGCGGCCCAGCGTGAGCAGGCCGGCGGCGTTGAAGCGTTGCATCAGGTGGGAGTCGTTCGGTGCCACGAGCCCTTGGGCGAGGCGGCTGCCCAATTCATTGCGGCGGCCGGCGGCGGTGATGGCCAGATCCTTGATCAGGAACGGCACGCCGGCCAACGGGCCGCTGCCGGGCGTCACGGTGGGCGCCCAGTGTTCGATCACCGCATTGAGCGACGGGTTGACCCGTTGCACGGCTTCGCTGGCCAATGCGGCCAACGTCTGGGGGGTGACGTCGCCGGCGGCGACCAACCGCGCCAGGCCGATGCCGTCGTGGGCGGCGTATTCTTCGAGTTTCATCAGGGGCACTCCAGTAAGGGGAGGCTTGATCCTAAGTCGCGCCAGCGGCGGTGATTAGCCCATAATCCCGGCATGCAATGTGCCGCAAACGGCACAGTCCGCCGTCGGGAAGGTGTACGGATGAAACGCGATTTGAATGACACGCTGGTGTTCGTGCAGGTGGTGCGCCTGGGCAGCTTCACGGCGGCGGCCCATGCCTTGCAGATTCCCAAGACCACGGTCAGCCGGCGGGTGCGGGAACTGGAGCAGGCCATCGGCGCACAGCTGCTGCGCCGCACCACGCGCCAGCTGAGCCTGACCGAGGCCGGCGCCGTGTACTACGAGCGATGCCAGTCCGTCGCCGACACCCTGGAGCAGGCCGAATACGCCGTGCAGCAATTGCGCGAAGGGCCCCGCGGCTGGCTGCGGGTGACGGTGCCGTTCTCGTTCGGCGTCAGTTGGTTCGCGCCGATGCTGGCCGGGTTTCGCCAGCGCTATCCGCAGGTGCGCCTGGAGATCCTGGCGTCCCATGTGCCGCTGGATCTGGTGGGCGAGAAGATCGACCTGGCGCTGCGCCTCGGCGCGCTGCCGGATTCGAGCCTGATCGCCCGGCGGCTGGCGAGCTTTCCCACGGGCCTGTTCGCCGCGCCGGCGTACCTTGAGCGCGAGGGGCATCCCGCAGGTCCCGAAGAACTGATGCGGCACCGGACGCTGACCTTGCACCAGGCCCGGCGCGATGTCGGTTATGTCTGGCCGTTGCGCCGGGCCGGCGGGCGGCTCAAGGATTACCGCGTCGACCCGCAGATCCTGGCCAACGACCCTGCGCTGCTGCGCGACGCCTTGCTGGCCGGCGAGGGGCTGACGCTGGCGATGGAGCAGAGCCTGGACGAGGATGTACGGGCCGGGCGGCTGGTGCGGGTGCTGCCCGAGTGGATCGGCCCGCCCCAAGACCTGAACGCAGTGACCGCCCGCGAGCATGTGCCGTCGCCGAAGGTCACCGCGCTGATCGCTTACTTGAAGGCGCACATGGCCGGCGAGGTGGCATGAGCGGCGGATGTTTGCTTAAGTCAATCGAGGTGCCCGAGAGCGGAGAGTCCCATGTCGATCCGATGGCTGTTGGCGGCAATGTCGTGTCTGGGCGCAGTGTCCGCCGCGTCGGCGGCCGAGTACGAGCGGGTCAATACGGCAGCCAGCCAGATCAGTTTCACCTACAGCCAGATGGGCTCGCGGATGTACGGTACGTTCGGCCGGTTCGACGCCACCCTGGCGTTCGACACCGACCGCCTCGCCGACGCCCGCACCACGCTGCGCATCGACCTCACCAGCATTGACGCCGGCAGCGAGGACGCCAACACCGAACTGGTGAAGCCGGCCTGGTTCGATACTGTGAAATACCCGGTGGCGGTGTTTGAGTCGACCCGCTTCGATCCGGCCGGCGCCGACCGCTACCGGGTCACCGGCCGGCTCACCCTCAAAGGCATTTCCCGCGAGGTGCAGGTGCCGGTGCACCTGAAGCCGGGCGACGGCATCGGCATCTTCGACGGTGCGCTGACGCTCAAGCGCGACGACTTCGGCCTCGGTGCGGGGGAATGGGCGGACACCGTGGTGTCGAAGGACATCGACATCAAGTTCAAGGTGGTGGCGCCGCAGCAGTGACGGGCCTCAGTAGGCCCGCCAATGCCCCGGCACCCAGCGCCATTGGTTGCCGCCCCAGCGGTAATGGCCCTGTACCCAGTGATAGCCCGGCGCAGGCATGACCGGCACCACTTCCACCGGCGGGGGTGGCCGGTGCGGCCGGGCCGGGGCGACGACGCAGCCGGACAGGGTGATCGCCGCCAGCGCGGCGGCGATCAGGGTTTTGAGGGATCGCGACATGACGGTGTTCCTGAAGAGGGGCGTTTGCGGTCGGTTCACGGTCAGCGCACCCAATGGCCTTCGACCCAGTACCAGTTAGGTCCGCGCGCCTGCCAGTGCCCCGGTTTCCAGCGGGCACCATGGCGCACCACCGGCTGCCAGTGGCCGGGCACCCAGGCGTAGCCGCGTCCTTCCCAGCGCCAGTGGCCTTGGTCCCAGGCGTAGCCGGGGCGAGCGCCGGGCATCGGTTCCACGCGCATCGGCGGCGGCGCTTCCCGGATGATGACTTCGGGCTGGGCGAACGCCGGCGTGCCGGCCAACGCCGCGACCGTCAACGGCACCAGCAGCAGGGCTTTGCGCCAACGGGACAACGAACGGACAACGTTCATGACAACTCCTCAAGGCCTGCCTCGGAAAGTGAGCGCAGTTGAAGAATTGGACGCCGAATCGGCGAAAGATCCGCTGCCGGGCAGATGAAATTTTTGTCAGCCATGCACCGCCAGATCCGACGGACACCGCAATCCCCCGCACAAGGTATGATGTCGCCGCTTGCCGGGCATCAGTCGCCCGGCGACTGTGCCTTACGCCGGAGTCCGCCCGCCATGCCCCGCATCACCCACTTCAAGTCACCGTGCCCCGAAGGCATCAACAGCCAGATTCTGCAGATGGTCGTCGATTACCTGACCGACATCAGCGCCATCGGCCTGGGCCCCAGCAACCTGCTGTACAACGTCTACCAGTACGCGGTCGGCTACGAGGTGCACCTGTACCTGGAGGCGTTGAACGGGGAGAAGGGCACGGAGGTGGAACTGTTGGTCGCCACCGACGAGGACGATCCGGAGCAGGTCGCCGGGTTCTTGCTGTACCTGCCGGTGCAGGGCGATTGGGAGGCGTGCAACGTCGCCTACCTAGCCGTGCGTGAAGGGCATCGGCGCCAGGGCCTTGCGCGGGCGATGGTCGGCGAGATGCTGGCCCGTTACCCCCATGCCGAACTGACGTGCACCGTGGGCAAGGTGCCGTACTTCGAAGCCATGGGCTTTCAGGTGATCGGCCAACGGGCGACGCAGGTGCTGATGAGCACCCGCCATCACCGCAGCAGCGGACTGAGCGGCTACATCGACACGACGCCGATCTACCGCTCGCTGGAAGTGCAGCAGATCCACACCTACCTTTTGCAGAAGCACGGCAAGCGGGCGATGCTCGATGCGGAAAAGCAGCGCGACCGGCATCTGGACCAGGTGACGCGGCGCACGGAAGCGTTTGTCCGCCAGCGCCTGACCCTGCACTGATTCCCCGCGCGGCGGCACCGGTTTACGCAGACAAAAAAAGAGCCTCAAGACTCTTTGATGGGGAGGAAGTAGAGCCCGTGAGGCTCAAGATGCGCATGAAGCGAAGCGCGGGCTTGATAGGGGTTCAATGCACCCGCGCCTACGCAGCGGTCTGGCGGACCAGCGGCTGCGTAACTCCATCGTAGGAAGGTGCGCGGGCGGCCTCAAGTACCGTCAGTCACCTGCTTTGCGGCTCTTTCGACCAAGGCGAAAACCACGGCGAACAGCTCGTCGCGGGCCTGGGCGGCAGTGATCTCTTCGCTCGCCGCCGCCTGGGACAGCGCCTCGGCGGCGCCCAGCATCGCGCGCAGGCTCGCTTGGGTGATGGCTGCACCCTGAGTGAAGGGCAGCAATGCATTTCGGCACTTTTCCAGGAAGATCGCTTCGTACTCCCGTTTGATCTTCTCCAGCTCCGGTGTGCTGGCCAATGCGGCGATCACCCCGGGAATCTCTTTGCCTTGGGTCAGCACGCAGTCGACGTATTGCGTGGCGATCACCTGCGCAGTGTCGGTCAGGCGCGGCGCGCAGGTGGCCAGCGCGGCGTCCATCAGAGCGGTCTGGCGCCGGTCGAAATCCTGGTACAGCGCGGCCAGCAGGCCGGCCCGGGTGGTGAAGTGGTCGTAGACCACCGGTTTGGTCACGCCGGCCTTCTCCGCCAGATACCCGAGGGTCAGGGCGTCGGTGCCTTGTTCGCGAATCAGCTGCCAGGCCTGTTCGAGCAGTTGGCGATGGCGATCCGCCCGCGACAGGCGTCGCCGGGGCTGGGCGGGTTTGGGGTTTTCGGTGGTTGACATGGGTTATATACCAAACGTAGTTTACTTTCGGTAGCTTACCGATAGTAGCTTGCCTGGAGTATAGAGCCCCCGGCGCGCTTCCACCACCTGGAGATTCCCATGCACGCATTGATTGTTGTGGATCATCACGATGACCGTTCACTGACCCATGCGCTGGCGCAGCGGATCGCGCAAGGCGTGACGGCGGCCGATCCGGCCCACACGGTCGAAATCGCCGACCTGCATGCCGAAGGTTTCGATCCGCGTTTCACCCGGGCGGACTGGGCCGTGCACCACCGCGAATCGCCGCCGCCAGCGGATGTCCTGGCCGAGCAGGCGCGCATCGACCGCGCCGATGCGTTGGTGCTGGTCTTTCCGGTGTTCTGGTGGGCGATGCCCGGGCTGCTCAAAGGTTGGATCGACCGGGTGTTCAGCAACGGCTGGGCCTTCGATTTCGACGGCGGAACGGGGCTTTCGAAGAAGCTGGGCCGCTTGCACGTGCACTTGGTCGGCCTCGGCGGGGCGGACGCTGGCACTTACGAACGGCACGGCTACGGTGCGGCGATGAAGGCGCAGATCGAGCACGGCATCTTCGACTACTGCGGGGCGACGGTGGGTCGTTCGACGCTGTTGCTGGAATCGGAGCTGCAGGATCCGGCGCTGCATCTGCAAACCGCCCACGCGCTGGGGCTCGGCCTGTTCAAGTGAAGGCCGGCCCCGCACGAAACATCAGGCGCCGGGCCAACCGGCCTTGTCGAGCGCGGCGAGCAAGGTGTCGGCGTCCAGCGCCGGCACCGTGTGCCCGTTGCCTTCGGTGGTCTCGGCCGCCAGCAAGGCGTTGATGATGGCTTCTTCGACCGCTTCGGTGGCCGCCAGGAACAGCGCGCTGATGTGGTCGTTGGTGACCATGCGCAGCCCGTCGCAGGTCGGTGCGCCCTTGCGTTCGTAGGCGGCGGGCGGGATGTGGTCGTTGCCGGTGGCGAAGGCGATGAACAGGTCGCCGCTCTGGTCTTCGTTGCCGCCCCCGGTGCGGGCCAGGCCAAGGCTGGCCCGTTGCGCCAGGCGTGTGCATTGGTGCGGCAGCAACGGCGCGTCGGTGGCCAGGCAGACGACGATCGATCCCATGCCCGGATGGGGCAGGGCCGCGTCCGTGAACGGTGAGGCCTTCGGTTCCAGAAAACGGCCCACCGGGTAGCCGTCCACCCGCAGTTCCCGGCGCACGCCATGGTTGGCCTGGACGATGGCCCCCACCGTCCAGCCACCTTGGGTCGTGTCCAGGCGGCGCGACGCGGTGCCGATGCCGCCCTTGAACTCGTGGCAGACCATGCCGCTGCCGCCGCCGACGGCGCCTTCCGCCACCGGGCCGCCCGTCGCCGCGTTGGCGGCGTCGAATACATGTTCGTGTTTCACGTGGAAGCCGTTGATGTCGTTGAGCAAGCCGTCGAAGGTCTCCAGCACCACCGGCATGTTCCAGTACAGGCGGCCGTCGTCCGGTTGCTGCGCCCGGTCCTGCGCAATCAACGCATCGCGCACCACGCCCAGGCTGTGGGTGTTGGTGAAGGCCACCGGGCTGGTCAACAGGCCCGCTTCGCGAATCCACTCCAGCCCCGTGGCGTCGCCGTTGCCGTTGAGCACATGCACCCCGGCGAAGCACGGTTGACGGTTGGTCGAACCGGCGCGGGGCTCGATCAGGGTGACGCCGGTGCAGATGTCGCGGCCGGCGGCGCTGCGGCCGCGCACGCTGCTGTGGCCGACCCGCACGCCGGGCACGTCGGTGATGGCGTTGAGCGGGCCGGGCTGCAACCGGCCGATGCGGATGTTCAGGTCTCTGGCGCGGGGTTTCATCGGTTCAGTCTCTCGGTAAAGGTGAAGGGGTGTGCACAACGGTCTTGCCTGGGCCCTGCGGCGATTTGGATGACGCCATCGCCAGCAGGCTGGCTCCCACAGTGGATCGTGGGTGTGCATGGAATCTGCAGTCAGCTCTCAAACCTGCAGTTGATGCTTGCTACTGACCATTCTTGACCTTGCTCCACACCCGCGTGCGCACACGTTCGGTGGCTTTGGGCAGCGGTTCGAGGGTGAACAGCGTCGCCATCGCCGAGGCGGGCGGGTAGACCGCGAGGTTGTCACGGGTGGCCGCGTTGAGCAGCGCGGTGGCCGCGCGGTTGCCGTTGGGGTAGGACAGGTGGTCGGTGACCGGCGCGATGACCTCCGGGCGCAGCAGGTAATCGATGAACGCCAGGCCTTGGGCCGGGTGCGGTGCGTCCTTGAGCAGCACCAGCGTGTCGAACCACACCGGCGCGCCTTCCTTGGGCAGACTGTAGGCGATTTTCACGCCGTTGCCGGCCTGTTCGGCGTTGGTCTTGGCTTCGAGCATCGCCCCCGACCAGCCGACCGCCACGCAGATGTTGCCGTTGGACAGGTCGCTGATGAACTTCGACGAATTGAAGTAGGCGATGTGCGGGCGCAGCTTGAGCAGCAGCGCTTCGGCCTTGCGGTAGTCCTCGGCGTCGGTGCTGTTGGGCGGCAGGCCGAGGTAATGCAGGGCCACCGGCAGCATCTCCGAGGGGGAGTCGAGCATGGCCACGCCGCACTCGCCAAGCTTGGCCAGGTTCTCTTCCTTGAACACCAGGTCCCAGGAATCCACCGGCGCCTTGTCGCCGAGGGCGGCGCGCACCTTGTCGATGTTGTAGCCGATGCCGTTGGTGCCCCACAGGTAGGGCACGGCGTAGCGGTTGCCGGGGTCGTTGTCGGCCAGTTTGCCGAGCAGGCCGTCGTCCAGGTTCTTCCAGCCCGGCAACCGGTCGCGGGGCAGCGGGGCGAGGGCGCCGGCCTGGATCAGGGTCGGCAGGCTGTAGTTGCTGGCCACCACCACGTCGTAGCCGCTGCGGCTGGTCATCAGCTTGCCTTCCAGCACCTCGGCGCTGTCGAAGGTGTCGTACACCGGCTCGATGCCGCTGTCGCGCTTGAAGTCATGCAGGGTCGTCGGGCCGATGTAGTCGTACCAGTTGTAGACGTGCACGCTCGGCGCGTCAGTGGCCATGGCGGCCGAAGCCACCGCCACGCAGGCGCCAAGGCCCAGGTTGATATACCCACGGTGACGACGCATGATGCGGCACTCCTGGCCTGCGGCAGGCCGGTGATTGACGGGAGCGCTCAGGCTATCGGGCCGGCGGCGGCCCACCCATTCCCATCAAGGGTTACTCAAAAGGGGTAGTGCGTGGACGCATTGCTGAAGGAACTGCCCGTTCACCAGAGCCTGGCGCGGATGTTCGGCGCCGTGGGCCAGGACGGTTTCTGGCGCGCGCTGGTGGATACCCTGCGGTTGCTGGTGCCGCTGGACAATGCCCTGGTGGCGCTGATGGCGCCGGGCCGGGCGCCGCAGTTGCTGACCGATTTCGACAGCGCGGCCCACCCCGACGAGCAGGAAGACCTGGCCGGCTACAGCGCCGGCCTGTACCAGCTCGACCCGTTTCACCAGGCGGCGGTCGCCGGCATCGCCGACGGGCTGCACAGCCTGGCGTCGGTGGCGCCGGACCAGTTCATGCAGAGCGAGTACTACCAAAGCTACTTCCGCTCGGTGGTCGGGGCCGATGAGCTGCAGTTTCTGGTCAACGTCGAGGGTGGGGTGCTGAGTTTGTCGTTGGGCCGTTCGACGGTGTTCGGCACTGAAGAGCAGGGGCGCCTGCTGTGCGTGCGCGACTGGGTGCTGGCGGCGATGCGCCGGCATGCGCAGTTGCTGCCGCCGCAAGGGGCGGTCGCCGAAGCGCCGGCCGGGGATCTGGCGACGTTGCTCGACCGCTTCGACGCGCGCCTGACATCGCGGGAAATCGATACCGCGCGGCTGATCCTGCAAGGCTTCTCCAGCAAGGCCATCGCCCGGGAGCTGGGCATCTCGCCGGAGACCGTGAAGGTGCACCGGCGCAACCTCTACCACAAGCTCAACGTCACCGGGCACGGCGAGCTGTTCGCGCTGGTGCTGCGGCCTGCCTGACACACCGCCATCGCCAGCAGGCTGGCTCCCACAGGGATCCGGGTGTTCACGGGCTCGGTGTTCAACCGCAATCCCCTGTGGAACCAGCCTGTCAGGCCCATCATTCTTGGCTGACAGACCGCCATCGCGGGCAAGCCCGCTCCCACAGTGTCCGAGGTGTTCGCGGATTCTGCATACACCCGCGATACCTGTGGGAGCGGGCTTGCCCGCGATGGCGGTGCGTCAGTCTCCCACGATGCTGGTAATGCGCACGATGGACCGCAGAGTCAATCCAGGCGCCGGAACACCAAGGCCTTCAGGCCGCTTTGCGGATCGATGTCGGGAAACTCCGGCGGGTTCTCCAGCCGCCGATCGAAACGCAGCCCGGGCGCTTCCCGCGTCACGCCCTCGATCAGGAAATCCGGGCCGAACGACGGATCGTTCATGCAGGCCAGCACCGTGCCTTGCGGGGTCAGCAGTTCCGGCAGGCGGCGCAGCACGCGCTGGTAGTCCTTGGTCAGCAGGAAGCTGCCTTTCTGGAACGACGGCGGGTCGATGATCACCAGGTCATACGGCCCGCCGTTGATCACCTTGCCCCAGGACTTGAACAGGTCGTGGCCGAGGAAACTCACCTTGCCCAGGTCATGGCCGTTCAGGCGGTGGTTGTCCCGGCCCCGGCTCAGGGCGGCGCGGGACATGTCCAGGTTGACCACATGGCTGGCGCCGCCCTCGATGGCCGCCACGGAAAAGCCGCAGGTATAGGCGAACAGGTTCAGCACCCGCTGGCCCGCCGCCTGCCCGCGCACCCAGTCGCGCCCGTAGCGCATGTCGAGGAACAGCCCGGCGTTCTGCTTGCGGCCCAGGTCCACCCGGTACTTCAGGCCGCCCTCGACGAGGGTCATCTCGTCGATTTCCTCGCCCAGCAGCCATTCGGCGGTGCTTTGCGGCAGGTAACGGTGCTGGATCAACAGGGTGTGGGCGCCGGACTGGCGCCACTGCGCCGATCCGGTGAGTTCCAGCAGCATCCCCTTGAGCGCTTCGAGCCGCTGCGCCTCCGGTTCCTTGAACAGCGACACCAGCACCACGCCCTGCAGCCAGTCCACGGTGACCTGCTCCAGATCCGGCCAGCAACGCCCGCGCCCATGGAACAGGCGGCGGGTCTCGGCGGGGGGCGAGGCCAGCGCGTCGAGCAGATGGGCGTGGAGGAGGGCAAGGGCTTGAGGGGTCATCAATCGGAATCGGCAAACGAAAAGGGCGGGCATTTTACCCACAAAAAACCGGCGTCGCGGACTCTGCCTGCGGGCAGCGGGAAAATCGTCTGTATCAAAAATGAATTTCCTCGCAGGCATCGGCTCATACCAGATAAGAAGCGGATCCGATCCGCGACACTGTTCATGCAATTCAGGGAGTGACCGTTCATGTGCCCAGTACCGACGGCGAATTCGCAACGGCCTGGCGAGTTGATTCTGGTGGTCGAGGACGATCCGCTGATTCTGGAGTTTCTCTGCGAAATCCTGCAGGAGGAGGGTTTCCGGGTCGAGCCGCAGACCAGCGCCGACGCGGCGTCCGAGTATCTGGAGGCCCACGCGCCGGAGGTGGCGCTGCTGCTCACCGACATCACCATGCCGGGCACGCTCAACGGGGCGGATCTGGCCAATCTGGTGGGTGACCGTTGGCCGGACAAGCCGGTGATGGTCATGTCCGGCTACGAGACGCCGCAGACCTCCGGGGTTCGGCATCCGGTGGCGTTCATCAAGAAGCCCTGGGCCATCGGCCAACTGCTCGACTGCGTGGCTGTCGCCTTTAAGTTCAAGGCCCCGCGCCTGCTGCACTGATCCTTTGCGCAAGTGTTACATTGCCGGGCACATTTGCCCGGCCCCTTGCCTGAGGATGCGACCCCTTGCCTGCCCTTGATGCTGTGCTCAACCGCGCGTTCGGCGCGTTCCTGTTCGACATGGACGGCACCGTCCTCAACTCTATCGCCGCCGCCGAGCGGATCTGGTCGGCGTGGGCGGTGCACCACGGGGTGGACGTCGATTCGTTTCTGCCGACCATCCATGGCGTGCGGGCCATCGACACCATCCGGCGGCTGAACCTGCCGGGGGTGGATGCGCAGGCGCAGGCGGCGTACATCACCGTGGCGGAAATCGAAGACGTCGAGGGCGTTGTCGAGATTCCCGGCGCGGCGGCGTTCCTCAAGGCCTTGCCGGCGGATCGCTGGGCCATGGTGACCTCGGCGCCGCGGGATCTGGCCCTGCGGCGGATGGCGGCGGCGGGGATCCCTGAGCCAGCGGTGATGATCACCGCCGAAGACGTGACCACCGGCAAGCCGGATCCGGCCGGCTACAGGCTGGCGGCCGAACGCCTGGGCGTCGAGCCGGGCGATTGCCTGGTCTTCGAGGACGCGACCGCCGGCATCCTCGCCGCCGAGGCCGCCGGCGCGCCGCTGATGGTCATCACCGCGACCCACCAGTACCCGCTTGAGACCCCGCACGCGACGATTGACCGTTATGACGGCTTGGAGATCCGCGCCGGCAGCGACGGGCGGTTGTCGCTCAGCGCAACGCGACGGGACGACTGACCGCCGGCAACCCAGCCAAGGCATGGAGCCAGCCTGCTGGCGATGGCGGCGATTCAGGCACCACAGATGTCGGCAGTGCCGGCCTCATCGCTGGCAAGCCAGCTCCCACAGTTTTTGTGGTGTACAGGGATTCTGCGGACAGCCGGGGCCCCCTGTGGGAGCTGGCTTGCTGGCGATGGCGGCGTGTCAGGCGCCGCTGAAGTCGGCGCCCCGGGTCAATAGATGCCCGGCAGCAAGCGCCAGGTGCGGGCGCAATAGGCGTCGTACTCGCTGCCGAACTGCGCCCGCAGCAGGGCTTCCTCGGAGTGGATGCGCGCGATCAGCGGGATCAGCGTCACCGCCGCCAGCAGCAGGCCCACCGTTGAACGGAACGCCAGCGCCCAGCCGACCGCGTTCACCACCAGCCCCAGGTAGCTCGGGTTGCGCAGGCGCCGGTAGATGCCGTCGGTAACCAGCCGGTGCCCCGGCTGGATGGCCACCAACCCGCTGAAGCGGTGCCCCAGCACGAACACCGGCCACAGGCGCAGCGCGCCGCCGGCGATGAACAGCACAGCCCCCACCCAACGCACGCCTTCGCGGCCGAATGTCCAGAAGCCGATCCTGTCGCAATACGCCGGCAGCACGGCGCTGACCAGCCCGATCACGCCGAACGCCGGGATCACCCAGCGGTTGGCCCGGTCTTCCCGTTCGCCGGCACTCAGGTTCACGTCGCTGAACAGCGAGGCCACCACCATCGCCAGGGTCGCCAGCGCCACCACCACCAACGCCCCGTGGGAGAAGAACACCGCCACGCCGCCGATGCCCCACATCGCCAGGCCCAGGTACGCGAGCGTGGCCAGCACCGCGACGACGGTCATCTGTGCAGACATCTTCATGGAACCCTCAACCCTGGCTGCCGTTGCGTTGAGTGTAGTTGCCGGTTTCGTCGTGCGGGGCCCCGGCGGCGGGGTGGGCTACGCTTGAGGAAGGGACATCCGCCATCCTCACCGACCGCGGCCCGGCGCGGATGTCGCCGGGCTGCGGCGCACTCCGGAGGCCGTCATGCTGCACATCCGCACGCCGTTGATCCTTCATCCGACGCTCTCGACACCGCAGCGCCGCATTTGGCTGAAACTGGAGAACCTGCAACCGGGCGGCTCGTTCAAGCTGCGCGGCATGGGCCTTCTGTGCAGCCAGGCGGCGGCGCAGGGCAAGCTCAAGGTGGTGTGCCCGTCCGGCGGCAACGCGGGGCTGGCCACGGCGGTGGCGGCGGCCCGGTTGGGCCTGCAGGCCTGTATCGTGGTGCCGCACACCACCCCGGAGGCGACCCGCGCGCGCATTCGCCGGGCCGGGGCCGAGGTGATCGTGCACGGCAAGGTCTGGGACGAGGCCAACCAGCGGGCGCGGGAACTGGCGGGCGCGGCGGACACCGAATACGTGCCGGCCTTCGACCACCCGGTGCTGTGGCGCGGGCACAGCTCGATGGTCGACGAAATCCTCGAGGACTGCCCGCAGGTCGACACCGTCGTCACCTCGGTGGGCGGCGGCGGGCTGCTGGCGGGGATCCTCACCGGGCTGCTGCGCCACGGGCGCCGCGACTGCCGCATCGTCACCTGCGAGACCCAGGGCGCCGCCTCGTTCGCGGCGGCGGTCGAGGCCGGTCATCCGGTGCGCCTGAGCCGGATCGACACCGTGGCCACGTCCCTCGGCGCGGCCCAGGTGGCGGCCTGGCCGGTGGCGCACATCGGCGAATTTGCCCACCGATGCCTGGTGCTGTCCGACGACGACGCGATCCTGGGTGTGGTGCGCTACGCCAGCGACCTGCGCCAACTGGTCGAGCCGGCCTGCGGCGTTTCGCTGGCGGTGGCCTACCTCGACCACCCGGCGCTGGCCGATGCCCACGACGTGGTGATCATCGTGTGCGGCGGGGTCAGCATCAGCGCGCAACTGGTGGCGGGGTGGGCGCGCACCACCGACCAGTAGTCGGTGACGGCGCCGCTGCGGCGCACAGGGACTATTCTGGACGGATCCTTTTTTGCGCCTAAGGTGCCCGCGATGATCAACCTGGCCACAGCCCATCTGTTCGCCGGCTACAAGCGCTGGGCCAACCGGCGCCTGTTCGACAGCCTGCAAGCGTTGCCGGCGGAGGAAATCACCCGGGAGCGCAAGACCATCTTCAAAAACATGATCGGCACGCTGAACCACATCTACGTGGTCGACCGGATCTGGCAGGCGCACCTGGAAGGCCGCAGCCACGGCTTCGAGACGTCCCACGATCTGGTCTACGCCGATCTCGCCGAACTGCGCCGGGCCCAGGAAGAGGCCGATGACTGGTACTGCGCCTGGAGCGCCGGGCAGACCGATGCGTCGCTGAACCATCCGGTGGACTTCACGTTCGTGTCCGGCGACGGCGGCACGATGAGCGCCGGGGCGATTTTCCTGCATGTGGTCAACCACAACAGCTACCACCGGGGCTGGGTGATCCAGATGTATTTCGAGATCCCGCAGATGCCGCCGATGACCGACCTGCCGGTGTACCTGCGCGAGGTCGACCCCGGCTTCAAGGCGTTCAGTGCGCCGGCAGAGGCGCCGACATGTGACGGGCAATCAGCGAGCGCAGCCAGCGTTCCGCCGGATCGTTGTCGTTGACCCCGTTCCAGACCATCGACAGCTCCGAGGGAATGATCTCGAACGGCGGCTCGTCGGCCCGCAGCACGCCGCTGCCCTCGACCAGCGCGCAGGCGGCGAAGTCCGGCACGGTGGCGAGCATGTCGGTGCCGGCCAGGATCGCCCGCAGCGGCGCGAACTGCGGCACCGCCAGCACCACCCGGCGCGAACGGCCGACCCGGGCCAGGTCGTTGTCGATGGCGCCGCCCAGGTCCCCGGAGAACGACACCAGCGCATGGGGCCGTTCGCAGTAGTCGTCCAGGGTCAGCGCACCGGGACGGTCGTCGCCGCGCAGGATCTTGCAGCGCAGGTCGCGCAGTTTCTTGCGCTTGGCGTTGGCCGGCAGGTCGGTGGTGTAGCTGACGCCGACGGAGATCTCGCCGGAGGCGAGCATCGACGACATCAGCAGGAAATTCACCCGGCGGATCACCACCACGACATTCGGCGCCTCTTCGCGCAGTTGCTTGAGCAGCGGCGGCAGCAGGCCGCACTCGGCGTCGTCGGACAGGCCGATGCGGAACACGTCGCGGCTGCTCAGCGGGTCGAAGTCCTTGGCCCGGCTGACCGCGCCGGAGATGGTGTCCATCGCCGGCTGCAACTCCTTGAGGATCGCCAGGGCCCGCTGGGTCGGTTCGAGGACGCGGCCGTTGCGCACCAGCAACGGGTCGTCGAACAGATCCCGCAGCTTGGCCAGCGAGGCGCTGACGGCGGGCTGGCCGAGGAACAGCTTCTCCCCGGCGCGGGTCAGGTTCTTCTCGAACATCAGGGTCTCGAAAATCACCAGCAGGTTCATGTCGACGCGGCGCAGGTCGTTGCGGTTCATGCCGATGGACTCCGGGGTTGGCGGAGTCTTCAGTGTA
The DNA here is from genome assembly GCF_002112565.1 of Pseudomonas sp. R25(2017). Classification (NCBI taxonomy): domain Bacteria; kingdom Pseudomonadati; phylum Pseudomonadota; class Gammaproteobacteria; order Pseudomonadales; family Pseudomonadaceae; genus Pseudomonas; species Pseudomonas sp. R25(2017). The sequence continues at coordinate 254,058 of NZ_NEHZ01000005.1, forward strand.
GGAGTCGTTGCGGGATCCGGGCGGCTTGACGTTGGATCCACCGCGGGCGCAGCCTGTGGGCTTTCGAACGAACACCGTTACCCATCGATGAGGTGAAGGCATGAAGATCGATTTGAGCGCAAAACTGGCCATCGTCAGCGGCAGCACCGGCGGGATCGGCCTGGGCATCAGCCGGTCGCTGGCCGAGGCGGGCGCCACTGTGGTGGTGATCGGCCGCGACCCGGCCAAGGTCGAGCAGACGCTGGCGGGCATCCGTCGTCAGGTGCCGGGAGCGCAGCTGCGCGGCCTGGCCGCGGATCTGGGCACCGCCGAAGGCGCGCAGGCGCTGTTCGCGGCGGAGCCGGTGGCCGACATCCTGGTGAACAACCTCGGGATCTTCAACGATGTGGACTTCTTCGAGGCGCCGGACAGCGAGTGGGCGCGCTTCTATGAGGTCAACGTGATTTCCGGCGTGCGCCTGGCCCGCCATTACGTGCCGGCGATGGTCGAGCGCGGATGGGGGCGGGTGATCTTTCTGTCTTCGGAGTCCGGCGTGGCGACACCGGCCGACATGATCAACTACGGCGTGACCAAAAGCGCCAACCTGGCGGTGTCCCATGGCTTGGCCAAGCGCCTGGCGGGCACCGGCGTCACGGTCAACGCGGTCCTGCCGGGGCCGACCTTCACCGACGGCCTGGAAGAGATGCTCAAGGACGCCGCCGCCGAATCCGGCCGCACCCTGCGCGACGAGGCCGATGCGTTCGTGCGCAAGGCGCGCCCCACCTCGATCATCCAGCGGGTGGCCGATGTGGAGGAGGTCGCGCACCTGGTGACGTACATCGCATCGCCGCTGTCGTCGGCCACCACCGGCGCCGCGCTGCGGGTCGACGGGGGCGTGGTCGACAGCCTGACGATCTGAACGGGCGGGGTTTGCCGGCGGAGTCTGACCGGTCGCCATCGCCAGCAGGCTGGCTCCTGCCGTTCAGCGGGGAAGGGGGATTTCAGGGCTGTGAAATCAGGCTCTCCCGGCAGTCCAGCGCCAGCTTCGCGCCACCCAGCTCACTGCGGCCGACCTCCAGGCTGAAGCCGTGCAGGCTGACGATCGCCGCGACGATCGACAGCCCTAGGCCGAAGCCGTTTTTCGGTTGCCCGCCCTCGGCGCGGTAGAAGCGCTGGAACACCGCTTCGCGTTCGGACTCCGGAATGCCGGGGCCGGAGTCGTGCACTTCGATCCGCGTGTGCCCCGCCGCGTCGACCCCGCGCAGGATCACCGTGCCGCCGGGCGGCGTGAACTTGATCGAGTTGCTCAGCAGGTTCGCCACGGCCTCGAACAGCAGCGCCCGGTCGCCGTTCAGGGGCGGCAGGGACTCGGGCATCTGCAGTTCGAAGCGCAGTTGGTCTTCCTCGGCCAACGGCAGGTAGAACTCGTGCAGCTCCTCAAGCAACTGCACCGGCTCCAGCTCGACGAACCCCGAGCGGCGCTGCCGGTCCTCCAGCTCTGAGATCCGCAGCAGGCCGCGAAAGCGCGCCATCAGCGTATCGGCCTCGGCCAGCACCAGATCCAGTTGCGCCGCCTCCTGCGAGCCTTCGCCGGCCTGCTGCTGCATCCGGTACAGCTGCGCCCGCAGACGGGTCAGCGGGGTGCGCAGGTCGTGGGCGATGTTGTCGCACACGCCTTTGACTTCGTTCATCAGCCGCTCGATGCGCTCAAGCATGGCGTTGACGATGGCGGCGAGCATGTCCAGCTCGTCGCGACGGTTGGACAGCGGCAGGCGCCGGGTCAGGTCGCCGGCGACGATGGCCTGGGCGCTGGCCTGGATCGCGCGGATCCGGCGCAGCGGCCGGCGGCGCAGCAGGTGCCAGCCGGCGATGCCCGGCAGGATGGTCAGCGACACGCCCCAGAGCAGCGCGTGCAGGATGATCCGGGTCACGGCGAACAGCGAGCCGTTGTCCCGCAGCAGGATCAACCAGCGCCCGTCGCGGGTCTGGGTCGCCACGGCGTCGCAGCTGTCGGCGGGCAGGGTCGGGTCGTCGGAGTCGGCGCAGTCGGCCAGGGTGTGGATCTTGCCGTCCAGCGGCAGGCCGTCGGGGATCTGCTGCAAGGCGCCGCCCAGGTAACGGCGGTGCGCATCGAACAGGCCATAGGCGTCGATGCCGCGGATGTCGAAGGTCATGCTCGCGGCCAGCGCGTCTTCCAGCTGCTCACCGCGAAAGTGGGAGAACAGGTGCTGGCGCTGCATCAGCGAATGCTTGGCCAGGTTGTCGAGGTAGCTCGACACCTCGAAGTACATGACCCCCATCAGGATCGCGCTCCAGGCCACGAACAGCGAACTGTAGAGCGCCAGCAGCCGGCTGCTGGAGGAACGCCAGCCGTCAGACGGGTTCGGCAATGACATAACCCGAGCCTCGCACCGTGCGGATCAGCGGGACATTGCCCGGCGGGTCGATCTTCTTGCGCAGGCGGCCGATGTGCACGTCGATCAGGTTGGTGCCGGGGTCGAAGTGATAGCCCCACACCTCTTCGAAAATCATCATGCGCGACAGGATCTGGCCGCTGTTGCGCATCAGGAACTCCAGCAGCTTGTACTCGGTGGGCAGCAGCGTCAGCACCTGTTCGGCGCGGCGGGCCTCGTGGCTGATCAGGTCCAGCTCAAGGTCCGCCACGCGCAGCGTGGTGGGTTGGGCGCCGCCGTTGTGCTGGCGGCGCAGCAGCACTTCGACCCGGGCCGCCATCTCGTCGGTGGCGAAGGGTTTGGTCAGGTAGTCGTCGCCGCCGGCCCGCAGCCCGCGCACCCGCTCATCGACGTCGGAGAGGGCGCTGATCATCAGGATCGGCGTGGCCACGCCCATGGTGCGCAGGGTGGTGACGATGGCCAGGCCGTCGAGCTCGGGCAGCATGCGGTCCAGGGTGATCAGGTCGTAATGGCCGTTGACGGCGCGTTCCAGGCCTTCGCGGCCGTTGTCGACCCAATCCACGTCGAGCCCGTGGCTGCTCAGTTCGGCGACGATCTCCCGGGCGGTCACGGCGTCGTCTTCGATGGTCAGGATGCGAGTCATGAGGGGCCTGCTGATCGGTTCAAACGGAATGGCTGCATTTTGCCAACATTTATCGGTGACGCTTTAAATTAACTTTCATGTTGTAGCCGCCAATGAGCGAAACCGGAAATCCCATTCACTGCCAACATTGATATCATCTGGCCACAATTTCAATCGGAAGGGACACCGTGGCCACCATGATCGGCAGAGGCTGGATACCGTTGACGGGGGTGTTGCTGGCGCTGGCTTGCGCGTCGGCATCGGCGGCCAACACACCGTGCTCGGGCAAGAAGGGCGGGATCGCCCGGTGCGACGGGAACCTGTTCCTGTGCAACGACGGTTCCATCAGCGGTTCGAAGAAAAGCTGCGCGGCGATGTTCGGCGATCGGCGCGCGGCAAGACCGCAGACGCTGCTGCAAAGCGACGACGGCTGCGCCTGCGGCACCGGCTCGTTCTGCACCGGGCCGCGCGGCGGGGTCTACTGCCTGACGCCGAGCGGCAACAAGAGCTATCGGCGCAAGTGACCTTCCCCCGGGCCAATGCATAACGCCCGCTGCGACCGTCCGGTCGTTGCAAAGTGCATGGCCGATGCATATCGGCGAATTACAGCCCATTGAAAAACAACGATTTATTCAAAGTCGTGGTCTGGCACGGTCGGTGCAATTGGTCTGATGACGAGTTGTAACACCATCTTTCATGCCGGGAGCGCCACAACAATGAATAGATCCTCCGATGGGTTTTATCCTGACTTTGAAGCCGGGGCGGGCACTGTCTCGGGCGTGTCTTGGGGCGCCATCTTCGCCGGTGCGGCGGCGGCTGCTGCCTTGTCGACGATCCTGGTGCTGCTGGGCATCGGCCTGGGGTTTTCGGCGGTTTCTCCATGGGCCGGGGAGGGCGTCAGCGCCAAGGGCCTGGGCATCTCCGCCATTGTCTGGCTGGCGGCGACGCAGATTGTCGCCTCAGGCCTGGGCGGCTACATCGCCGGGCGCTTGCGGGTGAAGTGGGCCGCCCTGCACGGTGACGAAGTGTACTTTCGCGACACCGCCCACGGCTTCCTGGCCTGGTGCGTAGCGACTCTGGTCACCGCGACCCTGGTCGCCGGCTCGGTCAGCGGCGTGGTCGGCGGCGGCCTTCAGGCCGGAGCCCAAGCGGTCGGCGGTGCAGCCGGCAGCCTGACGCAGGCGGCGGGCACCGACACCGACCGGTACGGTTACTTCGTCGACAGCCTGTTCCGCGACGGGCGTCCCGCCGCCGTGAGCGACGATGCCGTGCGCGGCGACGTGACCCGGATCTTCGCCCAGAGCCTGGCCAACGGTCAGCTCAGCGCCGAGGACCGTACCTACCTCGCCCAGTTGGTCGCGCAGCGCACCGACCTGACCCAGGCCGACGCCGAACGCCGGGTCGACGACGTGTACGCCCGCACCCAGAAAGCCATCGCCGACGCCAAGCTCAAGGCCCAGCAAGCGGCCGACGCCGCCGCCAAAGCGGCCGCCTGGACTTCGTTGTGGATGTTCGTCGCCCTGTTGGCCGGCGCGTTCTTCGCCAGCCTCGCCGCCACGTTCGGCGGTCGCCGCCGGGATGCGGTCGAGTATGTCGAGGTCGAGACCTACGCCGCCGTCAGCGTTCCCCCTGTCCGTTAACCGAGGAGTTTGGCCATGCGCTCACTACTGCTGTTTTTCCTTGGCGTGCCGATCCCGATCATCATCCTGATCGCCCTGTTCGTGCACTGAAGCCTCGTTCCCCTCAGGCCTGCCTGTCCCGGTCGTCGGATCGACCCCGGGCAGCAGGCCTTTCACTGGCCTGGATCAATATTCCCTCTCGCGGTATCCCCTACCGTAAAACTTCCACGCCCTTGCCGCTGGATCGACTACATTGCTTGCGCGCGCACTGTTGTTGCGCTGACGCAGGACCGCTGCCTGCCCGATAGAGAGACAAATCCCACGGGCCGGCAAAGGTGTAGTGCAGCAAGGAGCTGACGCAACCTCACCTGAACTTTTCACGGATGATTCGCAATGCACTGCCAAGAAAGAACCTTTGATATCCAGCCGTTGGCGCAGGCGGATATGACTGTCCACATCAACGGCCAACCCGTCACCGCCGCCATCGGCGAAACCGTCCTCAGCGTCATTCAGTCCCTGGGCGTGCGCCAGGTCGCGCGCAACGACCACAACCAGATCAGCGGGGCCTACTGCGGCATGGGCGTGTGCCAGTGCTGCCTGGTGAAGATCAACGGGCGGCACAAGCGCCGCGCCTGCCAGACCGTGGTGCGCGAGGGCATGCGCATCGAGACCCAGGTCAACCGCATCCACGGTCAGGAGGTCGTATGAGCCAGCATCCGGTCATCGTCGGCGGCGGTCCGGCGGGCATGGCGGCGGCCACCGAACTGGCCCGCCATGGTGTGCGCTGCATCCTGCTCGAAGAGGCTTCGCGGCTGGGCGGCGTGGTCTATCGCGGACCTCTGCGCGACGGCGTGCAGCTGGACTACCTGGGGCCGCGCTATTCCGAGGTGCTGGGCAAACTGCACGGCGAATTCCGCGAGCAGGCCGGGCTGATCGACGTGCGCCTCAACCACCGGGTGGTCGGCGCCGAGGGCACGCGTTCGCTGGTGGTGCTGGACGGCGACGAGCGCCTGCACGAGATCGCCTATCCGCAACTGCTGCTGGCGGCCGGCTGCCATGAGCGCAGCGTGCCGTTCCCCGGCTGGACGCTGCCGGGCGTGATCATGCTCGGCGGCCTGCAATTGCAGATCAAGAGCGGCGTGGTCAAGCCGCAAGGGCCTGTGGTGATCACTGGCACCGGGCCGCTGCTGCCGTTGGTGGCGTGCCAGTTGCACGCCTCCGGCGTCAGCGTAGCGGGCGTCTACGAGGCCTGCGCGTTCGGCAAGATCGCCCGGGAAAGCCTGGCGCTGCTGAACAAGCCGCAGCTGTTCCTTGACGGCGTGAGCATGCTGGCCTACCTCAAGCTGCACGGCATTCCGATGAACTACGGCTGGGGCGTGGTCGAGGCCCATGGCGAAGGCGAACTGACGAGCGTCAGCGTGGCGCCGTACTCGGCGACCTGGGAGCCGGACATGAGCCGCGCCGAGCGTATCGAGGCCAAGACCCTGGCGGTCGGCTACGGCTTCATCCCGCGCACCCAACTGAGCCAACAGATGGGCCTGGACCACGGCTTCAGCGACGACGGCTACCTGCGTGCCAACGCCGATGTCTGGCAGCAGAGCAGCGAGCCCCACGTGCACCTGGCCGGCGACATGGGCGGCATCCGCGGCGGCGAGGCGGCGATGCTCGCCGGCAAGATCGCCGCGACCTCGATCCTGTTGCAGCGGGGCGTGCTGGAAGAAGAACTGGCGCGGGTGCGGCGCGACCGCTACCTGGGCAAGCTCAAGGCCATCGTGCGCTTCCGTGCGGCGGTGGACCGCTACACCGAACGCGGCGTCGGCCAGACCGCGTTGCCGGCGGCGGACACGGTGATCTGCCGCTGCGAGCACGCGACCCGCGCCGACATCGACCGGGCGCTGGAGCAGGGCGTGCAGGACATCGCCAGCCTGAAGATGCGCACCCGCGTGAGCATGGGCGACTGCCAGGGGCGGATGTGCGTCGGCTATTGCAGCGACCGTCTGCGCCAGGCCACCGGCCGCCGCGATGTGGGCTGGCTGCGGCCGCGTTTCCCGATCGATCCGATTCCTTTTTCCGCGTTCCAGTCCCTCGGCACGGAGGCCGTTTCCCATGAGTAAGTTCTATGACGTGGTCATCGCCGGCGGTGGCGTGATCGGCGCGTCCGTCGCCTATCAGCTGTCCAAGCGCAAGAACCTGAAGATCGCCCTGATCGACGCTAAGCGCCCCGGCAACGCCACCCGCGCCTCGGCCGGCGGCCTGTGGGCCATCGGCGAGTCGGTGGGGCTGGGCTGCGGAGTGATCTTCTTTCGCATGATGTCGGCCAACCGCAAGCGCGAGACCCAGGGCGCGGCGGTGGCGGTGGACGCCAGCACGCCGCACATCCTGCCGCCGTCGTTCTTCGATTTCGCCCTGCAGTCCAACGCCCTGTACCCGGCGCTGCATCGGGAGCTGGCCGACAACCACGGGATGGATTTCAAGTTCGAGAAGACCGGCCTCAAGTTCGTCATCTACGACGACGAGGACCGGATGTACGCCGAGCACATCGTCGGCTGCATCCCGCACCTGGCCGACCAGGTGCGCTGGCTCGATCAGGCGGCCCTGCGCGAATCGGAGCCGAGCGTCAGCCATGAGGCGCGCGGGGCGCTGGAGTTTCTCTGCGACCATCAGGTCAGCCCGTTCCGCCTGGCCGACGCCTACACCGAAGGCGCCCGGCAAAACGGCGTGGACCTGTTCTTCAACACCAACGTCACCGGGGTGCTGCACCACGGCTCACGGGTGACCGGCGTGCAGACCGCCGAAGCCGGGGTGTTCCATTGCAAGACCCTGGTCAACGCCGCCGGCGCCTGGGCGGCGGACTTGAGCGAATGGGCCACCGGGGTGCGGATCCCGGTGAAACCGGTGAAAGGCCAGATCCTGCTGACCGAGCGCATGCCCAAGATCCTCAACGGCTGTCTGACCACCAGCGACTGCTACGTGGCGCAGAAGGACAACGGCGAGATCCTGATCGGCAGCACCACCGAGGACAAGGGCTACGACGTGACCACCACCTGGCCGGAAATCGCCGGGCTGGTGCAAGGCGCGGTGCGCTGCCTGCCGGAGCTGGCGGACATCAACCTCAAGCGCACCTGGGCCGGGCTGCGGCCGGGCTCGCCGGACGAACTGCCGATCCTCGGGCCGATGGCGGGGGTGGAGGGTTACCTCAACGCCTGCGGGCACTTCCGCACCGGGGTGCTGACCTCGGCGATCACCGGCGTGCTGCTCGACAAGCTGATCAACGATGAACCGCTGCCGCTGGACATCACCCCGTTCCTGGCGGACCGCTTCGGGGCGACACCGGTCAAGGAAGAGCGGGAGCTGGAAATGGCGTGATCCGGAAGCGGCCTGCCCTCGGCGGTGGCTGACACACCGCCATCGCCAGCAGGCTGGCTCCCACAGGGGATCTCTGGTGTCTGCAGAATCTGGGCTCACCGCAAAGCCCTGTGGGAGCTGCGGTGCGACGACTCGACTTGCCAGCGATGAGGCCGGCACAGCTGGCCTCTTCGACGGCTGACACTCCGCATGGGCCTAGGCCTTGCGCGATTGCTCTTCCAACTGATCCGACTCGAACAGCCTTGCCAGTTCCGCCCGGGCTTCCTGGGCGGTCTGCAGCACCTTGGCCGCGTCGTCGTACACCGCGTGCTGGGCTTCGAGCACCTGTTCGTCGTGGTGCTTGAAGCGCTTGATCCGCGCATCGGCCTGTTCCTGGGTCAACCCAAGCCCGACCAGGGTGCGGCGGCTCATCTCCAGGCTGGAGTAATACGTCTCGCGCACCGCTTCGGCCCCCACATCCACCAGCCGGTGCACGTGCTGACGGTTGCGCGCCCGGGCGATGATCTTCATGTGCGGGTAGAGCTTGCGCACGACCTCGGCGGTCTTGATGTTGGTCTCCGGATCGTCGGTGGCGATCACGAAGTATTCCGCATCGCCGACCTTGGCCGCGCTGAGGATTTCCGGACGCATCGGGTCGCCGTAGAACACCGGCACGCCGCCGAAGCTGCGCGACAGCTCGATGGTTTCCACCGAGGTGTCCAGGGCCACGAACTTGATGTTCTGCGCCCGCAGGATCCGCGCCACGATCTGGCCCATCCGGCCCATGCCGGCGATCACCACCCGCGGGGTGTCGGTGTCGATCTGGCGGAACTTCTCCGGCACTTCCACCGGCTGCACCTTGGGGCTGACCAGCCGCGCGCAGATCAGCATCAGCAGCGGCGTGAGCGCCATCGACAAGGTGATGGTCAGCACCAGCAGGTCGTACAGGCGCGGTTCGAACAGGCCTTGATCGCGGCCGATCTTGAACACCACGAACGCGAATTCACCGCCGGCCGCCAGCACGATGCCCAGGCGCACGGCACTGATCTTGCTCAGCCCGCCGGCCAGCCGCCCGACCACGAACAGCAGCGGCAGCTTCAGGGCGATCAACAGCAGCGTCAGCCCCACCACGGTGACCGGCGCGCTCAGCAGCAGGCTGAGGTTGGCGCCCATGCCGACGCTGATGAAGAACAGGCCCAGCAGCAAGCCCTTGAACGGTTCGATCTGCGCTTCCAGCTCATGGCGGTATTCCGAGTCCGCCAGCAGCAGACCGGCGAGGAACGCCCCCAGCGCCATCGACACGCCCACCAGATCCATCAGCCACGCCGTGCCGATCACCACCAGCAGTGCGGTGGCGGTGGAGACCTCCGGCAGCCCGGTCTTGGCCACCACGCGAAACACCGGACGCAGCAGATAGCGCCCGCCGATCACCACCACGGCGATGCTGCCTAGCACCTGCAGGCTATGGCGCACATCGTCGGCGCCGCTGGTGTGGTGATCGACGCCGGCCAGCATCGGCACCAGCGCGATCAGCGGGATCGCGGCGATGTCCTGGAACAGCAGGATCGCGAACGCCAGCCGCCCATGGGGGCTGGTCAGTTCCTTGCGCTCGGCCAGGCTCTGCAGGCCGAACGCCGTGGACGACAACGCCAGGCCCAAGCCCAGCACAATGGCGCTGTTGAGCGTTTGGCCGAACACCGACAACGCCACCACGCCGATCACCGAACCGGTCAGCAGCACCTGGGCCAGGCCCACGCCGAACACCGATTTGCGCATTACCCACAAACGTCGCGGCGACAGTTCCAGGCCGATGATGAACAACAGCAGCACCACGCCCAGTTCGGAAATGTGGCTGACGCTCTGCGGATTGCCGATCAGGCCCAGCACCGATGGGCCGATGATCACCCCGGCGAACAGATAGCCGAGCACCGCGCCCAACTGCAGGCGCTTGGCCAACGGCACGGTGAGCACGGCGGCGAAGAGAAAGACGACGGCGGCTTGCAACAGGTTGCCTTCATGGGGCATGGCACAACTCCAGAACTCGGTACGGCGGGGGAGCAAGGATAAAGGCTCACCCCGCGACGTACCACCGGCGCAGACCTGGTGCGACTGTCCCTCGGATCACTGTGGAGGGCCAGCCTGCTGGCGATGGCGGTGTGTCAGGCACCTTCGATGTCGGCTGAACTGGCCTCATCGCTGGCAAGCCAGCTCCCACAGGCATCTCGGGTGTTCGCAGGACTCATGTACACCACAAGGGAGAGGTGGCATCCGAAAGCGTTTACTTATGTAAAGTTAGACTTTGGTCTTAGGTTAATTCAGCTGAAAAGTTACCGAGTAGTTACTCGAAAAACAGCAGGCATTGATCTTGAGACTTTTTATTGATTCAAGTCACATAATGATCAAGTCCCCGGCCCGTGGGCGGCTGATTCGTTAAAGTCGACTTGAATCTGGAACGATGGTTTCAGGTTTTATTAGTGTACTGGATAGTTCATATGTGCCCCGGCTGTTAAACTTTCGTTGCAATGATTGACAAAGCGTTTGTCCTGACTCTACTATTTTTCCCGCATCACAAAGTACTAACGGCAATTATAAGAAACCGCCGGAAGTCACCCGAGATTCAACCCGTCGGAACCACGACTTCAGGAGAGGTGGGTTCCGGTCATTCGCTTGTGTTGTCATGACATTTGCCAAGTGTGCAGAGCACGTCGTGAAGCCGCATCCAGGACGGATGGGCAGACAAGCGATCTTCAGTGAAGTTTTCATAGGGACTTGAAACCTTGTACTCGCATTCCGTCAGCCCGCCTTGTATGCGGACATCATCTATTCGATCCATGATCCGCCCGTCAGCGGGGCTGCGTCGGCCTCACGCGGTTGCCGGGTCATCTGCTTGCCTAGCGCATGCCCGTCGCCCGCAGCGTTCCGCTGACCGGCCGACGTCGGCAAACACCTCCCGTCTGCGGCCGGCCCTTGCGTGCCCGGCGCTTTCGCAGCGACATTCAAATGAAGTTTTCACAAGGAGTTGAAACTTTGAACTTTGAATTGATCGATCCCGAATAACGACGGTTTTCGTCTGGCCGGCGGAGAACGTCTGTCATACACCTGAAAATAGAACAATGTTTTTCGCTTAATGCCGCGAAGGCAGGCGTATGCGCGTTGTTTGGAGCAATTGATGATTGCTCGTGCATTCGTTCGCCTTTGATTTGTGAAGTTGCATCTCTGTTGTTTTATGGCGCGGCCGGAAGTTCCTGCTGCGGTGAGCAAACAAGCACATTTAATGTGAAGTTTTCATAAGGACTTGAAACCGTGCACTCAGACTCCATTGGATCAGCGCGTCAGCGAACCCAGACCGATCAGATGCCGGCCGGCGCATCCAAAGGAGCAGTGCCGGACGGGGCAAACGCTCAGGCCCAGGCGTCGTCGCTGCGTATCCAGCACTACGACAGCCGCGCGGTGTACGCGCAGGATGCGGCCCCCGGCGAACGCATTTTCCTGAGCGGCCAACAGATGCTGGTGCGGCTGCTGTTCACCCAGGCCGCGCTCGACCGGGCCAACGGCCTGCGCACGGCGGGGTTCGTGAGCGGCTACCGCGGCTCGCCGCTGGGTGGTGTGGACCGGGAACTGATGAAGGCCAGCGGCGCGCTGGAGAAATCGGACATCCGCTTCCTGCCCGCGATCAACGAAGACCTGGCGGCCACCGCGCTGATCGGCACCCAGCGTGTCGAAACCGACCCGAACAAACGCTACGACGGCGTGTTCGGCATGTGGTACGGCAAAGGCCCCGGCGTCGACCGCTCCGGCGATGCGATCAAGCACGGCAACGCCTACGGCTCCTCGGCCAAGGGCGGCGTGCTGGTGGTCACCGGCGATGACCACGGCTGCGTGTCGTCGTCGCTGTCCCACCAGTCCGACCGCACCCTGATCGCCTGGGGGCTGCCGGTGATCCACCCGAACGGACTCGAAGACTACGAACGCTGCGGCCTGTGGGGCTGGGCGCTGTCACGCGCATCCGGCCTGTGGGTGGGTTTCAAGGCCATCACCGAGACGGTGGAGGCGACCACCTCGGTCGACGCGTCTCCGTTGCCTGAGTTCGTCACCCCAGAAGTCGATCCGGGACCGGACGGCCTGCACTGGCGCTGGCCGGACCTGCCCGGCATGCAGATCGAACGGCGCATGCCCTTCAAGTTCGCGGCGGCCCGGGCTTTCGCCCTGGCCAACCCGCTCGACACCGCCGTCACGGCACCGGAACAACCGAAACTGGTCATCGGCGCGGTCGGCAAGGCCTACGGCGATGTCCGCCAGGCGCTGCAGCAGTGCGGCGTCACCCTGCAACAGCTGGAAGACGCCGGCGTGGCGCTGCTCAAGATCAGCCTGGTCTATCCGTTGTCGCCGGTGCTGGACGAGTGGGCGACGCGGGCCGACCAAGTGCTGATCATCGAAGAGAAGCAGGCCATCGTCGAAGAGCAGCTCAAGCACAAGCACTACAACACCGTGGCCGACCAGCGCGCGGTGATCATCGGCAAGACCGACGAAAACGGCCAGCCGCTGGTCTGCGATCACGAAGAGCTGCGGCCGTCGCGGATCGCGGCGATGCTCCAGCAGCGGCTGCAGGACCTGGGCATCGCGGTGCAGATGCCGACCTACTGGCTCATGCCTGCGGTGACGCGTGACCACGCCTGGATCCGGCGCACGCCTTACCTGTGTTCGGGCTGCCCGCACAACACCTCGACACTGGTGCCCAAGGGCAGCGAGGCGCGCCTCGGCATCGGTTGCCACGCCATGGCGGCGCGCATGCCCGAGCGCTCCACCAGCGGCAGCGTGCAGATGGGCGGGGAAGGGGTGGACTGGATCGGCCAGGCGCCCTTCGTCGAGACGCCGCACATCTTTCAGAACATCGGCGACGGCACCTTTTTCCATTCCGGTTTCCTGGCGATCCGCCAAGCCATCGCCGCCGGTGTGACCATCACCTACAAGCTGCTCTACAACGACGCGGTCGCCATGACCGGCGGCCAGCCGATCGACGGCAAGCTGACGGTGAAGAAGGCCGTGGAACTGGTGAAGGCCGAAGGCGCCCAGCGCATCGTCGTGGTGGCCGATGACCTGGAGCGCTACCGCGAACAGGACTGCCTGCCCGGCGGCATCGAGCTGTATCACCGCGACCGGCTGGAGGACGTCCAGCTGCAGTTGCGCCAGACCCGCGGCGTCAGCGTGCTGGTGTTCGACCAGGTCTGCGCCACCGAAGGCCGCCGACGCCAGAAGCAATTGCCGGCCCCGGCGGTGAAGACCCAGGTCGTCATCAACGAAGCGGTGTGCGAAGGCTGCGGCGATTGCCAGGTCAAGTCCAACTGCCTGTCGGTGACCCCGGTGCAGACGCCGTTCGGCACCAAGCGCCGCATCGACCCGCATTCCTGCAACACCGACCTGTCGTGCATCAAGGGCTTCTGCCCAAGCTTCGTGACGGTGACCGGCAAGCCGCGGGCACAGCGGCGCCGGGTGGCCGACAGCGCCCAGGTGCTGGCGCGGGCCGCGGCATTGGCGGCGCCGCTGCCGTCCCGTTCGCTCGACACCCCTTACGAAATGCTCCTGGTGGGCATCGGCGGCACCGGGATCGTCACGGTGGCGCGCACCATCGCCCTGGCCGCCCACCTGGACGGCCGCGCAGTCAGCGTGCTCGACTTCACCGGCTTCGCCCAGAAGGGCGGCGCCGTGCTGAGCCACATCCGTCTGGCCAACCAGGCGCAGACCCTGCACCAGCACCGCATCGACATCGGCGGCGCCGACCTGCTGCTGGCCGCCGACCTGGTCGTGGCCAGCGAGGACGATGCGCTGGCCACGCTGCGGCCGGAAAAGACCGTGGTGATCGCCAACAGCGCGCAGACCCAGACCGGCGCGATGCTGCGCAGCACCGACCTGCGCATCGAGACCCAGGCGATCGTCGACCTGCTCAAGCAAAAGGTCGGCGCGGACAACTACCACAGCCTGGATGCCGGGCAACTGGCGGACACCCTGGTCGACCCGATGCAGGCCAACATGCTGATGCTGGGCTACGCCTGGCAGCGCGGCACGGTGCCGGTGTCGCAGGTAGCGCTGAACAAGGCCATCGACCTGGCGGGCAGCGCCGCCGCCAACCACCTGGCCTTTGCCTGGGGCCGGCTGCTGGCGCAGGACGCCGCGTTCGTCGCGCCTTACCTCGACCCGAGCGCTACCGCAGGCGAGGCCGTGAAGACCATCGCGCTGCACGACATCAGCGCTGCGTCCAACCCCCGTGACAGCCTTGTCCGGTTGATCGAGCGCAACAGCGAATACCTGACGCACTACCAGAACGCAGACTACGCCGCCCGTTACCGCCGCGTGGTGAACATCGTGCGCGCCGCGCCGTCCGTCGGCGACGGCAGCGCGCTGACCGAAGCGGTCGCCCGCAACCTGTTCAAGCTGATGGCCTACAAGGACGAATACGAAGTGGCGCGGCTGCTGACCTCTGACCGTTTCCTGCAATCCCTGGCCAGCCGCTTCGAAGGCCGCACCCGTTTGACCTTCCACTTCGCCTTGCCGTGGCTGCGCGACAAACAGAAGAAGACCGAGTTCTCCGGCTGGGTGTTGCCGTTCCTGAAGATCCTGGCCAAGGGCCGCGTCCTGCGCCATACCCGGTTCGACCCGCTGGGCTGGTCCGCCGAGCGGCGCGAGGAAAGGCGCCTGATCCAGGACTATGAAGCCATGCTGCAGCGCCTGCTGCCCGAACTGACCCAGGAGAACCTGCCGCAGTTCATCGCCTGGGCCAACCTGCCGGATTCGATCCGTGGCTACGGCCACGTCAAGGAACGCTCGATCGCCGCTGCGCGCCTGCGCGAGAAGGCGCTCATCGAACAGATCCTGCTGGGCCAGCACCCCGTCCCGATCCACCGCGAAGCCGCCGGCGTCGAGTCGTGGGTGCCGCCCGCGATCCATGCCGCGCCTTCCAGCAACGAAGCCGAACGCGATGTGATGGAAGCGTCGTGATTGCCGGGGGGCTGCCGGCCCCCTTGCCGAAAGAGAGCAGGCCCATAACCTCTTCAAGGATGAGTTGACCGATATGAACAACGACACCATTGCACCCGACCTGCTGCACAAGGGCTCGGCGGACGACGTTCTGATCTGCGCGCCGAAAGTCGCGCTGCCGCTGCACCTGGACGAAGCGACCCTGGCGGCCGCTGCGCACAACCCGCTCTCGCGCCGCTTCGGTACAGGCACCGACGGCCAGGCCGCCTTCGGCGTGGCCCCCGAGCTCATGAAGCGAAACCGCTTGGGCGCGGCGTTCGCCGAAGGCGGCGAGGCGCAGAACGAGTGGGAACGGGTGAGGGCGCTGCCTTACCAGATCGTCGCCCCGCAGGGCGCCCTGGAGGGCGACGACCCTGAGCAGGCCGTGGCGCAGCTGTGCGAAGCGATCCCGGCCATCCGCCGCTCCAGTTCGTTCCGTTTCATCAACAACGCCGACAACTACTTCTTCTACCGCAAGTCCCACGAGCACGTGCCCGGCACGATGTTCATCGAGGCGGCGCGCCAAGCGGTCTATCACCACCTCTACCACCACACCGGCCATGCACGGGGTGATGTCACCGTCAGCGTCAACGAGCTGAACGCGAGTTTCTTCGCCTACGCCGAGCTGATGTACCCCATCGAGCTGGTGGTCGACAACATGACCCCGACCGACGCCGAATCGCCGAAGAAGATCTTCTTCCGGGTCTCGTTCTATCAGCGCCAGACCCTGTTCGCCACGATCGACACCAAGGCGACCGTCATCGACATGCGCCTGTTCGAGAAGACCCGCAACATCTTCATCCACGCCAGCGATTGGTTCACGCCGATCCACCAGTCGAAGCTGACCTGCACCCTCAGCGACAGCCAGGGCCGCAAGGCAGACGTGCTGCTGGTGGGCCTGGGCAAGGACGGCTGCGTGACGACGACGCCGGAGGTCGGGTTCATCGATGCCGTCACGCTGCACCTCGGCTACGAGGGCAAGTTCGAGTTCTCCAGCGCCGTGCGCAGCGTCGGCGAGGGCAAGTACACCTCGTGGGAATTCCCGACGTTGGGCTTCAACGACCTGCAGGTCCTCAGCGACATGATCAAGCGCGGCTTCGTTCACCTGGACGAGGCGGCCCTCGGGGCGCTGAGGCAATGACCGTGACCACCGGCAAACCGATGCCCGCCACCGTGGCCCTGCATTTCGGCGCGCAGGCGGTCGCGAAGAATCGACTGTACTTTTCGTCGCTGGGCATGGACCTGTGCGACGGGAACGGCTTTCCCCGGCCGGAATTCTTCAAGGTCTACCAGTCGCTGATGTACGGCGGCAGCGGCTTCGGTTTCCTGGGCAACGCCAGCGTGGACGCCGAGGCGCGCTACAACGGCCGTGGCCTGCGGCTGACGTCGCCGGCCCACGCCGAGGCCCTGCGCCCGCTGTTCGAGGCGGCCCGCCAGCGCGACTTTCCGCTGGGCGTGCAGCTGCAGCACTACGGACCGCAGGCGTTGCCGTCGGCGCAGGGCGAGATCCTGACGCCCAGCGGCATCGCGTCCCCCGCCATCCTCAAGGCGTTTCCCGAGGCGCGGGCGGTGGCGATGACGCACACGCAGATCCTGCGCTGCATCGACCAGTTCGCCGCCGCTGCGCTGCACGCCCAGCAGGCCGGCGCCGCGCTGATCCAGATCCAGGCCTCGAACGGTTACCTGGTCAGCAGCTTCCTGTCGCCCCGCACCAACCGCCGCGAGGACGAGTGGGGCGGCAGCCCGCTCAAGCGCGCCCGGCTGCTGCTGGCCATCGTCGACGGCATCCGCCGGGCCACCGGCGACCGGGTGCCGGTCACCGTCCGCCTGGGCATCGACGACGGCCTGGGCGAGGACGGGCAGCAGGCCGTGCTGCTGGGCGATGTGGTGGTCGCCCTGGAGGCCGCCGGGGTGGCGGCCATCACCTGTTCCACCGGCGTCAGCGAGACCTTTCCGTTCTTCTTCAAGAACAAGGACAAGGCGCTGGCGATGTCTCGCGAAGGCTGCCGCTACCTCAAGGGGTTCGTGCGCATCCCGATGGGCTTCACCGGCTCGGTCAGCGGCGTGGCCCAGGCCAACGAAATCATCGGCTGCGGCGACGCCGACTTCATCGGGTTCGGCCGCGCCATGCTGGCCGACAACCGTTTCGTCGCCAAGGAACTGGCCGGCCGCGACGCCGAGGTCACGCGCTGCCGGGGCGATGCGTTTTGCTTTCGCGACAAAAAGGATCCCATGGCCGAGCGGGTGTACTGCTGCGTCAACCCGGATTACCGGCGGCCGGAAAAACTGCAATTGCACTATGAGGAAAGCCTGAAATGAACTTCACCGGAAAAATCGCCCTGGTTGTCGGCGGCACCCGCGGCATCGGTTTCGACGTCAGCCAGAAACTCGTCGAAGCCGGCTGCATCTGCTACATCACCGGCCGCAACGAGGACGACGGCCTGACCGCGCAAAGCCGCCTGGGCGACAACTGCACCTTCATCAAGAGCGACGTCACCGACGAAGCCTCCGTGGCCGAGCTGTTCCGCGTCATCCACGACCGGCACGGGCGGCTGGACCTGGCGGTGAACAACGCCGGCGTGACCTCCAAGCATGCGCCGATCCGCGAGATGGACTTCGCCGACTGGAAACGCGTGCTGGAGATCAACCTGCTGGGCCCGCTGCTGCTGCTCAAGCACGAGACCAACCTGATCTCGAAACACGCCGGCGGCGCGATCGTCAACGTGTCGTCCTGCGCCGGCCTGCTCGGCGTGGCCAAGCAAAGCGCCTACTCCACCAGCAAGGCCGCCCTGAACATGCTGACCCAGGTGTGCGCCATCGAGTCCGCCGAGGAATCCCTGCCGGAGCGCCATTCGGTGCGCGTCAACGCGGTGTGCCCCGGCCCGACCATGGGCGGCATGAACTCGGAAGAGCGCCTGAAGGCCAACCCCGAATCCACCAAGCACAAACTGCAGGTCACGGTGATGAAACGGTTCGCCGCCGCCAGCGAGATTTCCGCCGCGATCCTGTGGCTGCTCAGCGACTCGGCCTCGTTCGTCACCGGCACTGTGATGCCGGTGGACGGCGGTTTCTCGGCCGGGAAATTCTGATGGGCCGGCCAGAGCGCGACCCGGCCCGGACGCCGGGCAAGCGGGTGTTCATCACCGGCGTGAGCAGCGGCATCGGCGAGGCGCTGGTGGAGCGGCTCCTGCAGGACGGCTGCACCGTCTTCGGCACCGCCCGGCGCGAACCGTACCGGTTCATGAACCACCCGAATTTCCGGTTCCGGCCGTTCGACCTCTCAAAGACCGGCGACATCGGCGAGCTGTTCAAGGGGCCGTTCGCCGAGATCCTGAGCCAGGGCGTCGACGTGCTGTTCCTCAACGCCGGCGTCAGCGGCAACGTGCCGGCTCGCGCCGAGGCGTTTTCGCTGGAGGAGGTGCAGCACGTGCTCAACGTCAACGTGCTGGCGAACAAGGCCATTCTGGACCTGGTCCTGGCTTCGCCCCATCGGCCGGCCACCTGCGTGCTGTCGGCGTCGATGGCGGGGGTGCGCTTCCGTGCGGGCACGCTGACCTACAGCCTGTCGAAGGCGGCGCTCAAGGCGCTGGGCGGTGTCTATGCGCAAGAGAACCCGGAGATCTTCTTCGCCGTGCTGGGCCTGTGCAACGTCAACACCGGGCTGTCCCGGCAGGTGAGCTTCAGCGAGCGGACGGCGCAGTTTCCGGAGCTGCTGTCCCTGCAGCAACGGGCCCTGGTGCCCGGTTACATGGTCTCCGCCGCCCAGCGCGCCGAGGACATCCGCAACGTGATCGCCGCGCCCGCCGACTACGGGGTGAAGAGCGGCGAGTTCGTCGACATGCGCACGGTGCTGGCCCATCACGAGAAAACCCGGGAACCGTTGCCCCAAGCCTGACGAACCCCTGAACGCGCACCCCCAATAAAGGAATGTTGGAATGCTGAACACCGTCAAAACCCTCGTCGAAGCCGTCGTGCGGCAACAGGACCTGCTGCTGCCCGAGCCCATCGATCTGTCCCGGGGCGAGGACAGCCCGCTGTATGGCATCGAAGGCACCATCGACTCCATGACCCTGGTGTCGATCATCGTCGACACCGAAGAGCAGATCCGCAGCCGGTTCGGCGTCGAGGTCCACCTCGCCGACACCTCCGACCTGCCGCCGACCGCCACGCCGTTCGCCACGCTCGGCACGCTGGCCGCCTACGTCATGAGCCGCCTGTCGCCTGCGCTTGAAGCCCAAGCGAGCTGATCCGGCGACCGCACTTTTATCGAGAGGTGGATATGCAAGTTGTCGAGTTTCTGAATCACCTGAAAGACGGCGCGGACAAGCCGGCCATCGTCAGCGACGAGGGCCGTTTCTCCTACGCCCAACTGCATGAGCGGATCCACGCCTATGGCGAGGAACTCGCGTCCCGCGGCATCAGCGACGCCTGCGTCCTGCTGGTGGACAACTACAGCTTCGACAGCGTCTGCATGCTGTTCGCGCTGTGGCTGCGCAACAACGTGGTCGCGCTGTCGGTGCCCAAGGCCGACGAGCAGTTGGCGCACCTGGCCGAAGCGTCGGGCGCGCGGTTCACCGTGACGGGCGGCGGTTCCCAAGGCTTCGCGTTCGCGGCCCATGAAGCACGTGCGCTGCCGGCGACCGTCGAAGGCCTGCTGGCGCGCCGCGAGGCCGGCTTCATCGTGTTTTCGTCGGGCTCCACCGGGCCCGCCAAAGGCGTGGTGCACGGTGTGGCACCGTTCTTCGACCGCTACATGAATGCCGAGCGGTGCGGCGCCATCCTGGCGTTCCTGCTGTTCGACCACATCGGCGGGCTGGTCACCGTGCTGCAGGCGCTGGCGACCCACGGCACCCTGGTGCTGCCGAAGGAGCGTTCGCCCCAGGAGGTCGGCCGCTGCGTCGAGTCGTTCCAGGTGCAGACGCTGCACGTGTCGCCGACGCTGCTGAACCTGGCGACGATCACCGGCGTGTTCCAGAAGTGGGACACCCGCAGCCTGCAACGCATCTACTTCGGTTCCGAGCCGAGCTCCCCTGAAGCCATCCAGCGCATCGCCAACCTGCTGCCGGACGTGAAACTGCGCCAGCTCTACGGCATGTCGGAAATCGGCGTGCTGCCGTGCGACGTCAAGGCCGGCGACAGCGCCTGGATGAAGATCGAGGATCCGGCCTACCGCCTGCGGGTCGTCGACGGGATTCTGCAGGTGCGCGGGCCGACCAACATGCTCGGCTACCTGACCGGCCCCGGCGACCTGACGGACGACGGCTACCTGATCACCCACGACCTGACGGATGAGCACGAGGGGTTTTTCCGGGTTTCCGGGCGGGCGGTGGACGTGATCAACGTCGGCGGCAAGAAGGTGTTCCCGGCGCACGTCGAGAGCGTATTGATGGGCGTCGACAACGTGTCCGACGTGGTCGTGTACGGCCAGCCCAACCCGTTGCTCGGCCAGATCGTCGCGGCGCGCTTCACCTTGCTGGCGCCCCAGGCGCTAGAGGACTTCAAGGCCGTGCTGTACGCCAAGGTCCGCGGCGTGCTGGCGCCGGAACAATTGCCCAGGGTGGTGTCCGTCAGCGATACGCCGCTGATCACCAGCCGTTTCAAGAAAATGCGCCATCCCGGCGTCCTCAGCGGGTCGTGAGCCCCGATTGCCATCAAACGATAAGGAAATGACACATGGCTGACATGGAAAAAATGCGCGCAAGCATCGCCGACATCCTGTCCATCCCCCTGGACGAACTGAAGGGCGACACCTTGCTGGAAAGCAGCGACTTCTGGGACTCGATGGCGCGCATCTCGATTGTGGCGCTGGTGTTCGAAACCACCGGCACGACCATCTCCGGCGAAGAGATCGAAGGCGTGGTGACGGTGCAGGACATCTTCGACCTGGCCGCCGGGAAAGTGAAAGGAGTGGCCTGACCATGCACACCATTTCCGGGGTTGCGGTGCGCGCGGTCACGGCCGCGCTGCCCGAACGCAGCGTGGGGCTGGACGGCTTCGCCGAGCTGTTCGGCGCCAAGGAAGTCGCCCGCATCGCGAAAAGCACGGGCATCGAGTCGGTCAGGGAGACCCAGACCCTGCACACGTCCGATCTGGTGATCGCCGCGTGCCGCCACCTGCTCGATCAAGGGCTGTGCGCCGCCGACGACATCGACGGGCTGATCGTGGTGACCCAGACGCCGGATTCCTGGGCGCCGGGGGTCGGCTACATCGTCCAGCAGGCACTGGGCCTGCCGCAGCATTGCCTGGTCATCAACGTGACCGCCGGCTGTTCCGGCTATGTCAGCGCGCTGGTGCAAGCGGGGGCGCTGATCTCGGCCGGGGCCTGCAAAAGGATCCTGCTGTGCACGGGCGACGTGACCACGCGGATTCTCGACGAGCGTGACCGGCACGTGAAAATGCTGTTCGGCGACGCGGCGTCCGCCACGT
This sequence comes from Pseudomonas sp. R25(2017), assembly GCF_002112565.1. Classification (NCBI taxonomy): domain Bacteria; kingdom Pseudomonadati; phylum Pseudomonadota; class Gammaproteobacteria; order Pseudomonadales; family Pseudomonadaceae; genus Pseudomonas; species Pseudomonas sp. R25(2017). The sequence goes on from NZ_NEHZ01000005.1 coordinate 275,474, forward strand.
TGCTGGAGGCGGGTGACAGTTCGTTCGAGTTCGTCTGCGGCACCGACGGCAGCGGCCGCGAGGCCCTGGCCTCGGACATCGCCTACACCCGGGACGCGGACAGCCAGGCCTGCGCAAGCATCCGCTGCCTGCAGATGGACGGCACGGCGGTGATGAACTTCGCGCTCGCCCGGGTGCCGCAGACCGTCAAGGCGCTGCTGGACGACACGGGGCTGAGCCCTGAGACGCTCGACCTGCTGGTGCTGCACCAGGCGAACGGCTTCATGCTCAATTACCTGCGCCGGATGATCGGCGTCGCCCCGGAGAAAATGCCGGTGGACATCGACGGCGTCGGCAACACCAGCTCCACGTCCATCCCGATCGTCCTGTCGCGGCATGCCGCCGTCGGCACGCCGCAGGCGCAGCACGTCGTGCTGTGCGGCTTCGGCGCCGGGCTGTCGTGGGGCGCGATGAAGGTCGACCTTCGCCAGACCCGTGCCGTGGCGCCGTGCTTCGTGCCGGAAAAGGCTGAACCGGCGGACGCAGAGGTGCGTGCGCAAGCCTAAGCTGTCTGTGCGGCGTGGCGGTGCCCTGGGTTTTCAGGGGCACCGTCACACCCGCTCGTTTGCCCCTCAAGGGAGTTTTCATGAACCCGACATTCTGGACGGCACTGGGCATCATCCCGAGCCGGGCCGTTGCGCCCTGGATTTCGCCTTCGCCGTTTCTGCCGACGTTCCAATTCTATGAATGCCATGAGTCGGGCACGATCCTGGCGTCACCGGAGCGCATCATCGACGCGGTCTGCGCCTTCGACATGCGCGAGGACCGCGTCGTCAACGCGCTGCTGTCGCTGCGCGAGCTGCCGGCGAAACTGCTGAGGATGCTGGGCAACCGGCGCACGCAGCCGGCCGGCGCGCCGTTCGGCTTTGATTCGTTCACGCCGCTGCAACGCACTCCGGACGAAGTGTCCATGGGCCTGGCGGGGCGTTTCTGGCGCCCGGACCTGAACGTGAACCGCGTCCCGGATGCGCAGGCGTTCACGGCGCTGGACGACCCGCGCATCGCCCGGCTGGTGCTGCGTTTCCAGGTCATCGAGCAAGGGCAAGGCGCCCGCACGCTGCGCACCGAGACCTTCGTGCATTGCCCCAACACCCGCACCCGCCTGCTGTTCACGCCTTATTGGCTGGCGATCCGTCTGGCCAGCGGCTGGATACGCCGACGCAACCTGGCCGCCATCGAGCGGCAGCTGTCGACGGCGGGCCGGTAGGGTGTCCGCTGCTGTAATGATTTGCATCAATTGGTAACATTCATAGCCTCCGCGAATCAATCCAGCCCGAGTCCCGCCATGGCCATCAACTTCGACCTCAACGACCTCCAAGCCTTTCGCGCCGTGGTCGAGCAGGGCAGTTTCCGCAAGGCCGCCGACACCGTGCGCCTGTCGCAGCCGGCCCTGAGCCGGCGGATCGAAAAGCTCGAAGACGCCCTCGGCGTGAAGCTGTTCGAACGCACCACGCGCAAGGTCAGCCTGACCCAGGCCGGGCGCGGTTTCATGCCCAGCGTCGAGCGCCTGCTGGACGACCTGGACGTGGCGCTGCTGGGCATCAGCGAAGTGGCCTCGACCCGCCTGGGCCACGTCACCGTGGCGTGCGTGCCGTCGGCGGCGTACTACTTCATGCCCCGGGTGGTGGCCCGCTATCACCGGCAGTTCCCGAGGATCAAGGTCAAGGTGCTCGACTCCAGCGCCCACGACGTGCTCAGCGCGGTGGTCAATGGCGAGGCGGACTTCGGGCTGAGTTTCATGGGCACCCAGGAGGCGGGGGTGGATTTCGAGCCGTTGGTGCAGGAAAGCTACGTGGTGGCCTGCCGCCGCGACCATCCGTTGGCCGGGCGCAGCAGCGTGACCTGGGACGAGTTCTACCGCCAGGACTACATCTCGCTGGACAAGACCTCGGGCAACCGGTTTCTGTTGGACCAGGCGTTGACCCACGTGGTGCCGCAGCGCCCGAGCATCTGCGAAACGCGGCACGTGACGACCATGATCGGTCTGGTGGAGGCGGGGCTGGGGGTGGCGGCGGTGCCGTTGATGGCGATGCCGGCGGCGGACCATCCGATCCTCACGCGGATCCCGCTGACCGAGCCGCAGGTGATGCGCAGCGTCGGCATCATCAAGCGCCGGGGTCGCACCCTGACCCCGGCGGCGTTGGAGCTGGAACGGCTGGTGGTGGAGATGAAGGTGCAGCCGGTCAGCGCTTGACCGAGTCCAGCCCGGTGGCCTGCACGTCGGCCTGGGCGGCCGGTGCGGCGAGGTAGGCGAGCAGCGCCTTGGCTTCCTGCGGGTGCTGCGCGCCCACCGGGATGCCGGCGGCGAAACGGGTCACCGACTGCACCGCTTCCGGGATCTTCGCCACGAAACTCACCCCCGGCACCGGCAGCAGTTCGCTGACCTGCTGGAAGCCCAACTGGTAATCGCCGCTGGCGACCACCGAGCCCACCGGGATTTTCGGGATCATCTTGGCCTTGGGCTTCAACTGATCTTCGATGCCCAGTTTCTTGAACAGCTGCTGCTCGATGTACACGCCGCTGGCGCTGTCGGAGTAGGCCACCGAGTGCGCGTCCAGCAGGGTTTTCTTCAGGCCTTCGACGCTGCCGATGTCCGGCTTCGGCGCGCCTTCGCGCACCACCAGGCCGATCCGCGAGTCTGCCAGTTCCACCCGCGAGGCGGGGTCGACCTTGCCTTGCTTGATCAGGTCGTCGAGGGCGTAGCCGACCATGATCACCACGTCGGCCTGCTCGCCACGGGCGAGTCGGTTGGGGATCGCTTCCGGCGCCTTGCCCATCGACGGGCCGAGGACCGTGTCGAGGGTGTTGCCGCTGCTGGCGGCGAACTTCGGGCCGAGGATCTTGTAGGCCGCGGTGAAGCCGCCGGAGGTCATCACCCGCAGCTCTTCGGCCTGGGCCCACGCGCTGATGGCGAACAGGGCGAGGGCGGTGAGGCTGATCAATTTTTTCATGGCAGGCTCCTTACGCCGCGACCGGTTGCAGACGGCCGCCGGCACGGCGGTACAGGTACAGCGTCGCGCACAGCGCGCACAGTGCGCCGACGCTCATCCAGTAACCGGGTGCGGCCTTGTCGCCGGTGTATTCGATCAGGAACGTCGACATCGCCGGGGTGAAGCCGCCGAACACCGCCGTCGCCAGGCTGTAGGCCAGCGAGAAGCCCGCCACCCGTACTTCCACCGGCATGATTTCGGTGAGCGCCGGGATCATCGCGCCGTTGTACAGGCCGTAGATGAACGACAGCCACAGCAGCGCCAGCAGCATGTGGCTGAAGCTCGGTGCCTGCACCAGGAACGACAGCGCCGGGTAGGTGGTGGCCAGGGCCAGCAACGCCATGGCGATCAGCACCGGACGCCGGCCGATGCGGTCCGACAGCGCGCCGCCGACCGGCAGCCAGCAGAAGTTCGACACACCCACCAGCAAGGTCACCAGCAGCGCGTCGGAGGTGCTCAGGTGCAGCACGGTCTTGCCGAAGGTCGGCGCGTACACGGTGATCAGGTAGAACGCGGTGGTGGTCAGGGCCACCATCAGCATGCCGCCCAGCACCACGGTCCAGTTGCGACCCAGGGTGCGGAACACTTCGCCCATGTTCGGGCGGTGCTTGCGTGCGGCGAACTCTTCGGTCTCCGCCAGGTTGCGCCGCAGCAGGAAGATGAACGGCACGATCATGCAGCCGACGAAGAACGGAATCCGCCAGCCCCAGTCGGCGATCGCCTGCGGCGCCATCCATTGGTTCAGCGCATAGCCCAGCGCCGCCGCGACGACGATCGCCACCTGCTGGCTGGCCGACTGCCAGGCGGTGAAGAAGCCGCGGTTGCCCGGTGTGGCGATCTCCGCCAGGTACACCGACACGCCGCCCAGCTCCGCACCGGCGGAGAAGCCCTGCAGCAGGCGCCCGATCAGCACCAGCGCCGGGGCGAACAGGCCGATGGTCTCGTAGCCGGGCACCAGCACGATCAGGATCGTGCCGCTGGCCATGATCGACAGGGTGACGATCAGGCCTTTGCGCCGGCCCACGTCGTCGATGTACGCACCGAGCACGATGGCCCCCAGCGGACGCATCAGAAAGCCTGCGCCGAACACCGCGAAGGTCATCATCAGGGAGGCGAACTCACTGCTCGCCGGAAAGAACACCGCCGCGATCTGCGTGGCGTAGAAGCCGAACAGGAAGAAGTCGAACTGTTCGAGGAAGTTGCCCGAGGTGACCCGGAAAATGGCGCCGGCCCGCGAGCCGCCGTGTGGGATTGAGGCTGTCATAGAAAAGTACTCCACCGCTTTTATGACGTGCGCGACGGGAGGGCGGCGCACGGTTTTTATTGGGGCGGATAGTGGCGCAGCAGGATCGATCTGTTAATTGCATTGTTGGCATGGATTGATGCGCTGTGCGGATCAATGTCGGGTCCTGCGCGAGCCCTCGCTGGCGATGACGTCAGAGAAGGCACCGAAGGGCAGGCGCGAGTCGATCAGCTCAGGACATAGTCCACCGGCGTGAGCGCCGGCGGCAGTTGCGCGGCGCCGAGTTCCGAGAGGATGTCGCGCTCGATGTTGCGTACCAGCGCATCGGTCGGCAGGTCGTTCTCGTCGCGGCCGAAGGGGTCTTCCAGTTCGTCGGCGATGGCGTCCAGGCCGAAGAAGGTGTAGCTGACGATGGCGGTGAACAACGGCGTCAGCCAGCCCAGCGGCTCGGCCATGGCGAACGGCAGCAGGATGCAGAACAGGTAGATCGTGCGGTGCAGCAGCAAGGTGTAGGGGAAGGGCAGCGGCGTGTTCTTGATCCGCTCGCACACCGCCTGCGCCTGGGTGAGGCTGGTCAGGTGGTTGGCCAGCAGCATGTAGCGCCACTCGCTCAGCGCACCGCTTTGATGCAGGTCCGAGCATTGCTGGCCGATCTGCTGCAGGATCCGCCCGCTGTAGTCCGGCACCTGCGCATCGGGTTTGGGCGTGACCCAATCGGCGCTGGCCGCCGCTTCGTCTTCCCGGCGCAGCCGCGCATTGAGCGCATGGGCGAAGCCGCAGAGGTTGCGCAGCAGCGAGCGGCGCTCGGCGGACTCGCGGATGACGTGGGTCTCGCGGATCACCGAGCGGACGTGCACGATCACCTCGCCCCAGGCCTTGCGCGCCTCGTACCAGCGGTCGTAGCAGGCGTTGTTGCGAAAGTTCATGAAGATCGACAGCGACAGCCCGAGTAAGGTGAACGGCGTGGCGTTGACCTTGGTGAAGTTGCTCGGGTGCAGGATTTCCACCAGCACGATGGCCGACGCCAGCAGCGTGACCATCAGTGCGCGCATCGCGATGCGTTTGGCGATCGACCCCTTGAGGGTGAAGAGGATGGCGAACTGGTTGACCTTGGGTCGGATGATCATGCACGTCTGCCTTGAAGGGGTGGCGGGTCAGCCGCCGGTCATGTTCATGAAGCGCACGACCTGGACGTCGTCGTTCACTTCGAAATTATGGCGGTAGGGCTTGAGCTTCATCGCCTCGATGATCGCCTTCTCCAGCCGTTCCGGTTGCCCCGGGTGGGCCCGCAGCACCGCTTTCAGGTCCACCGAATGTTCGTTGCCCAGGCACAGCAGCAGGCGGCCTTCCACCGTCATCCGTACCCGGTTGCAGGTGCCGCAGAAGTTGTGGCTGTGGGGCGAGATGAACCCCAGCCGGATCTGCGGCGCCTCGGCCAGGCGCCAGTAGCGCGACGGGCCCTGGGTGGACTCGGCCGAATCGATCAGGGTGTAGCGTTCGGCGATCCGCTCGCGCACCTGGCTGCTGGAGAAGAACGACTCGGCGCGGCTGTGTTCGCTGATGGCGCCCAGGGGCATTTCCTCGATGAAGGAAATGTCCAGCTCCCGGTCGATGGCGAAACGCACCAGATCGTTGATCTCATGGTCGTTGCGGCCCTGCATCACCACGCAGTTGAGTTTAGTGCGGGTGAATCCGGCCTTGCGCGCGGCATCGATGCCATTGATCACCTGGGCCAGGTCGCCGGTGCGGGTCAGCTGCTTGAAACGGTCCGCGTCGAGGCTGTCGAGGCTGACGTTCAGGCGCTTGACCCCGGCGTCGAACAGCGGCGCGGCGAGCTTGCCCAGCTGCGAGCCGTTGGTGGTCAGGCACAGCTCGCGCAGGCCGGGCAGGGCGGCGATCTGCTCGCACAGCTTGACCGCGCCGGGGCGGATCAAAGGTTCGCCGCCGGTGAGGCGGATCTTGCGGGTGCCCAGCTTCACGAAGCTTTGCGCCACCTGAAAGATCTCTTCCAGGGTCAGCACCCGTTGGCGCGGCAGGAACTGCATGTCCTCGGCCATGCAATACACGCAGCGGAAGTCGCAGCGGTCGGTGACCGACAGACGCAGGTAGTCGACGCGGCGGTTGAAACCATCGATCAAGACGCGCTCTGACATGACAGCCTCGCTTGGGTGACGCCGCGGAAAACGGCGGGAGTCGGCGCAGGTTATGGGCAACTTTTAAACACGTCCAATCACTCTTAATGAACGACTGATTGATGCTGTCGATGATGAACTTTTTTTGCCGTCCTGATGTTTCGTTAGTTCTGCAAATGCCTATGAATAAAGGGTTTTTCGTCGTGATAGATGGTTTCGATAAGGTGGTCGTTAATAGCGATTAGACAATGTTTTGCCCTCGTTCCTATCCTTGGCCCGGCAAATGAAACGACGGCGTTTTAGTTCAAAGACAGTCGTCGCCGTTCAACCGAGATCAGGTTCTAGCCTGTGTGCACCGTCATGGAGAAGTCCCATGTCACAAGTCGACCGCTACAAACCCTACAAGGGCGCCGCTGCAGGATGGGGGGCGGTGATCAGCCTCACCAAGAACTGGCTGGGCAGTGAAAACGCCCTGAAGAACATCCGCGCCATGCTCAAGACCAACCAGAACGGCGGCTTCGACTGCCCGGGCTGCGCGTGGGGCGAGGCGCCCGGCGCCGGCCTGCTGAAGTTCTGCGAGAACGGCGCCAAGGCCGTGAACTGGGAAGCCACCGGGCGCCTGGTGGACCCGGCGTTCTTCAACAAGTACACGGTCTCGACCCTGGCCGAGCAGAGCGACTACTGGCTCGAATACCAGGGCCGGCTGACCCACCCGATGCGCTACGACGCACGGATCGACCGCTACGTGGAAACCACCTGGGAGGAAGCCTTCGCCCTGATCGCCCGCCACCTCAAGGGCCTGAAGTCGCCCAATGAGGCCGAGTTCTACACCTCGGGCCGGGCCAGCAACGAGGCGGCGTTCCTGTACCAACTGTTCGTCCGCGCCTACGGCACCAACAACTTCCCGGACTGCTCGAACATGTGCCACGAGGCCAGCGCCGTGAGCATGATCGAAAGCCTGGGCGTGGGCAAAGGCACGGTGGTGTATGAGGACCTGCACCACGCCGACGCGATTTTCGTGATCGGCCAGAACCCCGGCACCAACCACCCGCGCATGCTCGAACCGCTGCGCGAAGCGGTCAAGCGCGGCGCCCAGGTGGTGTGCTTCAACCCGCTCAAGGAGCGTGGCCTGGAGCGTTTCCAGAACCCGCAGAACCCCATCGAAATGCTCAGCAACGGCTGGGAAGCGACCAACACCGCGTACTTCCGTCCGGCCCTGGGCGGCGACATGGCGGTGTTCCGCGGCATGGTCAAGTTTCTCCTGCAATGGGAGCGCGAAGCCCTGGCCACCGGCGGCGAGCCGGTGTTCGACCGCGCCTTCATCGCCAACCACACCTCGGGCCTCGACAGTTACCTGGCCCAGGTCGACGCCACCTCCTGGGAACACATCGTCGAGCAGTCCGGCCTGACCCTGGCCGACATCGAACTGGCCGCGCGCATGTACGCCCGGGCCAAGAGCGTGATCATGTGCTGGGCCATGGGCCTGACCCAGCACGTGCATTCGGTACCGACCCTGCAGGAGGTCATCAACCTGCAACTGCTGCGCGGCAACGTCGGCCGTCCGGGCGCCGGGCTGTCGCCGGTGCGCGGGCACAGCAACGTGCAGGGCGACCGCACCATGGGCATCAACGAACTGGCGCCCAAGGATCTGATGGATGCCCTGGAGAAACGCTTCAAGTTCAAGGTGCCGCGCCTGCACGGGCACAACACCGTCATGGCCATCGGCGCCATGGAACGGGGCGAAGCCAAGGTCTTCATCGGCCTGGGCGGCAACTTCGCCCAAGCCACCCCGGACACCCCGCGCACCCACGCGGCGATGCGCAACTGCGACCTGACCGTGCACATCTCCACCAAGCTCAACCGCAGCCATCTGGTGACCGGCCGCGACGCGCTGATCCTGCCGTGCCTGGGCCGCACCGACATCGACGTCCAGGCCGAAGGCCCCCAAGGCGTGACCGTGGAGGACACCTTCAGCATGGTGCACCTGTCGTTCGGCCAGCTCAAACCCAAGTCGCCGCACCTGAAATCGGAACCGGCGATCATCGCCGGCATCGCCGCCGCGACCCTGGGCAAGCACCCCATCGACTGGGAATGGGCGGTGGGCGACTACGGGCGCATCCGCGACCTGATCGCCGACGTGATTCCGGGCTTCGAGCGGTTCAACGAAAAACTGCTGACCCCCGGCGGCTTCCATCTGGGCAACGATGCCTCCGACCGGGTCTGGAACACCGCCAGCGGCAAGGCCCAGTTCACTCCGTGCGTGCTGCCCGAGCACCTGATCAGCGAAGGCGTGCGCAACCTGCCGGTCAAGCCGCACCTGATCCTGCAGACCATGCGCTCCCACGATCAGTACAACACCACCCTGTACGGGCTCGACGACCGCTACCGCGGGGTGTACGGCATGCGCGACGTGGTGTTCGCCAACGAGCAGGACATCCGCCGGCTCGGGTTCGAACCGGGGCAGAAGGTCGACCTGGTGGCGCTGTGGGACGACGAGCGCGAGCGGCGGGTCAGCGGTTTCACCCTGATCGCCTACGACATCCCCGCAGGGCAGGCCGCCGCGTACTACCCGGAGACCAACCCGTTGGTGCCGCTGGAAAGCTACGGCGACCGCACCTACACGCCGACGTCCAAGTTCGTGGCGATCCGCCTTGAGGCGGCCGAGGCGAGCAACCTGATTCCGTCGTCGGTGGCGTAACCGCCCGAAGCGATCCGACCCTTTCGCAATTCGACTGGCTGCAGGCGTTCGCGCCTGGCGGTGGCCCGGCCGTGTGCCGCCGCTTTTCAGCCTTGATGAGGACATCATCATGTTCAACCTGGAGGCACTGGACCTGGCGCGGATTCAATTCGCGTTCACGGTTTCGTTCCACATCATTTTCCCGGCGATCACCATCGGCCTGGCGAGCTTCCTGGCGGTGCTCGAAGGCCTGTGGCTCAAGACCGGCAACGACACCTACCGCGACCTGTACCATTTCTGGTCGAAGATCTTCGCCGTCAACTTCGGCATGGGCGTGGTGTCCGGCCTGGTCATGGCGTACCAGTTCGGCACCAACTGGAGCGGCTTCTCGGACTTCGCCGGGAGCGTCACCGGGCCGTTGCTCACCTATGAGGTGCTCACGGCGTTCTTCCTTGAGGCCGGGTTCCTCGGCGTGATGCTGTTCGGCTGGAACCGCGTGGGCCGGGGGCTGCACTTCTTCGCCACGGTGATGGTCGCCATCGGCACGCTGATCTCGACCTTCTGGATCCTCGCGTCCAACAGCTGGATGCAGACCCCGCAGGGCTTCTCGGTGGTGGACGGGCGGGTGATGCCGCTGGACTGGCTGGCCATCGTGTTCAACCCGTCGTTCCCGTTCCGCCTGGCGCACATGGCCATCGCCGCGTTCGTCGCCACGGCGTTCTTCGTCGGTGCGTCGGCGGCCTGGCACCTGCTGCGGGGCAACGACACCCGACAAGTGCGCAAGATGTTTTCCATGGCGCTGTGGATGGCGCTGATCGTCGCGCCGATCCAGGCGGTGGTCGGTGACGCCCATGGCCTGAACACCCTGGAGCACCAGCCGGCGAAGATCGCCGCCATCGAGGGCCACTGGGAAAACCACGGCAACGAGCCGACCCCGCTGGTGCTGTTCGGCATCCCGGACATGCAGGCGGAGAAGACCCAATACGCGCTGGAGATCCCGTACCTCGGCAGCCTGATCCTGACCCACAGCCTCGACAAGCAGATCCCGGCGCTCAAGAGCTTCCCCAAGGAAGACCGGCCGAACTCGACCGTCATCTTCTGGAGCTTCCGGGTCATGGCCGGGCTGGGCATGTTGATGATCCTGGTCGGCGTGCTCGGCTTTGCGCTGCGGCGCAAGGGCGCGGTTTACCGCCACCGAGGCTTCCAGCGCCTGGTGCTGCTGATGGGGCCGAGCGGTCTGGTCGCGCTGCTGGCCGGCTGGATCACCACCGAAGTCGGGCGTCAGCCGTGGGTGGTGTACGGCCTGCTGCGCACCCATGACGCGGCGTCGCACCACTCGGTGGCGCAGATGAGCACGTCGCTGGCGCTGTTCGTGGTCATCTACTTCTCGGTGTTCACCGTGGGCATCGGCTACATGATGAAACTGGTCGCCAAGGGCCCGCAGCCGCACCACGACCACGATCCTGAGGACGACAGCCAGCAGGCACCGCGCCGGCCGCTTTCGGCCGCCAACGTCCACCTCGAATCCGCCAGCCGGATCCACTGAATAAGGAGCGTTGAGACATGGGTATTCAAGGCATCGACCTGTCATTGATCTGGGGCGTGATCATCGCCTTCGGGGTGATGATGTACGTGATCATGGACGGCTTCGATCTGGGCCTCGGGATCCTGTTCCCGATGATCCCGGACGGGCAGGAGCGCGACGTGATGATGAACACCGTCGCGCCGGTGTGGGACGGCAACGAAACCTGGCTGGTGCTGGGCGGGGCGGCGTTGTACGGCGCGTTCCCGCTGGCCTACGGGGTGATCCTGGAGGCGCTGTACCTGCCGCTGGTGTTCATGCTGGCGGGGCTGATCTTCCGGGGCGTGGCGTTCGAATTCCGCTTCAAGGCGCCGGCCGAGAAGCGGCATCTGTGGGACTTGGCGTTCATCGGCGGTTCGCTGCTGGCGACGTTCTCCCAGGGCGTGGTGATCGGCGCCTACGTGGCCGGGATCCCGGTGGTGGACCGTCAGTTCGCCGGCGGCAGCCTCGACTGGCTGGCACCGTTCCCGCTCGCCTGCGGCGTCGGCCTGGTGGTGGCGTATGCGCTGCTGGGCAGCACGTGGTTGCTGGTCAAGACCGAAGGCATGCTCGAATCGCGGATGCGCCACTACAGCCGTCCGCTGGCGTGGCTGCTGCTGGCGATGGTGGTGGTGATCGGCGTGTGGACGCTCAAGCTGCATCCGGAACTGGCGGGGCGCTGGTTCACCCATGCGCACCTGACGGTGTTCGCGGGGCTGGTGGTGTTGGCGCTGCTGGCGCTGTTCGGCCTGCTGCGCTCGCTGCGCCGGCGTCACACCCATTGGCCGTTCGTGTTCACCCTGGTGCTGATGTTCCTGGGCTACATCGGCCTGGCGCTGAGCATCTGGCCGAACATCATCCCGCCGTCGGTCAGCCTGTGGGCGGCGGCGTCACCGGCCACCAGCCAACTGTTCGCCCTGATCGGCGCGCTGTTCATCCTGCCGGTGATCCTGATGTACACCTTCTGGAGCTACTACGTGTTCCGCGGCAAAGTGAGGATCGGCGATGGCTACCATTGAGCGACGTGACGTGAAACCGCAGCGCTGGCATCGGCGCCTGGGCTGGCTGTTGCTGATCTGGCTGGGCAGCGTCGCCTCGCTGGCGGTGGTGGCCAGCGTGCTGAAGCTGTTGATGTATGCGGCGGGGATGAGGACCCACTGACCCTGCAGAAAAGACCGGAGCCTGGCTCCGGTTTTTTAATGCGCCCAGGAAACCTGTGGGAGCCAGCCTGCTGGCGATGGCGTCACTCGGCGCCGAACAGGGCGGTCCAGTAGATGCCCGCGTCGCTCTTCGGGTCCACCGCGTAGGCGGCGCCGAGTTCGCGGTACTGCGGGTTCATCAGGTTGGCGCAATGGCCGGGGCTGGCGAGCCAGCCGGCCACCACTTTCTGTACGGTGTCTTGGCCGGCGGCGATGTTCTCGCCCACCTGCTGGCCGCCGTAGCCCGCCAGTTCGGCGCGGTCGCCCGGCGTGCGGCCGTCGCGGTCCTTGTGGTCGAAGTAGTTTTTGTTGGCCATGTCGCGGCTGTGGTCCTGGGCGACGGTGCCGAGCACCGCATTCCACGCCAGCGGCCCGGCGGCGGAGAACGCTTGGCCGCCGCACTGGCGCGGCTGGGCTCGGGCGGCGTTGAGTTGCTCCAGCAGTTTCTGGCCTTCGCTTGGCCCGTCGCCGAGGCGGGCGGACAGCAACGGCCGGGCCAGGGTGATGCGCCAGTCGCGGTCGCTGCGGCTGACGCCGACATCGACGAACTGCGGATCCAGCACCACCTGGCAGAAACTCTCCTGGATCGCCTTCATCGCCGCCGCCGCATCCCTCGGCCCGTTGAGGCTGATCGCCTGCACGTTGACCATCGGGTAGCTGGCGCGGGCCATGGCCTGCTGCAGGTCGACGACGCCGCTGGCCGGCAGGATCAGGCGCGGGTCGGCCGACAGCGGCGGCAGTTCGCTGGACGCCTGGGTGCCGCAGCGCTGGGGCTGGCTGCGGTAGCTGTTGATCGACTCGACCAGTTGCGACTCGTCGGTGGCCATGGCCGAGGCGGCGAACGCCAGGCCCACGGACAACGCGGCAAGGCGCAGAGCGGATGGCATGAAGCGCATGGAAATCTCCCTTGGGCTGAGTGCGCACATCATGCGCGAAAGGGCCCCGGTGGGTGCAATGCCTTTTTCTTCGCGGCGGCGATTTTTCCGCGCCCCATGGCCTCGGATTTTGCCGTCTACACTCTGCGAGAGCCCCGCAATCCGGGTGTCTCAGCCGCACAACACATTGCCCGGACCGGGCGCTGCCGGAAGTGTCGATCATGGGATTCAAAGGCGTGGTTGTCTGTCTTGCGTTGACCTTGTCGTGCGGCCCGGCGTTGGCCGCCGAACAAGCCCCGATCCAGGAAAAGGCCGAAGCCAAGGCCCAGGTGCTGGAGGAAAAGGCCGCCGACCAGGTCAGCGCCGCGCCGGCGCCCAAGTCGCAAGCCATCACCCCGACCGAAGTGCAGGCGGTCGATCCGGCGGGCGCGGCACCGTTGGACGATCCCATTACGTGCCTGGCGCGCAGCATCTATTGGGAAGCCAAGGGCAAGGACACCGCCGACATGGAAGGCGTGGCCAGCGTGGTGATGAACCGGCTCGGCCACGACGGGTTTCCCGGCACGGTCTGCGAGGTGGTCAAGCAGGGGTCGGAGACCAAGAGCTGCCAGTTCTCGTGGTGGTGCGACGGCAGGCCGGACCAGGTCAAGGAAGATGCCGAGTACGCGCTGGCCAAGGAGATCGCCGCCAAGGCCCTCAACCGCCAGCTGACGGATCGCACCCACGGCGCGTTGTATTTCCATGACCGCAACGTTCACCCGAGCTGGGCGAACGAGTACCGCAAGACCGCCGAGACGGCGAAATTCCTCTTCTACAAACCCGCCGGCGGCGACGCCCGTTAGGCGCAGACCTGGCGCACGCAGTCGCGCAGCCAACGGTGGGCGGGATCGGCGTCCATCCGCGGGTGCCAGAGCATCGAGACGGTCAGCGGCGGCAACGTCACCGGCAGGCTGAAACTGTGCAGGCCTGCGCGCAGGGAGCCGGTGTGGCGCTCCGGCACCGTGGCGATCAGGTCCGAGTCGCGCACCAGCGCCAGGGCGGCGGAAAAGCCGCCGACCAGCGTGACGATCTCCCGCGCCAGCCCTTGGGCGTGCAGCGCATCGTCCACCAGGCCGGTCTCGCGCCCGTGCCGCGACACATGGACGTGCGCGCCGGCGGCGAAACGCTTGGCGCTGACCTTGCCCGACGCCAACGGATGGCCCGCCCGCACGACACCGACCCAACGGTCCTCGAACAGGATGCGGCTGTGCAGGGTGTCGTCGGTGCGCGTGCCGACCACCCCGGTCTCCAGGTCGACCCGTCCTTCGCGCAGGGGGGCGCTGTCCTGGTCGGCTTTCTGCAGAAAGCGCAGGCGCACGCCGGGCGCCTGCGCCGCGATGAGGGCGAGCAGGGCGGCGGCGAAGGTCTCGACGAAACCGTCGCTGCTGCGCAGGGTGAAGGTGCGTTGCAGTTGGCCGAGATCCAGCGCCTGGACGGGGCGCAGCACCGCTTCGGCTTCCTGCACCAGGCGGCCGACCTGTTCGCGCAGGGCCACGGCCCGAGGCGTCGGCACCAGGCCGCGCCCTGCGCGCACCAGCAACGGATCGCCCGTGGTGTCGCGCAGACGGGCGAGGGCGCGGCTCATGGCCGACGGGCTCAGGCGCAGCCGCTCGGCGGCGCGGGCGACGCTGCCTTCGCTGAGCAGCACGTCGAGGGTGATCAGCAGGTTCAGGTCCGGTGCATTCATGACATGGCGTTTCATGCAGGTATGGAGTGCAAAGCATGCGTCTTCCGCCTTGTCTCGTCCAGACATAGGCTGCGCCCATGACCTTCGCGAAGAGCGCCTGCCATGTCCCCACAGCCTTTACACCGTTCCTCCCGCTGGGCCCTGACCGGCCTTTCCCTGTCCATGCTGATGCCGTCCCTGGACACCAGCATCGCCAATGCCGGCCTGCCGACGCTGGCGGCCGCCTTCGGCGCCGCGTTCGCGCAGGTGCAGTGGGTCGTCCTCGCTTACTTGCTGGCGATCACCACGTTGATCGTCAGCGCAGGTCGCCTCGGTGACCTGATCGGGCGGCGTCGCCTGATGCTGATCGGCATCGGCCTGTTCACCGCCGCGTCGTTGTGTTGCGCGCTGGCGCCCGGATTGGGGTGGCTGATCGCGGCGCGGGCGGTGCAGGGGCTCGGCGCGGCGGTGATGCTGGCACTGACGGCGGCACTGGTGGGCGATGCGGTGCCCAAGGCGCAGACCGGCCGGGCGATGGGGCTGCTGGGCACGATGTCGGCCATCGGCACTTCGTTGGGGCCGTCGTTGGGCGGGCTGCTGATCGCGCAGACGGGGTGGCCGTCGATCTTCCTGATCAACGTGCCGTTGGGACTGCTCAACGGCTGGCTGGTGTGGCGTCACCTGCCGGCGGATCGGGGGGTGGAGAAGCGGGTGCGGTTCGACCACGCCGGGACGTTGGCGCTGGCGCTGACCCTGGCGGCGTATGCGTTGGCGATGACCGTCACGGGAACGCCGGGCGCCACGGTGGCGCTGTTGTCGATCAGCCTGCTGCCTGGGCCTGTTTGTCGTAGTCGAGCGGCGTGCGGCGGCGCCTTTGATGCGCATGGCGCTGTTTGCCGATCCGCGCCGTGCTGCCGGTCTGGCGATGACGGCGTTGGTGGCGACGGTGATGATGACGACGCTGGTGGTGGGGCCGTTCTACCTGAGCCGAGGGTTGGGGCTGGGCAGCCTGGCGGTGGGCCTGGCGCTGTCGGTCGGGCCGTTGGTGGCGGCGCTCGGCGGCGTGCCGGCGGGATGGCTGGTGGATCGCTTCGGGACGCGGCGCATGGTGGCGGGCGGATTGGCGGCCATGGCCGGCGGCTGTGTGTTGCTGGCGGTGTTGCCGACGGGCCTTGGGTTGCCGGGGTATCTGCTGCCGATCGCGTTGGTCACCGCCGGGTATGCGCTGTTTCAGGCGGCCAACAGCAGCGCCCTGATGGCGGACGTCGGCCAGGACCTGCGCGGGGTGATGTCGGCGATGCTGGGGCTGGCCCGTAATCTGGGGCTGATCACCGGGGCGGCGGCGATGGGGACGGTGTTCGCCCGGGTCGCCGGCGATCCGGCTCAGGCACCGGCCGCGATGATTGCCGCAGGCTTGCACCTGACCTTTGGCGTCGCCGCGACGCTGATGGTCATCGCCATTGCCGTAAACGGCACGGCCCGCAACCTGTCGGCGTTGGTGGGGCAGCGGTAGCGGAGTGTCAGGTGATGGGGATGGCGGCAGTGCCGGCCTCATCGCTGGCAAGCCAGCTCCCACAGGTTTTGTGGTGTACCTGGATCCTGCAAACACCCAGGGTCCCCTGTGGGAGCCAGCCTGCTGGCGATGGCGGTGGGTCAGGCGACGGGGATGTCGGCTGGGCTGGCCTCATCGCTGGCAAGTCGAGTCGTCGCACCGCAGCTCCCACAGGGCCCAAGGTGAATACTGAACCCGCGCACACCACAAAAACCTGTGGGAGCCGGCTTGCCGGCGATGGCGGTGGGACAGGCGATGGGGATGTCGGCGGGTTCAGGGGTGTTCTCTGGACGGCGTTTGGCGGGCGGGGAAGAAGAGTTCGAAGCAGGTCTCGCCGTCGGCGCTGCTGGCGCTGTAGCGGCCTTGATGCAGTTGCATGATGGTGGCGACGATGGACAGGCCCAGGCCGTTGGACTGGGCCGAGCGCTGGCGGGACTGGTCGACGCGGTAGAAGCGTTCGAACAGCCGCGGCAGGTGTTCGGCCGGGATGGTCGGGCCGTGGTTGCGTACCCGCAGGCGGCTGCCGTCCGGTCCGGCGGCGGCTTCGACCCGCACCGTCGAATCCGCGGCGCCGTACTTGATCGCGTTGGCGCACAGGTTGGCCAGGGCCCGGCGCAGCAGCATCGGTTCGGCCCAGATCACACCGCTGCCGCGGGCCTCGATGCAGATGCCCGCGTCCGCCGCCAGGCCTTCGAAGTAGTCGGCGATGCGCTGCATCTCGTCGGCGGCGTCCAGCTCCTGGCGCTGGCTCATGGCACTGGCCGGATCGGTGCGGGCCAGGAACAGCATGTTGTCGAGCATCCGCGCCAGCCGTTCCAGTTCCTCGACGTTGGAGGCGAGCAGTTGCTGGTAGGCCTCGACGCTGCGGTTCTGCTGCAGCGCGACCTGGGTTTCGCCCAGCAGGTTGTTGATCGGCGTGCGCAGTTCGTGGGCCATGTCGGTGGACACCTGGCTCAGTTGCGCAAAACCCTTGGCGAGTCGGTCCAGCATGGCGTTGAACGCATCGATCATCGGCTTCAGCTCCCGGGGCGTGCCGTGGCTGTCGAGGCGCTCGCCCAGGTTGCCGACGCCGATGCCGTGGGCATGCCGCGCCAGCCGGCGCAACGGCAGCAGGCCACGGTACACCAGCAGGCAACCGATCAGCGCCAGCACCGCCGCCGCCAGCGTCGCCAGGCCGTAGACGCTGAGCCGGTAGGTGGCGAGCATCGCCGTGCGTTCGGTCATCAGGCGGCCGGTGAGCACTTGCAGGTTGCCCAGTTCGCCGGAGTCGATGGTCGCCGCCACCGCCGAAAACGGCACGCCGTTGATGCTCGGCAGATGCTTCACGTCGCTCAGCGCCATCGGGTGGCCGATGGGCACGGCGGGCACGCTGGGGGTGGCGAGGTTGCCGGGGTTGACCACCAGCAGCGGCGGTTGCCCCGGCGCGCCGATGGTGAGCAGGGCCTCGCGGTTGCCGAGCATGTTCTGGAACAGCGCCGGCTTGTTCTTGATCAGCTCCAGGGTGTTGCTGTCGTTGAGGAAGGTGCGCAGCTGATCGACCCGGCTGGCCAGTTGGATGTCGTCGCGGCGGATCAACTGTTCTTCGAGCTCGTTGTACAGTGCCGCCCCGAGGCCCGCCAGCGACGCGAAGGCGAGCAAGGCGAAGACCAGCGCCAGGCGCAGGGTCAGCGAATAGGTGCCGTTGGTTTTCATGGCTGAATGTCGAAGCGGTAGCCGATGCCGCGCACGCTGTGGATCAGCTTGAGCGCGAACGGATCGTCGAGCTTGGCCCGCAGGCGACGCACCGCGACATCGACCACGTTGGTGTCGCTGTCGAAGTTCATGTCCCACACCCGCGAGGCGATCAGCGAACGCGACAGCACTTGGCCGGTGTGGGTGGCGAACAGTTGCAGCAAGGCGAACTCCTTGTTGGTCAGGACGATCCGCGTGCCGGCGCGGGTGACCCGGCGCTTGAGCACGTCGATCTGCAGGTCGGCCACCTGCAGCTGTTCCTCTTCATGGATCGGCCCGCGCCGGGTCAGGGTGCGCAGGCGCGC
Source organism: Pseudomonas sp. R25(2017) (assembly GCF_002112565.1). Classification (NCBI taxonomy): domain Bacteria; kingdom Pseudomonadati; phylum Pseudomonadota; class Gammaproteobacteria; order Pseudomonadales; family Pseudomonadaceae; genus Pseudomonas; species Pseudomonas sp. R25(2017). The sequence goes on from NZ_NEHZ01000005.1 coordinate 293,483, forward strand.
CACCAGCTCGGCGAAGGAGAACGGCTTGATCAGGTAATCGTCGGCGCCCAACTCCAGGCCCTTGACCCGGTCGGCGATGTCGTCGCGGGCGGTGAGGAACAGCACCGGCGTGTCGGCTTCCTTGCGCAGCCGGCGCAGGACTTCCCAGCCGTCCATCTGCGGCATCATCACATCCAGCACGATCACGTCGAAGCCGTGCTCCAGCGCCAGGTGCAGGCCGTCGGCGCCGTTGCGCGCCAGGCTCACGCTGTAGCCCAGTTCCTGCAAGCCGTTGAGCAGGTAGTTGCCGGCCTTGGGTTCGTCTTCGACGACGAGGATGTTCATGGGCGTTTGGCCTCAATGGTCATTGGTGCAGCCGCTGCCTTGCACCTGATAGTCCAGCACATGTTCGCGGCCCTGGTGGTCGAGGTAGTTGAGCCGCGCCGGAATCACGCCGCAGGCCTGGGAAATATCGGTGCTGGACAGGACTTTGTCGATATCCAGATGAACGAAGAAGCCGCTTTGGTCGTGGATCACGGTCGGTTCCGGCGCAGGCGCGGCGAACGCGGAACCGGTGGCGAGGAGGGCGGCGAAGGCGAGGATCAGGGTTTTCATGATGGGGTCGCTCGGTGCGTGAAGTGGGTCGGCACAGGTGCCGGGACAACTTCAGGCTACCGGGCGATCCGCTCGGCAAACCGACAGCTTGATTACAAAGCTGTAATGAAACGGTGGTCGAGAAGGTCGGCGTGAGCGACGGTCTTGGCCGGTTCTGCGGTGCGTTCGCTGGCGCTATCGTCAGCAGTCTGGCGCCCGCAGGGGATTGTGCAGGGCTCCAATGATGCAGGGATCAGTTGCCGGCGGAGCTGATGATCCCGGCGACCTGCTGCGGCTGGCAGTTGAGGTACGGCGAGGACTTGAGCCAGTGCTGGTCGGGGTACCAGGAGAACATGAACTGGCCGTCCTTCAGGCTGTCGATCACTCGCTTGGCCACCTGCGGGCGCACCGCCGGGCAGCCCTGGCTGCGGCCGATGCGGCCCTGGCGCTGGCTCCACAACGGGTTCACGTAGTCGGCGGCGTGGATCACGATGGCGCGGTCGCGGGCCATGTCGTTGAAGCCCGGTTCCAGGCCGTCCATGCGCAGCGAATAGCCGTGGGTGCCTTCGTAGCTTTCCTGGGTGCGGAACAGCCCGAGGCTGGACTGGTAGCTGCCCTCGCGGTTGGAGAACTGGGTGGCGTAGTTTTCCCCGGAGTTGGAGCCGTGGGCGACCAGGTCGCGCAGCACCAGTTTCCGGCGGGCGAGGTCGAAGATCCACAGGCGGCGGGCCGTGGACGGCTGCGAGTAGTCGATGATCGCCAGGTGGCGCGATTGCCGGGCGCCGCTGTTGACCGCGCACTGCATGGCGTTCAGGGCACCTTTCAGCGCCTGGGGATTGAGTTCCGGTGCGGCGTGCGCGAGGCTGTTGTAGAGGGATGGCCGGGCAGTGCCGGCGGCAATGGCTGGGCTGGTCATCGAGGCGGCAATCAAGGCCGGGACGATGGCAGTCAGCAGAAGTCGGCGAAACGTCGTCAACATTTACAGAGAGTCCTCACTTGCTGCTTGTCTGGCTAGGCTCCTGACGTCCAGTCGTCCCCCGCAAGCCCGGGAATCGGGCCTGACTGTTCACCGCACCTGATGTAAGGTTGACCGTCATTCAGGACGGCCATGGATTGGAGTAAAGCAGTTGTTCAAAAAACATGCATGCTACTTGAGCATTTGTTTGCTCGCTGCGCCGTTTGTCGCTTGTGCCGGTGAGCCGTTGCCGGGGCTGCCGACGTTGCCGGCGGACGTGACGGTCGATGCGCCGGTGGCCGCGCCGGCGCCGGTGCAGAGCCCGTTGCAGGCGTCGCTGGTCAGCCTGCCCCAGGCCTGTCCGGCCGTGGCGGCCCGGCTCGACGCCCCCGCGCTCCAGCAGTTGCAGGCGTTCTATCAGCAGCAGGACTGGCTGCCCGTGTGGGCAGACCGCGAGCGGCTCACGACATTGCATGCGCAACTGCAACTGCTGGCCGATGACGGCCTCAATCCCCAACGCTATCCGGTGGCGGGCAGCGTACCCCAGGACGGCGACCTGTGCGCCGACATCGACATCAGCCGCCACTACCTGCAAGCCCTGCAGGACCTGCATTACGGCCGCCTGCTGCAATCGCACTTCGAACCTCTGTGGCATGCCGACGACACGCCCCGCGACCGGCAGGCCGAACTGCTGGACATCGCCGTGCCGGGCATGCACGACATCGCGGCGGCGTTCGACCGCGCCCGTCCGCGCCTGGCGCAGTACCGGGACCTGCGTCACCTCTACGCCGCCCAGCGCCAGCAAGCCTTGCCGCATTGGGGGCCCGTGAGCAACGGGCCGCTGCTGCGCCCGGACATGGCGGACAAGCGCGTGCCGGAACTCGCTCAGCGCCTGTACAGCGAAGGCTACCTGCACAGCGCGGCCGGTACGCCGGGCAACGCCTACGACGGCGTGCTGGTGGAGGCGGTGAAGAGCTTCCAGGCCAACCATTCGCTGCAGGCCGACGGCGTGGTCGGCCCCGGCACCATCGCCGAGCTCAACATCAGCCCGCTGACCCGCCGTGACCAGTTGCGGGTCAACCTCGAACGCTTCCGCTGGCTGGCCCAGGACATGGAGCCGGACGGCCTGCTGGTCAACGTCGCCGCCGCCGAACTGACCCTGTACCAGGGCGGCCTGCCGGTGTGGAAGACCCGAACCCAGGTCGGCCGCGCCGAACGCCAGACCCCGCTGCTCAAGTCCCGGGTCACCCGGCTGACCCTGAACCCGACCTGGACCGTGCCGCCGACCATCTGGAAGGAAGACAAGCTGCCGGAGATCCGCAAGGACCAGACCTTCCTCAGCCGCCAGAACCTGCAAGTGCTCGACGCCAACGGCCAGCCGCTGGCCGCCGCCGACATCGACTGGGACAACCCCGGCAACATCCTCCTGCGCCAGGACGCCGGGCCGCGCAACCCGTTGGGGCAAATGGTCATCCGCTTCCCCAACCCGTTCTCGGTGTACCTGCACGACACGCCGAGCAAGGCGCTGTTCGACAAGGGGCCGCGGGCGTTCAGCTCCGGTTGCGTGCGGGTCGAGCATCCGATGAAGCTGCGCGACCTGCTGCTCAGCCCGGCGGAAAAGGCGCGCACCGATACCTTGCTGGCCACCGGCACCACCCACGAATTCCGCCTGGCCAACCCGGTGCCGATCCTGATGACCTACTGGACCGCCCAGGTCGACAGCCACGGGCGCGTGCTCTACGCGCCGGACATCTACAGCCGCGACAGCGCGCTGCTGGCGGGGCTGGACCGGGCGCACTGACCTCAGCGGGCGTGGCGCCGCCAGAACACCCTGGCCAGCCACGCATCCACGCTGAGCTTGCCGGCCCCGGCGAACACCAGCGGCAGCAGCGCCGCCAGGTAAATGGCCGGCAGCTTGAAGTTGCCGAAGCCCTTGTTGGTGATCGCGTAGCCTTGGGCCAGTTCGCTCAGCGACGACCAGTCCGCCGGCCAGTGCACGGCGGCGGTGGCGACCACGGTCACCACGATCAGCGAGACCGCCGAGAAGCGTGTGCCGAGGCCGATCAGGATCGCCAGCGCGCCGATCAGCTCGGCCCACATCGACAGTTCCCAGTTCAGGGTCGCCGGCAGATGGTCGAAGGGGAAGGGGAACCGATCCTGGATGTCTTCGAACCAGTTCTGGCCGTTGAACTTCTCCAGGCCCGATTCGAAGAATTCCCAGGCGATGAACAGCCGCAGCGTCAGCGGCGCGAGCCATTGGCCGGCGCGGTCGAGGTTCAGGTGCAGGCCTTTGACGGCGGAGGAAAGAGAGGGGGTCATGATCAAACGCTCCATGGTTTACAGGGGAAACGGGGCAACGGCGTGCCCCGTGCCGGGCGTCATTCGCCGGCGCCGCACTTGCCTTCGCCGCATTTGCCTTCCGACGACTTTTCCGTGGCGTCGGCCTTGGCCTGGCTGTAGCCGTGATCCAGTTGCTTGACGCTGAAGGCCTCGGAGGCCGAAGCGGCGTTGGACAGGGCCAGGCCCGAGGCGATCAGCAGGCCGAGGGCGAGGGACTTTTTCGAGAGCTGAGTCATGGTGGTTCTCCGACGTATCGAGTGGTTTGAAAGGCTTGACCGGCAGTGCCGGTCGACAGGTTCATTTGAACGCCGGGGTGTATCGGCGATGTGTCGCGCAGAGGCAAAAGTGTGGGCGCCGTGTGTCTGCGGCGAGGCGGTACACACTGCGATACAGACCCAGGGGGTGTCAGGCATGGAATGCATCGACGGTGCGGGCCTCATCGCCAGCAGGCTGGCTCCCACAGGTTTTGCGTGCTGCACATCACTTGTAGGAGCCAGCCTGCTGGCGATGGCGTCGGTGAGGACACCACTCAATGGATTTGATCGGGCGCTGTGATCCGGCAGCGGTCCGCAGCGTCTAGCCACGGTGTCCCCGCGATCCCACGGGGCGAGACTTCGGAACCCGGCATGCAAGCGCTGTTGAACGAGATCCTTGACGCTGTCCGGCCCCTGATCGGGCAAGGCAAGGTGGCTGACTACATTCCCGCCCTCGGCACCGTGCCGGCCAATCAGTTGGGCATCGCCGTGTACGGCAACGACGGCGAAATGTACTGTGCCGGCGACGCCGACACACCGTTCTCGGTGCAGAGCATCTCCAAGGTGTTCAGCCTGGTGCAGGCCATCGAGCATTCCGGCGAGGCGATCTGGGAACGCCTGGGCCACGAGCCCTCCGGCCAGCCGTTCAACTCGCTGGTGCAGTTGGAGTTCGAGCGCGGGCGGCCGCGCAACCCGTTCATCAACGCCGGGGCGCTGGTGATCTGCGACATCAACCAGTCGCGCTTCGCCGCGCCGGCGCTGTCGATGCGCGATTTCGTCCGGCGGCTGTCGGGCAACCCTCAGGTGATGGTGGACGGCAAGGTCGCCGAGTCCGAATACCAGCACCGCGCCCGCAACGCAGCGATGGCGTACCTGATGCAGTCGTTCGGCAATTTCCACAACGACGTCGAGGCGGTGCTGCGCAGCTACTTCAGCCACTGCGCGCTGCGCATGAGCTGCATCGACCTGGCCCGCGCGTTCTGCTTCCTGGCCAACGACGGCTTCTGCAAGCACAGCGGCGAACAGATCCTGACCCGCCGCCAGACCCAGCAAGTCAACTCGATCATGGCCACCAGCGGCCTGTACGACGAGGCCGGCAACTTCGCCTACCGCGTCGGCCTGCCGGGCAAGAGCGGCGTGGGCGGCGGCATCGTCGCGGTGGTGCCGGGGCAGTTCACGGTGTGCGTGTGGTCGCCCGAGCTCAACACGGCGGGCAACTCGCTGGCAGGCATGGCGGCGCTGGAGATGCTCAGCGCGCGGATCGGCTGGTCGGTGTTCTGACCGGCACAGCCATTCGCCGAGTGTAGGAGCGAGCCTGCTCGCGATGGCGGTGGGCCAGGGACATAGGGGCCGGCTGACCTGACGCCATCGCGAGCAGGCTCGCTCCCACAGGGTTCTGTGGGTTGCCTTGGTGGCGGGCCTTCCTATACATTTTTTGCCCGCTCATTCCTATGGTGAATCCGCTTCATGTCTCTCGCGCTCGAACGTCTCGTCGCTGGCACGCCCATCCCTTTCGCCGGCAACCGCGTCACCGTGGTCAGCCCCGAACTGGCTGAGCGTTTCCGACCCGGTGACCACCTGCTCGTGGAGCAGGTCAGCGGTGAGCTGCTGCTGATTCCCGTGGCCGACCAGCAAGCGGCGGCGGTGGCGATCGAACGCGCCGCCGCTGCCTTCAGCGCATTGTCTTCGGTGTCGGACGAAGCCATCGGCCGCTTCTTCGACCTGTTCGCCCAACGCCTGGAGTCCGCCGAGTGCTGGGCCCTGATCGAAGCGGCCAACCTGGCCGACATCGAAAGGGCCAAGGCCCGCGGCCGTTCCACTACGCGCCTGCTGGCCGACGAGCGCATGCGCCGCGACATGATCGCCGGCCTGCGGGCCTGGCGCGATGCGCCGGCCACCCGTGGCCAAGTCATCAGCTGCGTCGAGCACGACGGCTGGAAAGTGGAGCAAGTGGTGTCGCCGCTGGGCATCGTCGCCTTCGTGTTCGAAGGCCGCCCGAACGTGTTCGCCGACGCGGCCGGCGTACTGCGCACCGGCAACACCGCCGTGCTGCGGATCGGCAGCGATGCGCTGGGCACCGCGCAAGCCATCGTCGCCCATGCGCTGAACCCGGCGCTGGCCGATGCCGGTCTGCCGGCCGGTGCGGTGTCGCTGGTGGAAAGCGTCAACCACGCCGCCGGCTGGGCGATGTTCGCCGACCGGCGCCTGTCGCTGGCGGTGGCCCGGGGTTCGGGCCGGGCGGTCAGCCAGTTGGGCAGCATCGCCCAGCAGGCCGGCACCGCCGTCAGCCTGCACGGCACCGGCGGCGCGTGGCTGATCGCCGACCGGGAGGCCGACGCCGAACGTTTCGCGGCGGTGGTGCGCAACTCGCTGGACCGCAAGGTCTGCAACACCCTCAACGTCTGCCTGATCCACCGCGAGCGCGCCGCCGAACTGGTGCCGCTGTTCCTCGATGCGCTGCGACAGGCCGGCGCCGCGCGCGGTCAGGCCTGCAAGCTGCACATCGTCGAGGGCAGTGAAGGATGCCTGCCGGATGAGTGGCGCAACGCGACGGTCGAGGTCTACCGCGCCGAAGGCTACAAAACCGAGGCCCAGGCTGAAGCGCTGCCCGAGGCGCAGCTGGGCCGCGAGTGGGAATGGGAAGAGACCCCGGAAACCAGCCTGATGATCGTCGACGGCCTGGACCAGGCGATTGCCTTGTTCAACCGCTACAGCCCGCAGTTCACCGTGTCGCTGATCAGTGAGAACGTCGCCGAACAGCAGCGCTTCTACAGTGCGGTCAACGCGCCGTTCGTGGGTAACGGCATCACCCGCTGGGTCGATGGCCAATACGCGCTGAACAAGCCGGAACTGGGGCTTTCGAACTGGGAGAGCGGACGCCTGTTCGCCCGCAGCGCGATCCTGTCCGGCGACGGTGTGTTCACCGTGCGCAGCCGCATGACCCAGGTCGACCTGGGCGTCAAACGCTGAACGGCAAAAGGCCGCGCCCGTCGGGATGACGGGCGCGGCCTTTTCGTTTCACTTCGCGGTGGCGGCCGCTTCGATCAGGCTGGCCACGGTTTTCGGATTCGACACCATCACCACATGGGACGCGCCTTTGACCACCACGGTCTGCCGGGCGTGGGCCCGTTCGGCCATGAACGCCAGCGCCTGGGGCGGGATGTTCTTGTCCTTGTCGCCGTACACGAACCACGACGGGATCGACTTCCACGCCGGCTCGCCCGACGCCTCGTTCAGCGCCGCTTCGGTGATCGGGCGTTGGGTGGCGGCCATCAGTTTCGCGTCGGCGTTCGGCACGTCGGCGGCGAACTGGTCGTGGAACTTGTCCTGCTGGATGTACAGATCCTTGCCGCCATCCTTCAAGGCCACGGGCGGGGCGAGGGTCGGGCCCAGGGTGCTGCCGGGGAAACGGCCGGCCAGCCCGGCCACGGTTTCGCCCGCCTCAGGGGCAAACGCGGCGACGTAGACCAGTGCCTTGACGTTGGCGTTGCCGTAGGCCGCCGCGCTGATCACAGGTCCCCCGTAGGAGTGGCCGACCAGCACCACCGGCGACTTGATCCCGGCCAGCACATCGGCCACCGATTGCGCGTCGCCCTTGACGGAGCGCAGCGGGTTGGCGGCGGCCACCACCGGATAGCCGTCCTTTTCCAGAATCTTCACCACGCCGTTCCAGCTGCTGGAGTCGGCGAAGGCGCCGTGCACCAGCACGACGGTGGGCTTGGCGTCGGCGGCCATGGCCGAGGCGGCGCCGGCCATGGCGGCGGTGAGGGCAAGTCCTGCAAACCACTTGTTCATCGTGTGTTCCTTGTGTCGGGAGGAGGGATACCGCGTTCAGGCCTATTGAAGGCGCTGGCTGTATCGGCGATGTGTCGGGCTCCCGCCGTGGATGCGTTGGACTGTGTCTGGCGACGCGCAGGCTACAGAGCGATACAAAGCGAACGCCCCGAAGGGTTCGGGGCGTCGGGTTCAGGCGGCTGCGGCGGACGTGGCCGGTATCGCGCAGGTGGCCGGGTGCTCGGCCAGCGACACGAACGTGCGGCGGTCGCTGCCGAGGGCGTCGACGGAGCCGGTCTCGATGTCGTAGACCCAGCCGTGCAGGTTGAGCAGGCCTTTTTCCTGGGCCAAGCGCACGCTGGGGTGGGTCTGGATGTTCGCCAGTTGCGCGATCACGTTCTCCCGCACCATCGAACTCAGCTTCGCCGCGTCATCGGCATGGGGCCGGGACTCGTTGACCACCTTCGCCGACTCGGCGTGCTGCAGCCAGCCGCTGACGGCGGGCAGGTGATCCATGCATTTGCATTGGGCGATGGCGGTCATCGCGCCGCAGTCGGAGTGGCCGCAGACGACGATGTCGGTGACGCCGAGCACGGCCACCGCGTACTCCACCGTGGCCGATACCCCGCCCGGGTGCGGGCTGTAGGAGGGCACGATGTTGCCGGCGTTGCGGATCACGAACAGCTCGCCGGGTTCTTGCTGGGTCAGCAGTTCCGGCACCACGCGGCTGTCGGAACAGGTGATGAACAGCGTGCCGGGCTGTTGGGTGGTGGCCAGGTGCTTGAACAGTTCGGTGCGTTGCGGAAACGCTTCGCTCTGGAATTTCAGGAAGCCTTCGATCAGGTTTTTCATGGTGTCGTCCTCTCAGTTGGAGCAGCCGGTGCCGAATTCGCTGTATTGAAGGATGTGTTTGTCGCCGTGTGAATCGAGGTAGGTCATCTCGACGGGCACCACGCCGCAGATGTCCGCGACCGGGGTGACGCTCACGACCTGGGCAATGTCCAGCGCCATGCCGTAGCGGTAGGCGACGGCTTCTTCATCGGCCTGGGCCTGGGCGGCAAGACCGGCGAGCAGGGCGAGGAGCAACGGAATCTTTTGCATGGGGCAGCCTCCAGACAAGTGGTGTGACGATGTCGGCTATCGGGGTAGGGGAGGCCCGCACGCCGGGTGCGGGCCGGGTGGATCAGAACGGACGCAGCGGCAGGAACTTGCCGTCGAGGGTGACCACGGCGCGGGAGCCGCCTTCTGGGTCTTCGACTTTCTTGATGTCGAGCTTGAAGTTGATCGCGCTGATGATGCCGTCGCCGAACTGCTCGTGGACCAGGGCTTTGAGGGTGGTGCCGTAGATCTGGATCATCTCGTAGAAGCGGTAGATGGTCGGGTCGGTCGGCACGCCGCTCAGGCTGCCGCGCAGCGGGATGACCTGCAGGGCGGCGACGTCGGCGGCGTCCAGTTCCAGCTTGTCGCCGACGGTCTGCGCGGCGGCCGCCGGCAGCGGGTGCTGGCCGAGCAGGGCGGCGGTGACGTAGGCCAGGCTCAGGCCGGTGTCGTCGGCCAGGTCCTGCCACGACAGGTCTTTGCGGGCCTTGGCGTCGAGGACGCGGGTGGTCAGGGCCAGGCTGGTGTCGTTGTAGGCGTGGGACTGTTGCATGGTGTCACTCCTTTCGGGGTTGGCTTGGGTGTGGAAGCGATCTTGCGCCGATCGATCCATAGCGTCCAAGATCGATATACAATGCTTCGCATAAGTCCTGCCTATAGATGGTGTGCCCATGCTGCTGCGACATCTGCGTTACCTGCTGGCCGTGGCCGACCACGGCGGCTTCACCCGCGCGGCGGAGGCGCTGCACGTGTCGCAGCCGACCCTGTCGCAACAGATCCGCCAACTGGAGGACAGCCTCGGCGTGACGCTGTTCGACCGCACCTCGCGCACGGTCCGCCCCACCGACGCCGGCCTGGCCTACATCGAATGCGCGCGGCGGGTGCTGGTGGAGCTGGAGGCGGGCAAGCGGGCGCTGCATGACGTCAAGGACCTGACCCGCGGCACCTTGCGCCTGGCCATGACCCCGACGTTCATGGCGTACCTGGTCGGGCCGCTGGTGCGGGATTTCGCGGCGCGGTTTCCCGGCATTCACCTGGAGATCTTCGAGCTGTCGATGGACGACATCGAGGCGGGGCTGGCGGACGACTCGCTGGACATCGCGATCGCGTTCGCACCGGCGCGCCATCCCGACATCGAGTGCATTCCCGCATTCGTCGAGACGTTGGGGATCATGGTCGGGCGCGGCCATCCGCTGTACGGACGTGAGTCGCCGCTGAGCCCGGACGAGGTGGCGCAGCTGGATTTCGCCTTGCTGGCGCCGGGGTTCATCACGCGCCAATCCACCGACGAATACTTCCGCCGGCAGGGCATCTCCCCCCGGGTGCAGATCGAGGTCAACTCCGTGAGCACGCTGCTGGAAGTGATACGCCACACGCCGATGGCGACCATGCTGCCGGAGGCCATCGCGACCCTGGACCGGGGGCTGCACAAGGTCCGCGCCGAAGGCGAGGCGCCAGAGCGCGGAGCGGCGGTGTTGCGGCGCCGCAACAACTACCACAGCGCCGCGTCGGTGGCGTTCATGAACCTGCTGCTGGGAACGCCTGACGCCTGAGCCTTCCTCCGCTAGGCTTTGGACAGCCTCACGGAGGAATGCAGCGATGCCGGTGATTGTGCTGATCGTGCTGATGGTGTTGACGGGCTGCACCCGGGATCCGCAGGATCAGAACCTCCGGGTCTCGAACGATCACCAACTGTCCGGGCCGAAGATCCAGTTCCTCGGTGTCGGCGGGTGGCTGCTGCACTGGAAGGGCGAGGGCCTGATGCTGGCGCCGTCGTTCAGCAACCCCAGCCTGTTCGGCCTGCGCGGCGTGCCTTCCCCGCTGGTGCTGGCCAATGAGCGCAAGATCGATGACGCCATGCGCGACGTGCCCGACGCCGCTGACGTGCGGATGCTGCTGGTGGGGCATGGCCATTACGACCATCTGCTGGATGTGCCGATCATCGTCCGCAAGTACACGCCTCAGGCGACGATCTACGGTTCGGAGACGGTCAAGCACATCCTCCAGGGGTTCGATGAGCTGAAGCGGTTTCCCGTTGTCGATGTTCAAGACGACATGGCGAAACTGAAAGGCTTCGGCGAGCCCGGCCCGCTGATGAAGGAGGGGCAATGGTTCCCGTCCCCCAGCGGCCGCATCCGGGTGATGCCGATCCAAAGCGAACACGCCGGCCATGTCGCCGGCCTGAACCTGGTGCCCGGCGACTATCACACCGATCTGACGAAACCCGAGCTGTCGCTGTGGCGGTGGAAGCCCGGCCAGAGCCTGGCCTGGGTCATCGACCTGATGGACGACGCCGGAAAGTACCCGGTCTATCGCATCCACTATCAGGATTCGGCGGCCACGCCGCCGCTCGGCTACATGCCGGCGCTGGCCGACGGCAAGGGCGTCGACGTTGAAATACTCTGCGCCTCGTCGTGGAAACAGGTACGCCACTATCCGCAGCGGGTGCTGGAGCGGCATAGGCCACGGATGGTGCTGATCGGCCATTGGGAAAACTTCTTCGGCAACGATCCCCATGAACCGAGGCTGTTGGTCGGGCAGGATGTGCGCTCGATGATCCGGGTGGTGCAGACCACGGTCGGCCCGCAGGTGCCGGTCGTGCTGCCGGCGCCGCTGTCCGAGGTGCGCTTTCCGGCGCCCGAAAAAAAAACCGCTCCCTTGAAGGGGAGCGGTTTTTCATGGCGTTCGCCGATCAGCAGAGGCGGTCGATGACCCGGGCCTCAGTCTGGTTCTGCATCGAGTCCCACGCCTGTTTCAGCGTCTGCAGGACATTGCCGATGAAGTCCTTGTCGGCGGCGGCCTTCTTGCCGACATAACCCTGGCCGCGGCGGTACATCTTCAGGCGGGCCAGCAGGTTCTGGTTGTTCTTGTCGAACTCTTCTTCACCGGCGTGGGGCGACAGGCAGTCGATCTGTACCTGCCCCGACTTGCTGATCCACAGGATATGGCTGTCGTGGGTGTCTTTCTTCGCTGCGAAAAGACGAGCCAATTCTTCGATGGTAGGTTGATTGTTCAGATTCATGTTCATGCCCCTTGACCAGTTTGGTGATCTTGCAAAGTTGATTCGCTAATACAGGTAGCCCATCGGTTAGTTGATCCCTGGCACCGAAACCAGGACGTCAGCGGTCGCCCGTGATAAGTACGGGGTCATGCGTCTGTTGCATGTAGTCGTGTTGAATAACTGCTACGCGATAGCGTCACAACGAAGAGAAACAGCGAAAACCGGGAGGCTCCTTGACGACTTTTTCAGGGTTCGCCACAAGCGACTTGAGAATTTTCGCCAGCGTTTCCCGTCCTTGTACTGGACGTTCAGGCCAGGTCAGCTTCTTCAATCTGCCTTGTGGGCAGCGTGTATCCGGAAAAAACAACTCGGCGGTCAGACGAGCTTGCTCAAGCGTGTTGCCAGTGCTCCCGATCGGGGAGACGTCTGCATCATGCAAAAGCCGAACGACGTCGTCAACGGTTTTGTAGTGATTATTTTTGGTCACTACATATTGTCGGACAAAGTCGTTTTGGAATGAGGAAAAGGGGAGTTCAGGCCATGGGAGCGGGGCTTTGGAGGCCGTAGACGGTGCAAGGGTAGCCGTCTATCACGCGTTGCTCGCAGGTGAATGCGCCGCTGCTCAGCGCCGGAATGGCTCCGGCCCAGAACCGCTGTGCCGGGCGGTTGGCGTCGATGTGGAAAATCTGCCATTGGCCGGGGATGCGGCTCAAGAGGTCAGAGACGACAAATTGCGCGACGCCTCGGCCACGCCAGCGCCGGCAGACGAAGAGATAGCCCAGGTTGTGCTCGGCGCCCTTGAGGTGTGTGTTGCCGTCCACGCTGATGAACCCCGCCAGTTCGTTGTCCACCCGGATCAGGAAGGCGCGGGTGGCGGGGTGGCGCCAGTAGTCGAGCGTCGGCCCGATGGGATAGAACCCGTTCTCCCCGAGTTTCAGCGGCAGCCATTCGCTGAAGTCGTGCAGGTAGAACTGCATCAGGCTGTCGAGGGTGTCGTGGTCGTCGCGGTGGGCGGCGTGCAGTTCGATGCTGGGCATGGCGCGGGTTCCTGGCAATCGCTTCAGACACTCTAGTGCGCGGTTTACGGTTTGGCGGCCGCTTTTGCCGTGCGTCTTCCGGCGCCGGCGGTTTTGCGTCCGGTGCTCTTGCGTTTTTTCTTCCACGGCGCCGCAGCCTTGCCGGAGGGTGGCGGGCCGCTGATGGTCAGGCTCAGGCCGGCGCAGCGGGTGACTTGCTTGCTCATCCAGGCCGCCTGTTTGGTGACGAACTCTTCCAGGCTCATCTCGCCGCTCTGCACCATGTCCAGCGCCTGTTCCCAGATCGCCGTGGTGCCGGGGTCGGCGATGGCCCGTGGCACGGCGTCGATCAGGCTGAACGCCGCAGGCGTCGCCGACAGTGCCTTGCCGTTCTTCACCAGGTAACCGCGGTCCAGCAGGCCCTGAATGATCGAGGCGCGGGTGGCTTCGGTGCCGATGCCGGTGGTGTCCTTGAGTTTCTGCTTGAGCAGCGGATCCTCCACCAGTTTGGCGACGTTCTTCATGGCCTTGATCAGGTCGCCTTCGGTGTAGGGCTTGGGCGGCTGGGTCCACAGATCCTTGAGCTTCACGTCCGCCACCGTGCAGTCGTCGCCCTGGCTCAGCGCCGGCAAGGTTTGCGGCGCCGGTGCCTCGCGCCCCCTGGCCGCGGCCAGCGCTTCAGGCAAGGCGCGTTTCCAGCCGGGCTCGACGATCTGTTTGCCGACGGCGCGCAAGGCCTGGCCGGCGCAATCGAAATCCGCCTGGGTGCGGTCGTATTCGTGGTCGGGCAGGAACTGCGCCAGATACCGTGCGCGGATCAGGGTGTACACCGCGCGGTGCTTGCCGGTGAGCCGTTCGAGGTTTTTCGCGGCGGCGGTGGGGATGATGCCGTGGTGGGCGCTGACCTTGGCGTCGTTCCAGGCGCGGGAGCGGCGTTGCGGTTGCAGGTGGCCGTGCAGGGCTTCGAGGCTCGGGTCGGCCTGACGCAGCGCCGCCAGGATCCCCGGTGCCTCGGCGTGCTGGCTCAGGGGCAGGTAGCCGCAGTCGCTGCGCGGGTAGGTGATGACCTTGTAGGTCTCGTAGAGGGCCTGGGCGACGTCGAGGGTCTCCTGGGCGCCGAGGCCGAGCTTCTTCGAGCAGACTTCCTGCAAGGTGCCCAGGTCGAAGGGCAGGGGCGCCACTTCCCGCAGGCGTTCGGTGCGCAGCTTCACCACCCGGGCGCTGGCGGCGCCGCGGATCGCGTCGGCCGCCTGCTGCGCCAACGCCTGGTTCAGGCAGCGGTCCTGGTCGTCGCAGGCATCGGACGGTGCGCGCCATTGGGCGGTGAACGGCAGGCCGTCGTGCAGCAACTGCACGTCGATGGCCCAGTAGGGCACCGGTACGAAGTCCGCGATGCTGCGGTCGCGATCCACCACCAGGCGCAGGGTCGGCGTCTGCACCCGGCCCACCGGCAGCACGCCCTGATAGCCCGATTGGCGGCCTAGCAGGGTGAACAGACGGCTCATGTTCATGCCGATCAGCCAGTCGGCCCGTGAGCGTCCCAGCGCCGAGTGATAGAGGCTGAAGGTCTCGGCCCCCGGCTTGAGCGCGGCCAGGGCCTTGCGGATCGAGGCTTCGTCCAGGGCCGACAGCCACAGGCGGCGGATCGGCCCGCGGTAGCGGCAATGCTCCACCAGTTCGCGGGCGATCATTTCGCCCTCGCGGTCGGCGTCGGTGGCGATGACCAGTTCGCTGGCCTCGCCGAGCAGGCGCTTCACTGCCTTGTACTGGCTGGCGGTGCGCGGCTTGACGGTCATTTTCCAGCGGTCGGGGATGATCGGCAGGTCCGCCAGCACCCAGCGCTTGTAGCGGGCGTCGTAGGCGTCCGGCGGCGCGGTCTCCAGCAGGTGGCCGATGCACCAGGTCACCGTGACGTCCGTTCCCAGCCAGCAGCCGTCGCCCCGGCGCTTGGCGCCCAGCACGGCGGCGATGTCTTTCGCCTGGGAAGGTTTTTCGCAGAGGTACAGCCGCATGGACACCGTCGTCGATCAAAGTCCGAAGAGGCGCACAGGATGGCTGGAGTTGCGCCGATGGGCAACTTTTATCTGTATGGATGTACAGCTTTCGTGTTGCCGGAGGTTGCCGCGCCTTGCGTTCCTGCCGACCGTTGCTTAACTGAGCAATCAGGGCGCCCCCGAACGGTTTCGGCGGAGCCCGTTTCGTTCGATGGCTGTGTCCTGCGGCGAATTCTCGGAACGAGACTCCTTATGGATCAGGCCCGGCCCGCTTCATCGGTGAAGCGGCGCGGCCACCTTGGAGCGTCCAGTGGAGAGGGCATTTGCATGATGCAGCCGAGCCGCGTTTCCCGTGCTTTCCTCCGGCATCCTTCCTTGCGCCAGCGTCGCCCGGCCATTGGCGGACTCTGCCTGTCACCCAGATCTTCCGGCCTCGCGGCCCAGGAGTTGCCATGGCCTATCTGATCGCTCGTCCCCTGCTCGGCGCGCCCGATGAGATCAAGCTGTGGGTGGGGGCGTTTGACGTGCCCAAGCCGCCCACCGTCAGTTTCACGGTCGGTTCCCAACCCTTCGTGCCGGTGGCTGCCGGCGTGTTTGCGCCGATCCGTGACCGCAAGCCGGGCAACCCGTACTCCAACTTTCAGGCGGTGTTCACCTTCAAGGCGCTGGGCGCCGGGGTCGAGCACCCCGTCCGGGTCGACGCCGGGGCCGGTTTCACGCCGTATTTCCTGCGGGTGACCTCGTTGCCGGCCAGCGTGCCGGCGAAGTTGCAAGGCAGCTTCAAGATCCTGCTCGCCTCGTGCTACTGCTGCGAAACCGACGCGGTGGACGTCGGCCGGTTCATTCAACGCCTGCCGGTCAAGCCGGACATGGCCCTGTTCGCCGGCGACCAGGTCTACCTCGATGCCCCGGCGCTGGAGTCCATGCCCCAGACCGAAGACGCGCTGCGCCAGGCCATCTCGCGCAAGTACCGGCACAACTGGCTCTCGGAGATGACCGGCGGCATCGGCCTCCAGCAAGGGCTGAGCAAGGCCCCGGCCTTTTGCCTGCCGGACGATCACGAGTTCTGGAACAACTACCCGTGGAGCCAGTTCTGGAAGAACGGCACCCAGACCGCGCCGACACCCGCCGGCGGCGTCAACCTGTGGGCCGACGCCGCCCGTGAGATGTACGCCGACTACCAGCAGGGCGGCACCGTGGCGCAGACCAGCCTGCGCCTGGACATCGAGCCGCTGAGCATGCTGTTTCTCGACACGCGCAGCCAGCGCATGGCCGATTTCAACCACCCCCAGGGCCTGATGCCGATCGATGCCGAGAACGCGTTCAAGCTGTGGGCCAATGACCTGATCGCTTCCCAAGGCAAGGGTCAGCCGCGCATCGGCGTGCTGGCCACCGGGCAGACGCTGTCGGCCCAGCCGGCCTTCATGGACAAGCTGGGCGACGCCGAGCTGGCCAACTACGGCGTGCAGTACAAGATGATGATCGACACCCTCGACCGGTTGGGGCAGCACGGCATCCAGGTGGTGTTCCTCACCGGCGACGTGCACTGGAGCCGGGTGATGCAGGCCAGCAACATGAAGACCTCGCGCACCTGCCTGACCGAGGTGGTCTGCTCGCCCACCAGCCTGGTGCCGACGCCGGTGGTGGATCAACTGGCCAAGGCGGGCGACTTCCTGCACGGCATCTTCGGCGACCGCCAGCAATGGCCGTTGCATTCCGATCCCGAAAAGGCCCCGGCCTCTTTCGGCAACAAGGCGTTCCGGCCGGACGAGCCGACGCGGCCGCAGGGCTGGCGGGGCAACCATGTCGCGCTGGTGGAGTTTTCCCGTTCAGGGTTCGGCGTGGAACTGAAGGTCACCTACTACCCGATCACCGCGCCACCCACGCCGGCGTCGTCCGCCGGCCCTTTCACGTTGCTCAATGCCTGATGACCCCGTTCATGGAGAACCGACATGCCCGTCAAATTCACAGAGGTCGCGCGGTCCAACCCGCAGATCAGCACCTTCAAGCGCAAGGCCAAGGAAGACAACGTCGGCTGGCTGGAGCGCGCCGTCGGCGAGCTGGCGGACAAGAAGAACCCCGACCAGTCCTATGTGCTGCTGGCCGGCGCCAACGACACGATGGCCTGGCGCTTGCGCACCGGCCAGTCGCACTTGCGCTTTGACCTGCTGCCGTCCTACTGGTCAACGTCAGCCTTCCTGAAACTGTCGCCCAAGGGCGTGGCGCACTCGACGATCCTGCACGTGCCGTTGTTCCAGCCCGAAGGCGGCGTGTTCGCCACCGAGCGCAACGGTGTGGTGGAGTCCCCGGTGCAGCTGCTGGCGGACGAGGGCCGCTGGAAAAACATCGCCGTGATCGCCTGGCCCCGTTCGCAGGAGGACGTGCTGAGCAAGCGCGAACTGTTCGAGAAGGGCCGGGCCTATGTCGATGCGCTGGAGCACGTCGTGCGTTGGCTGGCGTTTTCCTGGGGCGTGGCGCGCACGCCCAACCCGATCCACGACGGCATCGGGCTGCCTACGGCCTGCATGCTGGAAACCCTCTACGCGGCCACCGGCCTGGACCTCACGCCCGGCCTCGAATCGCGCGCCTCCAGCCCCGAAGCGATCTGGGCGACGGCGATGTACTGGTACGAATACTTCACCAAGAACAACGTGGCGCCGCCCAAGGGTCGGTACACCGCGCCGCACGACTACAACATCCACGACGGCAAGTGAGCCGACGGCAACTGAGGTGAAGGGAAGAGCGGGGACGCGGGCGGGAGTATCGAGAAATTGATTGGCGCCCTGTTTCGGGCTGTGTCAGGTTCACCGCGCCTGCCGTTTCGCGACGGCAGGGGCGAGTGACAGGACGGTCTCGCCGGAGATCGCCGTGGTCTGTCGGACACCGACAATTCTGAAACAAGGACGTACACCATGCCTCAAGCCTCTTCCCAGGCCAGCAACGCCTTCACCGAAATCGACACCTTCCGCCACCTGTACGACCGCGGCGACGGTCAGGTCAACGGCAAACCGTCGTTCACCGCCGACCAGGCCGCCGCCGAGATCCTGCGCAAGGGCATGTCCTGGCAGGACAAGAACGGCGACGGCAAGATCGACCTCAGCTACACCTTCCTGACCGACAAGCCTGCCAACTACAACCCGAAACTGGGCAACTTCGGCGAGTTCAGCGCCCTGCAGAAAGCCCAGGCCGTGCTCGCCATGCAATCCTGGGCCGACGTGGCCAACGTCACCTTCACCGAAGGCAACGGCGGCGACGGCCACATGACGTTCGGCAACTACGACGTCAGCACCGGCGGCGCGGCGTTCGCCTACCTGCCCCAAGGCAGCAGCTACGACGGCCAGTCCTGGTACCTGATCAACGACCAGTACCAGGTCAACAAGACCCCGGGCACCAACAACTACGGGCGCCAGACCCTGACCCACGAAATCGGCCACACCCTCGGCCTGTCGCACCCCGGCGCCTACAACGCCGGCAACGGCAACCCGACTTACGGTGACGCCAAGTACGCCGAAGACACCCGCGGCTACAGCCTCATGAGCTACTGGAGCGAAAGCAACACCGCCCAGAACTTCAGCAAGGACGGCAGCGGCGCCTACGCATCGGCGCCGTTGCTGGACGACATCGTGGCGGTGCAGAAACTCTACGGCGCCAACCTGCAGACCCGTGCCGACGACACCGTCTACGGCTTCAACTCCAACGCCGAGCGCGACTTCTACAGCGCCACCTCCAACAGTTCCAAGGTGGTGTTCTCGGTGTGGGACGGCGGCGGCAACGACACCCTGGACTTCTCCGGCTTCAGCCACAACCAGAAGATCAACCTCAATGAAGGTTCGTTCTCCGACGTCGGCGGCCTGGTGGGCAACGTGTCCATCGCCTATGGCGTGACCCTGGAGAACGCCATCGGCGGTTCGGGCAACGACCTGCTGATCGGCAACGCGGCGGCCAACGAACTGGTGGGCGGCGCCGGCAACGACCTGATCTACGGCGGTGGCGGCGGCGACACGCTGTGGGGCGGGGAAGGGGCCGACACCTTCGTGTTCGGCGCGGCCAGCGACTCGACCATGACCGCGCCGGACTGGATCATGGATTTCACCAGCGGCCTGGACAAGATCGACCTGTCGGGCATCGCCGGCTTCGCCACCGGCGCGGCCACGCTGAACTTCGTCAGCGGCTTCACCGGCCATGCCGGCGATGCGATCCTCACCTACTTCGCGCAGACCAACCAGACCAGTCTGATGATCGACCTGACCGGCCAAGGTTCGGTGGACTTCGCCGTGGGCGTGGTGGGGCAGGCGCTGGCAAGCGACATCGTCGCGTGACCTGACCTGCGCAAAAAGAAACCGCAGCCTGCGAAGGCTGCGGTTTTTTCATGGGCGGTGCGCCGTTCGGCTGCGGATCCGGCGCGGTCGGGTCGCATGGGTTATACCTGAACCGATCCCTGTACCGCCGTCAGGAGCAGTCGATGAAACGTTCAGGCCCCAGACCCGTCATCTCCCTCGAAGAGCTTTCCGGTTGCCTGCTGGTGAAATTCCACGGCATCCAGGTGGCCGCTTCCTCCCACGTGCTGATCCTCAAGGAAGCCAACTACCCGCCGGTCTATTACGTCCCCCGCGAAGACATCGACGAGAAATACTTCGCCCGCACCGACCACACCAGCTACTGCCCGTACAAGGGCGACGCCAACTACTTCAGCCTGCAGGTGCCCGGCCATGAAGGCGCCAACGCGGTGTGGACCTACGAACGCCCCAAAGTGTCGGTGGCGGCGATCCGCGACTACGTGGCGTTCTACCCCGATCAGGTGAAGTTCCAGGTGATCAGTTGAACCGCCGGGCTCAGCGCCAGACCTGCAACGTGACTGCCCCGGTGTTGTTGAAGTACATGATCCGCACATCGTTGGCGAAGCACCTGAGCTGACCGCTGGCCGGTGCGACCCAGCCGTCGGGCCAGCGCAGGCCGTCGCCGATGGGGAAGAAACTGTCCCGGTCCTTGTCGACCGCGCCGATCAGCGTGAACCAGGTGGCGCCTGGTGCCTTGCAGCGGATGTACGGCAGGAACTTGTCGAGTTTGGGTTGCGGCTCACCGTTGGCGTTGTGCTGTGTGCCCCAATCGAACCAGTTTCCCCAGGCCCGGAAGAAATAGCGTTCCCCGGCGGTCAGCATCACCGAGGTGGGGAACCAGGGTTCGACGGCCCGGACGTCGACGGTGCGCAGCAGTTCGCTTGCGCCCGGTGGAGCGAGGGTTGAAGGCGTCATGTGCGGGCTCCGGTGCTCAATAGTTCAGGTCGACGATGCGCTCTTTCAGGTTGACGTCGGGGTCGAGCCGCAGAATGGTCTTAAGGGCCGAGGTCATGACATTCACGTCGTTGTCGAATCCGCCGTGGGAGGTGTCGTGCTTGTCTTTGTCGTCGGGCCCGTACTTCATTTTCGTGTCGTTGTAGATGTGCAGGGTTCGTGCGGCCTCCTCGGTCAGGCCTTTGCCCGTCAGGGCGAAACCCGAAGGCGCATTGCCGTTCCAGTAGAAGTTGTTCCACTGCAGGGTCATGTCTTTGGCGGCGGGGTTCCATTCGCTCAGTTTGGGGTCGCTGAAGGTGTGATAGGCACCGTCGAGGCTCTTGGCCATGCCCAGCAGCGGCATGCGTTGCAGTTCCTCGAACGAGCGGGAGACGAGGTAAAGCAGCGATTTTTGATAGACGTGGATGACGTTGTCGTCCTGTTCGCGATTGTCGGACATGATGTGCAAGTGGAAGTCGCTGCGTTGCAAGCCGCCGTCTTCGATGACCCTGCGATAGGTCCGATTGGCGAAGTCGAGCGTGCAGGCCGGCGCCAACAGTGTGGACGTGGCGGTGGGCAAATGCCTGGACCAGAGCAACTGGATCAGATGCCCATTGATCAACGACCCGGCGGAGTGGCCGATCAGGTGCAGTTCGACGTTGGCTGGCCCCAGGTCGGCGGCGAGCGCCTGCAGATTGTCGGCTATCTCCACCAACGCCCGCGGTGTGAATCCGCTGACCGAACCGGCCAGCGCGTTCTGCTTCGTCTGGCTCCATTGGTCGCCGCCGAATTGTTTGGTGAGCATTTCCAGCGTGCGATCCATGTCCTCCACGAATTCGTCCTTGGCGTCTTTGATCGAGTCGATGATGCCGCCCGAGGAGAAAAGCAGGCCGGGGAAGTTGTCTTTGACGATATCCGCCACGGTCTCCAGCACGCCGGTGCGCCAGGTGATGAACAACGGGTAGACGCCGTTTGCGAGGAAGTAGGGGGCCATCGCGCAGATGCGATCGATCGAATCGCTCTCGGTGTTGAGGCCGCCGTGGGAGAAGACCGCGATACGCAGCTTGTCCGGCCGGTCTGAGTCCTTGAGGTTGCCGTACCACACCTTCGGCGCTTGCCGAACGATATGCATCACGGCGGTGCGCACGTTTTCCTTGTCTACGAGGCGTGGGCCGATGGCGCCGTTGTTTTCCATGACCACCGTCATTCCATAGGCGGCTTTCGGCTCCAGGGCGGGCAGGCCCTTGCGGGGCTTCTTGAACAGGTCGAACGACAACAGGGAAAGACCTGCGCGCTTGGCGTTGACCGGAGACAAGGCATCGATGAACGGGGACGAAGCACCGCCCCGGACGTCGGCAGGCTGCAGATTGCGCGCAACCGTTCCGTGCTTGATCGGCACCCCCAGCGACACTGTCCAGGCATCGGTGCCGTTGGCCAGCCAGTCTTCGAACGTCAGGATCGCAAAGCCCGAAAAGCCCCAGGCCGTGGACCAGGAGTTCTGCACGATGAACCCCTCGTGGGTGTAGCCGAGGAGGGCGAACGCGTGTCCGCCTTCGGGCTTGGACGTCCACTTGATCACCGGCAGCTGGGAGGTGCTGTGGAACGCCTGGGTGCCCGACTTGCCCTTGTGCTGCAGATCCCAGCCCTTGTGCACATTGGCCGACACGTAGAGCACTTTCGTTTCATGCAGCGCCGCCATCATCGCGGTGATGTCGTCTTTCTCGACGCGGTAGTAAACGCCCAGCGGCCGGGTCACGGCGTCCTGCGCCCAGTTGGCGGCCGGCGCTTCGAAGTCCGGCGCCGAGCCGTTCGGCGCGACGGTGTAGGGCCACAGGCTGCGTTCGCAGGCACCGTGCTTGTGCCAGCCCTTCAAGGCCCCGCGGCAGCTGGAGCCGGTGTAGTCCTCGCCCGGCCACTCGTCGTAGAGCTTGGCCAGATGGTAGAGCTGGCGCGGGCTGGTCAGCACCGACTGGCGGTCGCGCCACCACAGCAGGTAGTTGATGACCGCCGAAAGGCCGAAACCGGTGCAGGCCCCTTCGTTGCCCTGGTACAGCACCATGCCGCGGTTCAGGTAGTCGGCCAGCTCATGGATGATGTCGTCATCCGACGGGAACGCGGCGGGAAGCGACTGCACGCGCGGGGTGAAGATCCGGTCGCGCAGGTCCAGGCGATCCGGGCGGGCGTCGAGGGTGAGGGGAGTCTTGGCGAAGGAAAACACGGAAGCAGGCATGGGGAAATCCTCGATCCGAGAGGCGCGTACCCCCACGCCACGAACGCTTTCTGCGTCGCAGGGTTTCGTTGGTGAGGTTTAGCGTAGACGAGAATTTCCGGGCGCAGGCGCGGGGTACGGCGAGCCGATGAAGCGTGGTCGGCGAAGGGGTGCCCCTCGCCGACAAGGACCGGCGTCAGTTCTTGTTCAGGTCGATGTTCTTGGTCTCACGCAGGCACAGCATGCCCACCACCAGGCTCACCCCGGTGATCAGCACCGGGTACCACAAGCCGTAGAAGATGTCCCCGGTGTACACCACCAGCGCAAACGACACGGTCGGCAGGAAGCCGCCGAACCAGCCGTTGCCGATGTGGTAGGGCAACGACATCGAGGTGTAGCGGATGCGGGTCGGGAACAGTTCGACCATCAGCGCCGCCAGGGGGCCGTAGCACATGGCGGAGATGATGATCAGCGCCACGATCAGGGCGACGATCATCGGCTTGTTGATCTGCTGCATGTCGGCCTGCTGCGGGTAGCCGGCCAGGGTCACGGCGCCGCGCAGGGCGGCTTCGTCGAAGCCGTCGAGCTTGACGTCGCCGACGCTCACCTGCACGCCGCTGCCGGCCGGCAGGGCTTCGCTGTTGTAGGGCAGGCCCTGCTTGACCAGGAAGGTCTTGACCTTGTCGCACGGGCTGTCGAATTTGGCCTTGCCCACCGGATCGAACTGGAAGGTGCAGGTGGCCGGGTCGGCGGACACGGTGATCGGCGCCTGGCGGCTGGCCTGGTCGATGGCCGGGTTGGCGTAGTGCGCCAGGGACTTGAAGATCGGGAAGTACAGCGCCGTGGCCAGCAGCAGGCCGATCATCAGCACCGGTTTGCGCCCGACCTTGTCCGACAGCCAGCCGAAAATGATGAAAAACGGTGCGCCGATCACCACGCTGACGATCAGCAGGCTGTTGGCCACCGCCGCGTCCATCTTCAGGAACTGGGTGAGGAAGAACAGCACGTAGAACTGCGCCGCGTAGAAGGTCACCGCTTGCCCGGCGTTGATGCTGAACAGCGCGGTCAGTACCACCTTGAGGTTTTCCCACTTGCCGAACGACTCGCGGATCGGCGCCTTGCAGGTCTTGCCTTCCTCTTTCATCTTCAGGTACGCGGGCGACTCGTGCAGGCTCAGGCGGATCCAGGTGGAGATGCCCAGCAGCACGATCGACAGCAGGAACGGAATGCGCCAGCCCCACACCTCGAACTGATCGCCGGTGAAGTAACGGCAGCCGAGCACCACCAGCAGCGACAGCAGCAGGCCGAGGGTGGCGGTGGACTGAATCCAGCTGGTGTGGAACCCACGCTTGCCGATGGGCGCGTGCTCCGCCACATAGGTCGCGGCGCCGCCGTACTCGCCGCCCAGGGCCAGGCCCTGGAGCATGCGCAGCACCACCAGAATGATCGGCGCGGCGATGCCGATGCTGGCGTAGGTCGGCAGCAGGCCCACGGCGAACGTCGCCACGCCCATCAGGATGATCGTCGCCAGGAAGGTGTACTTGCGCCCGATCATGTCCCCCAGCCGACCGAACACCAGCGCTCCGAACGGCCGCACGATGAAGCCTGCGGCGAACGCCATCAGCGCGAAGATGAACGCCGTGGTGTCGTTGACCCCGGCGAAGAACTGCTTGCTGATCACCGCCGCCAGGGCGCCGTAGAGGAAGAAGTCATACCACTCGAACACCGTCCCCAGGGACGACGCGAAGATGACCTTGCGGGTATCGGGGGTGGTCTGCGTGGCGCCCACGGCGTCCAGCGGCTGAACGTGTTCTGACATATCGGTATCCCTCACAGTGATTGTTTTTGTTGTTTCCACTGGTGTTGCGTGTCCCGGTGACGCGCGATGTCTGTGAAGCGGGTGCAGCGTCCCCTGTAGGCGCCAGCCTGCTGGCGATAGCGGTAATTCAGGAGATCGCCAGCAGGCTGGCTCCCGCAAGGTCTGCGGCGACGGTCGGGGAAAGGATCAGTTGCGCCGCCTTCTCGGCAATCATCAGCGTAGGCGAACAGGTGTTGCCCGAGGTGATGCGCGGCATGATCGAGGCATCGGCGATGCGCAGGCCCGGTACGCCGTGCACGCGCAACTGCGCGTCCACCACTGCGTCCGCCCCGTGGCCCATGCGGCAGGTGCCCACCGGATGGAAAATCGTCGTGCCGATCTTCGCCGCCGCCTCGTGCAGTTCCTCTTCGGTCTGCAGGTTGGCGCCGGGCAGGTACTCCACCGGGTTGAACACGCGCAGGGCCGGGGCGGCGACGATGCGCCGGGTCAGGCGGATCGCGTCGGCGGCCACGCGCAAGTCTTCGGGATGGCTGAGGTAATCGGGCTGGATCAGCGGCGCCGCCTGGGGATCCGCCGAGCGGATCTCCACCCGGCCGCGGCTCTGCGGACGCAGGTCGCACACCGAGGCGGTGAAGGCGGGGAAGGGGTGCAGCGGTTCGCCGAAACGCTCCAGCGACAGCGGCTGCACGTGGTACTCAAGGTTGGCCGAGGTCTGCTCCGGCCCCGAGCGGGCGAACGCGCCCAACTGGCTCGGCGCCATCGACAGCGGCCCGCTGCGGTCATACAGGTAGCGCAGGCCCATGCCCATCTTGCCCCACGGGCTGGCGGCGATCTGGTTGAGGGTGCGGGCGTTCTCCAGCTTGTAGATCAGCCGCAGTTGCAGGTGGTCCTGCAAGTTGCCGCCCACGCCCGGCAGTTCATGGACGACACCGATGCCGAGGCGCTCCAGCAACGGCCGCGGGCCGATCCCGGAGCGCTGCAGAATGCTTGGCGACCCCACGGAGCCGGCGCACAGCACGATCTCCTTGCGCGCCTTGAACGCCTTCGCCTGGCCTTGCCAGCGTGCACGGACCGTATTGGCCCGGCCGCCCTCGAACAGCACCCGGTCCACTTCGGCCCCGGTCAGCACGGTCAGGTTGGCCCGGTCGCGGATCGGCTTGAGAAACGCCTTGGCCGCATTCCAGCGCACCCCGGCCTTCTGGTTGACCTGAAAGTAGCCGCAGCCCTCGTTGTCGCCCAGGTTGAAATCGTCGATGCGGGCAATGCCGCTTTGCTCGGCGGCCTCGCGGAACGCATCCAGGATCGGCCACGACAGGCGCTGCTGCTCGACCCGCCATTCGCCTTGGTCGCCATGGAACTCGGCGGCGCCGGCAAAGTGGTTTTCGCTCTGCTTGAACAGCGGCAGCACGTTGCGCCACGCCCAGCCGGGATTGCCCTCAGCGGCCCAGCCGTCGTAGTCGCCGGCCTGGCCGCGCATGTAGATCATGCCGTTGATCGAGGAACAGCCGCCCAGCACCTTGCCGCGCGGGTAGCTCAGCGCGCGGCCGTTGAGGCCGGGTTGCGCTTCGGTCTTGAAGCACCAGTCGGTGCGCGGGTTGCCGATGCAGAACAGGTAACCCACGGGGATGTGGATCCAGGGATAGTTGTCGCGCCCGCCGGCCTCCAGCAGCAGGACGCGGTGCCGGGCATCGGCCGACAGCCGATTGGCCAGCAGGCAGCCGGCGGGACCGGCGCCGACCACGATGTAGTCGTATTCATCAAGGGAAGTCTGCATTCCCTGACCTCGCTTCTTGTTTTTGTTGTCGGTCATCCTAGTTGTTAGCTTTCGTCAAAAGAATGTTAGTTTTTGCGCAGCCGCTGTGCGTTTTCAAACAGCGCCCCTCCCGCGTAGCCAACAAGGACAAGCGATGTTCGACTGGAATGACCTGCGCTTCTTTCTGGAACTGCAACGCAGCGGCCGCCTGCTCACCGCCGCCCGCCGGCTCAACACCACCCACGCCACCGTCGCCCGGCACATCGAGGCCATCGAGAAGAGCCTGGGCACCGCGCTGTTCATCCAGCACGCCCAGGGCTACGAAATGACCCCGGCGGGGGAGGCGCTGCTCAAGCACGCCGAAGCCATGGAAAACGTCGCGCTGCTGGCCCAGGAAGAGATCACCCAATCCACCGCGCCGCTGGGCAAGATCCGCGTCGGCGTCACCGAGGGGTTGGGCATCATGTTCCTGGCCAGCCGCATGGGCGGGCTGTTCGAGCGGTATCCGGGGCTGGAGGTGGAACTGGTGGCCGTGCCGCGCTTCGTCAGCATCCTCAACCGCGAGGCGGAAATCAGCATCCACCTCGAACGCCCGGCGGCCGACATGCTCGTCACCCGCAAACTCACCGACTACCGCCTGGCGCTCTACGCCAGCCGCGCCTACCTCGACGGCGCGCCGCCGCTGCGCAGCCGCGAAGACCTCGGCCGCCACGCCTGGATCGGCTACGTCGACGACTTGCTGTTCAGCCAGGAGCTGATGTTCCTCAACAGCTTCTGCCGCAACCCCCGCGTGGTGTTCCACAGCACCAGCGTGATCGCCCAGCAACAGGCGGCGCGCTCGGGGCTGGGGATCGCCGTGCTGCCGTGCTACATGGCCGCGTCCGACCCGGAGCTGGTGCCGCTGCTGCCCGACGAAAGCATCGAGCGCAGCTACTGGATCAGCACCCGGCGGGAACTGCACAAGTCGGTGCGGCTACGGGTGGTCTGGGATTATGTGGTGAGCCTGTGCGAGGCGGAGCGGGGGTTGTTGCAGGGGTGAAGTGGCGCAGAACGTTGCTGGGTTGAAGCATTGTTTCTGTGGTAAAGGGGCTTGTCGAATCGTCGCACCGTCCCGCTGGGGTGCGACGATTCGACAAGCCCCCTCACCACAGGTGCGGTGTCCTAGCGGTTCTTCACGTACTCGTCGTATGCCGATTTGCTCATCAAGGCCGTATTGCTTCTTTCAGAGGTTTTGATCTTGAACAACCATCCCTGATCCTCCGGGCTTTCATTGACGAGTTCGGGGGAGTCATTCAGCGCCTCATTGATCGCAATCACTTCTCCGGAGACGGGAGCCAATATTTCGGATTTTGACTTCACCGACTCTACTTCAGCTATGTATTCACCCTGACTGGCGTTTGTGCCGATGTTCGGTAAACCAACGTAGACAATATCGCCCAACGCATCCTGGGCATGAACCGTAATGCCCACCGTCACGATATCCCTGTCGAACAACAGCCACTCATGTTCCGTCGTATACATTTTCCCCATCTCGATCCACTCCAGGTCGATTGAATTATCCCTGTGGCGAGGGAGCTCGTTCCTGCGCAGCAGGTCACGCTTTTTTGGCTCGCTTCGCCATCCAGCCATTCCGTGAATGGGGCCAGCGTAATCAGAACCCGGCCAAAAGTGACCTGACAGAAATGACAGTCCGTTAGAGCGTTTGGCGATTCCCTCAATCACGGATAGATCGAAAAAAGCGTCGTCCGCTGGACGCCCCGGGCGTTCTGGACTTCAATCCGTCATCAAACCCAGGAGCCCGCCCCATGACCGATGACACCAAACCCAAGGGCCCGGCCTCGTACTTCCCGTCCATCGAAAAAAAGTAACGTCGGGCAAACGGCATTGCGGCGCACGCGCCAACGCTGCCGCTCAAGCCCCGTTGCCCAACAACCGGCTCAACGCCTCCAGCTCACCTTTCTCCACATCGGACACCAGCACGAAACGCATGTGATCCGCCTGCCACGACACCACGTTGAAGCCGCGTATCGTCTGCACCTGCTGCGGCTGATCGGCCCCCGGCGTGGGCAGGATGAACACATTGATCACGTGTTTGGCCCGGCCATAGGTCAGGGCCGCCGCCGTCTGGTGCTGCAGGTAGTCCAGCCGCCCACCCAGCAGCGGGAAGCCGTGCGCCGCGTAGTCGGCCACCGGCGGCGAGAAGTCGAGCTTGCCGGTGAACCAGGGCTTGACGGTGTGGCGGTCGGAGGACACCACATCGTTCAGGTGCCCGCCCATCAGCGAGCGCACGTGGCTGGAGACCGCCTCATCCATCAGCGGCTGTTCGCCGCCCGGCGTCGCCACATAAAGCACCATCGCCAGGGCCAACGCGGCGGCAGAGAACGCCGGCGCGAACCATGCACGCCAGCGCCCGGCGGTGCGCGGGGCCGGTTCGACCGCCGCCAACACACTGGCCGCCAACCCGGGCGGCGCCGGGTAATACGCCGCGTGCTGCTTCACGGCGGCCTTCAGCGATCGGTACTCGTCATGCAATTGCGCACACCCGACGCACGTGGCCAGGTGCGCCGCGACCTGTGCCGCTGCCGCCGGGTCGAGTGCCTGATCCAGGTAACCATGCAGCTGGGTGCGGCAAACCGTGCAGTCGAATTCATTCATGGTCGTGCAACTTCAGCAGTTCGAGCTTGAGCAGGGCGCGGGCCCGGGCGAGCCGCGACATGACGGTGCCGATGGGAATGTCCACCACCAGGGCGATGTCCTTGTAGGGCATGTCTTCCAGCTCCTTCAGCACAATCACCTCGCGAAAGGCCGGCGGCAGGGCACACAGCGCCTGCTGGAGCAACGCCGCGTTTTCCGTGTGGATGGCCGAAAGCTCCGGGCCCTGCTGGTGGGCGGGCGCCGTTTCGTCGACGCTCAGGTCGTCATCGATGGCCACCCAGCGGTGCCCGGCCGACGCCTTGAGCCAGGTGTAGCTTTCGTTGCGCACGATGGTCAGGAACCACGCCTTGGCATTGCCCTCGGCGAAACGCTGCAAGAACCGAAAGGCGCGCAAGGCGCTTTCCTGCACGACGTCGCGCGCGGCGCTGTCGTTGCCGGTGA
Source organism: Pseudomonas sp. R25(2017) (assembly GCF_002112565.1). Classification (NCBI taxonomy): domain Bacteria; kingdom Pseudomonadati; phylum Pseudomonadota; class Gammaproteobacteria; order Pseudomonadales; family Pseudomonadaceae; genus Pseudomonas; species Pseudomonas sp. R25(2017). The sequence goes on from NZ_NEHZ01000005.1 coordinate 322,635, forward strand.
GCCAGCGCGCGAGGTTATAGGCGGCGTCCAGATGGGGCGCAATCAGTTCCTCGAATCGCGTCATAGTGATTCCCGCACCGTCACACCCCTATAACCGTGATGCTTCGCCTTTTATTCCCTGAAAAGAATTTGTTTTTCGGCGCGGAATAAACCCGCGCCCCGAAAGGTTCATTCCCTGTCGGCTACATCACTGTAGCCCGCCAGCGAGGACACACCGATGGACATTCGATCAAAACACCCCCGGCGCACCGACGGCCCGGCCAACCCTGACCGCCGCACACTGCTCAAATGTTCGGCGTGGGCCGGCGCCGGGGTGCTCTGGGCCCTGAGCGGCGGCGTTCCCCGGGCGTTCGCGCTGGACGCGGCGGGCAACGTCAGCGACCCCAAGGCCCTGGACAGCACCTTCCACTTCGTGCAGATCAGCGACTCGCACATCGGCTTCAACAAGGAAGCCAACCCGGAGCCGGCCAAGACCCTGCAAGCGGCCATCGACAAAGTCGTCGCGCTGCCCAAGCGGCCCGCGCTGATCCTGCACACCGGCGACATCACGCACCTGTCCAAGGCCGAAGAGTTCGACACCGCCGCGCAATTGCTCAAAGGCCTGCCGTCCCCCGTGCACTACGTGCCGGGCGAGCACGACACCCTCGACGAGGGCGGCGGCAAGCTTTACCTGGAACGCTACGGCAAGGGCACCAAGGGCAACGGCTGGTACAGCTTCGACGACCACGGCGTGCACTTCATCGCGCTGGTCAACGTGTTCAACTTCCAGGCCGGCCGCGAAGCCAACCTCGGCGCCGAGCAACTGGCGTGGCTGGCCGACGACCTGCGGGCCGTGGCCACCAGCACGCCCGTCGTGGTGTTCACCCACATTCCGCTGTGGACGATCTACCAGCCCTGGGGCTGGGGCACCGAGGACGGCGACCAGGCCATCGCGATGCTGCGCAAGTACGGCTCGGTCACGGTGCTCAACGGGCACATCCACCAGGTCATCCAGAAGGTCGAAGGCAACATCACCTTCCACACGGCCCGCGGCACGGCGTACCCGCAGCCGGCACCGGGGGCGGCGCCGTCGCCGGGGCCGATGACCGTCGCCGCCGACCAGTTGCGCAACTACCTGGGCCTCACCGACGTGCGGGCGACCCAGGGCGAGCACCCGTTGGCGCTGATCGACTCGACACTGGTCTAGGGGAGGGCAGGCAAATGAAAACGCGACTGTTGGCCGTGGTCGGCCTGATGCTGTCGGTGCCGGCGTGGGCGCAGGACGTGAAGATCGACATCAAGGAATTCATGTTCGGCCCCAAGGACCTGACCGTGGCCGTGGGCACCAAAGTGACGTGGGTGAACGACGACCAGATCCCCCACACCGTGGCGGAAACCCACAAGGCGTTCCGCTCGGGGGCGCTGGACACCGATGACACGTTCTCCTGGGTGTTCGATACGCCCGGCGAGTTCGACTACTTCTGCGTGCTGCACCCGCAGATGATCGGCAAGATCGTGGTGACCCCATGAGCACCCGCCCAAGCGTGCCCCGCGCCGCGGCCTATAGTGAAGGGGTGGTCCTGCGGGGCCACCCCCCATGAACCCTGCGCACGAAGAGACTGTTATGGACAACACTCTGATTTCATTGATTGGTTTTGTACTGGGCATGAGCATCGCCACCGAACGGCTGGTCGAGATCGTCAAAGGCTTCATCCCGATGCTGAATCAGACCAGCGACGATGCGAAGGTCGAGGCGCGGCGCCGATCCTACCTGCAGATACTGGCCGTGGTCGGCGGCGTGGTGACGGTGCTGTTGTCCCGGGAAGCGATTCCGGCGGACATCCCGTTCTTGAGAAGCGACTTCGGCGTCGTTTGCCTGGGCCTGTTGGCCAGCGGCGGCTCCGGCTTCTGGAACACCGCCCTGACGTACGCCACCCAGGCCAAGGAACTGAAGAAAGTCGCGGTGAAGAAGGCCCAGGAGGCGCCAGTGATCGCACCGGTGGCAGCGGTTGCCGCTGTCGTGCCGGTGGGGCCTGCCGGTGACCCTGTCTGAGTTCTGCGACACCCTCCTGTTTGCCTGACCCCCTTCGCCCGGAGGGGGCCAGGTTTCATGTTGAAGCGGTTCGGTGGCGGGTTGTTTCAACAGCTGTCGGCGCTGCTGTTTAAGTGACGCATCCGGTCATGGGTCAGTGCCCACGATGCCTTGCGCCATGGCCTACGCGTGGGCCAGAATCCGCCGCTTTGTGCGCCTTGTGCGCCTTGGGGTGCGGGTTTTATCGTTTTCGGGTCACTGGGTCCCGGAAGGGCCTGGCAAGAAAAACCACTATCCACCCCAACCCTACGCCGAGTATCCAAAGTTCTTGGCGAGCTACAAGTCAGCTGGAGGCACTGCGAAATGAAGGCCCCGATCCTCTTGTTCCTCGCAATGTATGGCGCGGGAACCAGCTTGGCATTTGCCGGTGGTTCACAGGCGATAAACGACAAACAGGGGCCAGCAGGCATCGCCGTCGGTGAATCTTTGGTGGCGGCCAGGTCCAAGTTGATCAAACAAGGATGGAAGCCAACCCCGATGCACAACCGCGATGGCTATGAGTACAGCGGTGTCGAGCGCGAGCTGGCTGCACGCAAATTCCTGGAACTTGATACCTGCTCCTTTGATAGCTCGCGCTGCATCCTGTTCTATTCAAAGAAAGGCGCCTGCTTGCGCATCGACACCATCGGTGAGCAACTCAAAGACATGACGGTGACGCGATGGGCCGATGAATGCCCGCAGGCGCCTGCCGAACCCAATGGCGGCGACGCGGGTCAGTAACGAGCTTGTAAATGGGGCAAAGGGGGACTGATGTATTGCTCAAATACATCAGTCCCCTTTTTCTGAAGCGGTTCGGTGGCGGGCCGTTTCAACAGCTGTCGGCGCTGCTGTTTAAGTGACGCATCCGGTCATGGGTCAATGCCCACGATGCCTTGCGCCATGGCCTACGCGTGGGCCAGAATCCGCCGGCTTGTGCGGCTGGGGCGCGGGTTTTATCGTTTTCGGGTCACTGGGAAACAGTGATCGGGTTTGGTAGCCCGTCTTCCGTCAGAAGCACAAGACTACTGTCTTGCGGGGACTTCATCGTCTCTGTTTTATGGTGGTCATGCGCGGGGCACCCTCGGGTGCGCCGGGGTTCCTGACGACCGGTCTACCAACCTGCGTATGGCCTCCACCCATCGTTTGGTAGCGAGGGTGCTGGCTCCTAACCGTTCTTGCGTCGGGAGTTACACCATGATCAAACCCACACCCAATCCGCCCATCCTCGATCCGGCATCCCCCTACGAATCCATCGATTCCAGAAAACTCAACGAAGCCGCCGAACGCGCCCTCGACCACTACCTCAACCCGGCCCCCTCCATCATGGCCAGCGCCAACGCGGCCGAACCCATGTACTTGCCCAACCCGGCCTACGACACCGAATCCCTGCTGGCCAACGCCTGCGAAAACCTCGGCGCCGCCTCCGAAATGCTCAACAACTTCGCCGCCGTCCTCGACGCCGGCCACCGCCGCACGGCGATCGGTATCGCGCAGTTGGTGATGCTGGGGGAAGTGGCGGTGGGGCAGGCGTTGGATAACGTCGAGCCGAAGGGGTAGGGCCGAGGCGTTTTGCGACGACGGCGGGGCCTGCATCTGATGGCTTGGGTTGCAGGCCCCTCTGTCCTACCATCGGCACATCGACAGAACGGAGGTTGATATGGAAGGTGGTCAGGACAAACGAATCATCATCGTGGGCGCAGGCATCGTCGGCGCATCGCTGGCGTATCACTTGGCCCGGCACGGTGCGCAGGTCACCGTGGTCGAGGCCGAAGAGATCGCATCGGGCGTGACCGGCCGCTCATTCGCCTGGCTCAACACCTCACACCCCGAACCCGACCCGATTGCGCCACTGCGCGGGGTTGCCATCGAGGAGTACCACCGGCTCGAAACCCAGGTGCCCGACCTGAAGATCCGCTGGACAGGCGCCTTGACCTACGGCGTGACGGCGGGCGGCGTACCGCCGGCCAACCGGGTGACCCGTTCGCAGATCCTCGACCTCGAACCCAACCTCAAGAACCCGCCTCAATCCGCCGGGTACGCGGCGCAAGAAGGCGCGCTGGACGCCGTGGCCGCCTCGCATGCGCTGATCGCGGGCGCCGAGGCACACGGAGCGAAAACGCTCACCCAGACGCGAGTGCTCGGTTTCGTGACGCAGGCCGAAAGGGTGACCGCCGTCGAAACCACCCGAGGCACCCTCCATGCCGATGTCGTCGTATTGGCCGCCGGCACAGGCACCGCGAAGCTGACAGAGAGGCTGGGCGCGCCCCTGCCCATCAACGCCTCGCCCGCCATTTTCATCCGCTACAGCGCACCGCCCAACCTCGTCCATACCCTCATCTCCAGCCCCGACATGGAAGTGCGGCAAAGCGCGGACGGCGCGTTGCTGGCGGCAGAGGATTACCTGGACGACACCGCAGAAAACCAACCGGCAGCGATCGCACGCCGGACGGCCCAGGCCATTCAGAACGAACTCCATGTGGCTGAGTCCCTTGAACCGGAGTGGGCCTGCGTCGGCCTCAGGCCCATGCCGGCCGATGGCGTTCCCGTCATTGGTTATCTGCCCAATGTGGGCGGTGTCTATGTGTGCGCCATGCACCCTGGGGTTGTGTTGGCGGCGGTGGTGGGGCGGCTTGTCAGTGAGGAGATCATCGACGGAAGGGTGGCAGGAGAGCTTGATCCTTGTCGGCCGGATCGGTTTTTCCGGGCTTAGTGGGGTGCTAGCAGGTCTCGGACAAATCCTAGAACCGGGACGGCGGCTCATCTCCGGCGTTGATGTGGGAAAAGACAGCGTCTGGATTCGCCTGGCACCAATACCGGAACAGCAGCGAAGGTTCGGCCCCCGCAAAAAATTGACCGACAGTGCGCTCGGCCGGGACAAGCCACTTAGGCGTGGGCCATTGCTGAGCAAAAACACCGATGGGCTTGCCGGATGAACAGATGATCCAGGTCGCCAGTCCGCCACTGATGCCGGGAAGGTAGCCGGTGCCTTGTATCGCTTCGAACAAGCCGTCCAGCGTGGCGGTGGGATCGATCCTGATCGAAGTCCTGTGGCTGTGCAGGTCATCCCCAGCATGCACGCTGTCTCGATCGAGGGTGATGATCTGCATGAGTGTTCCTTCTTCCCGTTCTGGGCTAACGCCCTTTCAAATCAGCCTGGCCACGGAGCCCGCAGGCAATGTCCGAGCGGCCTCCATTGCCTTCAGCTGTTCAACGATCCGGTCACGCTCGTCCTTTGGCGTCTCTCGGTCGTTGATGGCGTAGGGCTGGCTGTCGACCCAAACGCTGAGCTGCTCAAGCGCCGACGGCTCGCTAGGGCTGTGGTTGAGTTGCTGGAGCAGATACCCTGCCTGGCTCCACTTGGGCATCAGTCCAAGGAGCGCCAGGCGCCGGGTGGGTGACAGCGTTGCCCAGATCGTGTCGAGCTGATGGATGAACGGCGAGCCGATGACGCTCCAAGGCTGAGTGCGTAAACCCAGGACGCCGGCCTCAAAAACGGCCCGGGCCGGCTCTGCGACCGCGGCGATCAGCCTCTCAGGGTTGTCTTCCCCTTCGAGCATCAACACGAGCGAACGCACCGCGCCGCTGCTTTGGCTCAAGGCCGCGGTCATCCAGTGTTCAGGAATACGCAGCTTCAGGTCCTGCGCCAACCCGAGGAGGCCGAGCCAGCGGGCCTTTGTGGCAGGCAACTCGCCCGCCAACTGGGCCTGCAGCATCTGCAGCGGGTCGACGCCGTACTTTCCGGCGGCCCACAGCGCAGTGGACCTGGCCGCTGGCGACGGATCCAGCAAAAACGCTTCGATCAGTTGCGTGCGGCCGGTCTGCAAGCGGATCGCTTCCAGGAACGACTGCCTCCTGAGGATGCTGCTCTTGCTGGCGAGCCCGAACGCGATGGCCCGCTGGGCCGACGCCGGCTCAAGCTCCATCGCCTTGCCGAGCGCCAAGCGGCGCACGCTGAAATCGACATGGTGAAGGCACGCCACCAGAAACGCCTCCCGCTCATCCTCAACCTTCGTCTGAACGAGCACCCGAAACAGCAACCGCGCGCACGAGCCTCGGCTGGCGTCGAAACCCGCCGCGCAGCGCTCGACGCATTCAGGCGTTGCCAGCAATGCTTCAAGCTTGTTGATCGTCGAACGGTGGTCGTCGCGATGGCGATGCTCAAGCGCCAGAATGGCGGGCATTTGAGCGACCAGCCAACCGGCATGCTGCGGCGTCAGGTAGTCTTCGAAAGCCTCACGCGCGACTGCGCGAACCTGAGGCACCCAATCATTGAGCCGCACGATGATCGCCGCCAACCGTTCCGCCGACAGAGAAGACCGAACCGCCCGCAGGCCGGCTTCCCGGTCGAATCCGCTCCACGAGGTGATAAGCAACGTCCAGTCACGGAGGGGGGAGGGATCTGGTGGCGTGGCTGTGGTGCTTGGGGTTGCGATGGCTGCGGCTGTGTGGCTTAGGGTGTCTGCCGTGGCGGGCGTTTTGCCGATGAATCGTTGCAACCAACTTTTCCACATGAAGCTGAATATCCCTGAGTTTGAACGGTGGCGTGGGGGTAGCATGCCTGTTCAGGGGGTGTTTTGGAACGGCTCGCTGGAAACCATCGGATCAGCCCTGCACTGAGTACGATGAAGTGGAAAAAACACATAAGGGATTTGGTGGACTGCTAATTGGAACTTAGAAAACGGCTAGTCGGCCTCGTTTGTGTGGTCAGCTTCTGTGCTCAGGCGGTCGATGTTCCTATCAAAGAAGGGATGCCGTTTGTCAGTGCCAGAAAGGCGTTGATCAACAGTGGGTGGAAGCCGAACCCTACGTACTCGGGTGAGTTTGGGGTGGAGAGCATCCTTGTGAGGAAGGGCTATACAGAGATTGAGTCTTGTACGGAGGGGGTTAGGTATTGCAGCTTCAATTACGTCAAGGATGGGGTGTGTCTGGGTGTGGGGGTTGTTGGGGAGGAGGTTGGAGGAATGAAGGTTTACTCATGGGCCTTCAAGTGTCCTGAGACGGAGTGAGGAAAAGCCGGTTTAAACGGTCGGAATCGGCGCTGTTTAAGTGAAGCATCCAGACACCGGCCAATGCCCACGATGCCTTGCGCCATGGCCTACGGCTGAGCCAGAATCCGCCGGCTTGTGCGTCTGGGACGCTCCCCGTAACTTGATTTCCGTCACTGCCTATCAGTGATCGGGTCTGCAAGCCCGCCGGAAAACCAGTCGCACAGCCTAGCCAAAAGGACGCTTTCCTGTGTCCGCTCAATGGCGGCTTTGTGCGGGAGACCTTCGGGTCTGCCGGGTGCCTGGTTTCCCGGTCTTGCAGACCCGCACACAGCTGCCACCCATCATCTGCAAGTGATGGCGGCCGCTCCGACCGGAAAACCAGGAGACTCGCCATGATCAAACCCACACCCAACCCGCCAGCCCTCGACCCGGCATCCCCCTACGAATCCATCGATTCCAGAAAACTCAACGAAGCCGCCGAACGCGCCCTCGACCACTACCTCAACCCGGCCCCCTCCATCATGGCCAGCGCAAACGCGGCCGAACCCATGTACCTGCCCAACCCGGCCTACGACACCGAATCCCTGCTGGCCAACGCCTGCGAAAACCTCGGCGCCGCCTCCGAAATGCTCAACAACTTTGCCGCTGTCCTTGACGCCGGACATCGCCGCACCGCGATAGGGATTGCGCAATTGGTGATGTTGGGGGAGGTGGCGGTGGGGCAGGCGTTGGATAACGTTGAGCCGAAGGGGTAGGGCTGACGCGTTTTGCGACAACTGGTGGTACGAGGGGGCATGCGATCAAGTTGCTTGGTTGCATGCCCCATCGGTTTTTTTGTCGGGTGGGAGTCAATCACAATGGCTGCTTTCGGCCAGAAGCGGACGGTGGTACGTGCCATTTTCGGCTAGAAACAGCTGTTTGCTGTGTCAAAAAAACCGGGACGATTCAATTAGCTACTGTTTGCGACCGGCGTCTCATTGAGGCTCAAGATCAAACGCCAAGGTACTGGCCAAAATCAATGGGGCTCATGTGGATCGATTCATCTAACCGAGCTATGGTTTGCTGACCCGATTGCAGGCAGCTTCGCATCAAGTCCAGGGAGGGTGGCACATGCTTAAGAGCATTGAGAAAATAAAGGGTCTTGGCGTTTATCAAAACTACAACAAGCCTTTGGGCACCCAAGAGTTCGGAGTCAAGAACCTCATTTACGGCTGGAACTATTCTGGAAAGACCACTCTCTCACGCCTGTTCGCCCAGCTTGAGGCGAAGATAGCCAACCCAGACTTGTCGGGATGCGAATTCTCCTTTGGCACCGGCGATGATGCGATCACCGAAAAGAACTTCTCTCGGAGCAACATATCAGTTCGCGTATTCAATTCCGACTTCGTAAAAGCCAACCTGCACTTCGATGGCGGAAACTTCAACCCCATCCTTCTGCTCGGTAAAGAATCCGAGGAAGCACAGCGAAAGATCGACAATCTAGGGACGCGGATCAAACGTTCTGATTCAGTTCAGCGCAAGCTGAATGGTGAGATCGAGGCTCTAAAGCTACGCATTTCCCAGGTTAAGACAGAAACGGCAAAGTTCATCCGCCAACGCTTAAAAGTTGATCCCTACACAGCTGCACATTTAGTGCAGGATGTGTTGGTCGTGAGTATTCTCGACTCCCAGCTTTTGATGGAGAATGAGCTCTCCGATGCCATTGAGTTAGCATTGACACCTGACTCTAAGAGACCAAGCATTGTCGATGAGCTTCAGGCATCTCCCGCGATTGAGGAACTACACAAAGAGGCCGTGACGCTGCTGGCCGCAACGCCTAGCTTTTCCAACACCCTGAAGCATCTTGCAGAAAATCCAGCTATTGAACGCTGGGTGCAAAGTGGTTTGCATTTACACTCCACCGCTGGGGCATGTGAGTTCTGCGGTAACGAGCTAACACCGGCACGTCTTGAGGAGTTACTCACTCATTTTTCGAAAGATTTGGCAGACCACCAAGATAAAGTTGACGGGTTGCTTGAGCGAGCGAAAGCGGCAGAGTTCAAATTGACATGGCCGAAAGCTGCCGAGCTCAACCCGCAATTTCGAGACAGCTACAACCTCGCAATCGATTTATTGCCGGCTGCCCTCAATGCATTCAACCAAGCGGTCAAGAGACTTGTTGGCGAAGTTCAATGCAAGGCCGATGACTCACGCAAAGCGATGAAGCCCACCCCGTTGGCTCAAGGTCTAGAGGTGGACATCAAGGACGCAGTAGCAGCGGTCAATGCAATCATCAAACAAAACAATGAACTGGCCTCGAATTTCACCAAAGCTAAAGCGGACTCCCTAAGAAAGGCAAAGTATCACTACGTACAACAATTTATTGATGAGCAGGATGCTGCCGGTCTGAATGTGAAGAAGGATCGGCAGGTCAAGCGGTGCGACAGGCTGAAGGCCTACGTCGACAAACTCCAGCCAGAAATCGACAGGCTCCAAGCCGAGATCAGCCAAGCTCAACAAGGCAGGGAAAAAATCAATGAACGCTTGGCTTCGATGATGGGGAGCGAGGCTGTTCAGATAAAGGTCGTCAAAGATCCAGCAGGCCAAGACCGATTTCAAATGATCCGAAAGGGCGGGGCCGTCGCAAAGAATCTCAGCGACGGGGAGCGAACCGCCATTGCTTTCTCTTACTTCCTTACGAAACTACAAGGGATCAAGCCTGCAGAGTTCAAAGAGACCATCGTCTATATCGACGATCCAATTTCGAGCTTGGACGCTAACCACATTTTTCAAGTGACTGCAGCTATACGGGCGCTGTTCTTCACGCAGCAGGACAGGAATGAACCGTGGAAAACGACATGCAAGCAGCTTTTCGTCTCCACGCACAATTTTGAGTTCTTCAACCTGCTCAGGGAAATTAAGCCTGTAGCAAACAAACAGGGGGCACGGCTCTTTCTTATCCGACGGATTGCTGAGAAATCATCAATGCTGGAAGACATGCCGGCATCGCTGGCACGCTATCAATCTGAATACCACTTCTTGTTCGAAGTCATCCATCGGTTCAATCAGGCACCTGACAAAACTGCATATGACGTACTAATGATGCTCCCGAATGCGATGAGACGCTTTGTCGAACTCTATACTTACTCCAGGCTTCCTGGCCCGAAGGACGCTGAGCAGGTGGACGAGCGCGCAGAGGCTCTCTTTGGCGTCGAGCGAGCGAAACGAATCCTCAAAATTTTCCACTACTTCAGCCACGGCAACACGCTTGAGCGGCTGGCAGGCAACAACGAGCTGATCTTTGATCTGGAGCATGCCGTCAAAGACCTGATCGATGCCATCACTGAAAGAGACAAGCCGCACATGGACGCCTTGATTGCAGCGATACACGCCTGACTGAATCGCCCCTACGGACTTAGATAATTCCACGCGATAGCTTCATCAGACAAGTGTCTGCTTCTGGTCGGAAGCAGACGGCCAGAAGCGGGCGTTCGGGTTCGCCCGTTTAGGCTTCAAAATGTGCTATTGCAACTCAACAAATGTCAGGGTTAAATCAAGCATGAGGGCTGCTGGCTGTTCTGTACTGTTCGGGGAGTTCGGCGTCCATGGTATCAATGCTGATTGTAATTTAGTAGCACTACAAGAGTGCTGTCTGTGAATTATGTTTAATACTAAAATTTATATTAGTATTGAATATTTGACATGTTACATGCACAAGTATTTTGGCTAATCGATGCAAGGAGGCGTAAGTGAAAATTGAGAATATTTCGATCAGCGACATTGGAGGGATTCATTCATTATCCTTGAATTTCAATCCAAGAATGAATATTTTATGCGGCCCAAACGGAATAGGCAAAACAACCATACTTGAGTGTATCGCCCATTGCTTTACGGCTGGTGAGACTTTTGTCTTACGTCGCAACGTCCTCGCCCCAAGCGGCAAGATAAAAGCGTCACTCTCTCATAATAGCGTCGCCTCTACAATTGGCTTTGAACTTACCCAATACGAGCCACATCAGGGTGCCGGCATACATGGGGATGCCACTAATTCAGGTTATTTGCTTTCACTTAAAACTTCTAGGACGTTTGCATACACTCCTCTGCAATCAATCTCGAAGGATGTAGAGAAGCAGATACATAATATTTGGCAAGAAGGTAGAGCCGGAGTGGGGCTGCACGATATAAAAAACTGGTTTGTTAACAGATATTTATACTCGGCCCATGAAGGAGCCCTATCAGAAGCGCAGAAAAATAATTTTGCTCTGGCTAAGAAGTGTTTTTCAGCGTTAAACCCAGAGTTCTCGTTTAAAAGAGTAAATGCATCAACTAATGAAATACTTGTAGATTCGCCTGGCGGGCCGATATATTATGAGTATCTTTCTTCGGGATTCAAGTCTTGTCTTGCAATTTTTTTTGGTATAATAAAAGAAATAGAGTTTCGTTTTTCTGACGTTCGCGCAGTGGATTTCGAGGGGGTTGTTCTTATTGATGAAGTCGAACTTCACCTCCATCCAGAATGGCAAAACAAAATAGCAGGATTGCTTTCTGAAATATTCCCTATGGTTCAGTTTATCGTAACCACTCATAGCCCTCACGTTATCCAGTCCGCTGAGCGAGATCAAATACTAGCTCTTGAAGTTCGCGACGGACAAGTTGCCCCTCGAAAGCTTCCAGTATCTGATTATGGGTTTATGGGATGGACAGTTGACGAGGTTCTCACGGACGTTATGGGCATGACCGATACTCGGACGGAAATATTCAACAAGCTTATGAACGAATTTACGTCCGCCATAGATCAGGAGAATTTTGCATCAGCTAGCCTGGCCTACGGCGAACTAGATAGCTTGCTCCATCCCCTAAGTCACCTTCGAAAACTACTCCGGCTTCAAATTGCTTCATTAGGCGGGAGTCAATAATGATTAAACTGGAGCGAAATTTTCATCCGCTATGCCTGAGTCCAAACGAAACAGCGCGATTAACCGATATTTTCAAAGAAAAAAATATCTCGGTTTGGAATTTTTATGAGTTAAAGTCTGCATTGCTCGAAACTAGTTTTGGGAAGTGCGCCTATTGCGAGTGCGATTTAACAAAAGAAAGTAAATACATGGAGGTTGAGCATTTTCGGGGAAAAGATACATACCCTGACGATGTTATGAATTGGAGTAATTTATTACCCGCATGCAAGAGGTGCAATGGAACCAAGGGCGACCATAATGTTGAAGAAGTGCCAATTATTAACCCATATGAAACGAACCCTCGTGAACATTTTAATTTTCGCTTATATCGTTTTCGTGCCAAAACTAATATTGGGTTGGAAACCATCGGCGCGTTTGATCTGAATAACTCCGACCGCGCAGTTATGGTGCGCTTCGAGATTGGCGAGCGACTTCATGAAGCCTTAATAAAAGCCCGAGAGAGGCTGGATGCGTACAAGCTGAATTTATCTACAAGAACTAAGAATTTGTTAATAGGTACAGTTAAATCTATTTTGGCCGAGTGTCAATGCTCTTCCGAGTATGCCGCTACAACTGCTACTATTTTACATTCGGACGCTGAATACTCTCATATAAAAAATGAAATTATGAAATTAGGTTTTTGGGATCAAGAGTTGCTGGATTTAGATGCTTCTTCCATTTTGCTTAAGCTGGATATCGGATAAAAAATCGCCCCAATAGCACTAAGGCATGTTTGCGGGAATTATAGCTTTGGGATTCAATTGGCGTGTCGTGGGGTGGGTCGAAAATGAAACATTCCTCTCGCGGTTCCAATCCCTAATCGGAGCGATCGAACGGATGTTTGTGGCCCGCAGCAGACATAGTCGAACGTCTGCTTCTGGCCGAAAGCAGACTCTCTCCAAATCAAAAAGCCCACCCCATCTATCTCCCAACCTCAAACCCCCCAC
>NZ_NEHZ01000049.1:0-1192 GCF_002112565.1 Pseudomonas sp. R25(2017)
GGCTGGCTTGTATGCTGGTACTTGAAGGGAGGAGGAGGGACTAGGCTGGATTCTGACTGTTGACGCAGTACAGACCGTGGGAGATTTCGCCCCTTCCTCCTTTCACCCAAGCGCCGATAAAGAATGCATCTGGCTCGACCGACGATAGGAACAAGCCTGCGCCCCTGGGTGATCCCTTCAAGTGCTCAAAACCATATCTCGGGGGGTGTTCAATGGCAATGCCGGTTTCTGCTTCCAGGCCAATTGTGGGTGTGGATGTCGCCAAGAACGAGTTGGTGATCTATCAGGCCGAGCCGGATCTGCTCGAGACCCTTCCCAACGACAAGCCAGCCATCAGGAAATGGCTAAAAGGCTTGCCGAGGCCGGTCGATGTGGCGATTGAGTCGACCAATATCTATCACCTGGAGTTCGCCGATCTGGCCCATGAGGCCGGCTGCACGATCTACATGGTCGGTGGCTATGAACTGAGCCACTACCGCAAGGGTGTGAAGGTTCGCGCCAAGACCGATGCGCTGGACGCAAGGTTGCTCGCCCGTTACCTGAAAAACGAACATGAGGAACTTCGCCCGTGGACTCCGCCATCGCCGCTGTACCGCCGACTCCTGAGCCTTTTCCGTCGGCGCGCGGCGCTGGTTCAGGCACGGGTCGGCCTGGTGCAGAGTTGGGCGAATGAGCCGCTGCTCAAAACTGCCTTTGCCGAACAAGTGGCCTCCATGCAGAGACTTGAGGTGTTGGTCGAGAAGATGATCGACGACCAGCTCAAGGAGGCCGGCCTGCTGGCTCTGCTGAGGCGCTGCATGAAAGTTGAAGGCATCGGCTTTCTGACCGGCGCCCGCTTGATCGCGGCGTTCCAGCGGGGCGATTTCAGGAGTGCCGATGCGTTCATCGCCTTTTTGGGGATGGACTTGCGAGTTTCCCAATCGGGGCAGAAGGACGGTCGCCGCAGCCTGACGAAACGCGGCGATCCGGAGGCGCGTCGGCTTCTGCACAACGCCGCCATGTCGGCCAGCCGAACGGCGGCCTGGAAAGGTTTTTATGAGGAGCAACGGGCCAAAGGGTTCAGCACCACGCAGGCGCTGGTGATACTGGCCCGCAAACTGGCCCGGATCGTATTCGCCCTGCTCAAAGGACAAAGCGAATATGAACCGAAAGCAGGCTGAGGGCTTTGCCTCAACCATAGAATCTCCCACAG
>NZ_NEHZ01000050.1:0-1181 GCF_002112565.1 Pseudomonas sp. R25(2017)
CCTGTGGGAGATTCTATGTTGCAAGGGAACCCTGCAGCCTCAAGTTCGGTTGGTATTCGCTCTCGCTTTTCATGAGGGCGAATGCCACCCGGCACAGCTTGCGGGCGAGGATCACCAAGGCCTGGGTCTTGGCCAGGCCTCTTGCCAGGTACGACTCATAGTAGGGCTTCCAGACCGGGCTTCGGCACGCGGCCATTGCTGCATTGTGCGCAAGCCGCCGCATTTCCCCGTCCCCTTTTTTGCTCAGGCGACGGCAGCCGTGCTTCTTCCCGGAGTCCTTCGGCCTCAAGTCCATCCCCAAGAAGGCGATGAACGCATCGGCGCTGGCGAAGTCGCCACGCATGAACGTGGTCGCCAACCCGGTAGCGGTCAGGTCGCCAATACCCTCGATCGCCTTGCAGCGCCTGATGTTCTCGGTGATGCCGGCTTCTTGCGCGGTTTCTCGCAGCAGCTTCTGCAGGGTTTGGTCGACCCGCTTGAAGTGCTCCATCTGCTGGGCCATGAGGTCTTTCAGAAGAGGCTCGCCAGACCAGCTCAGCATGACGGCAGCGTGGGTCTTGATCAGCTCAGCACGCTTCCTGAGCAGGCTTTTCAGCACGCCGTAGAACCGCGGAGGCGGGCTCCAGGCCCGCAGATGCTGCTGCTCGCTGGCCAGGTAGCGTGCCAGCAGGCGTGCGTCGCAGGGGTCGGTCTTTGCCCTCAAGCCGACGCTTTCGCGGTAGTGGCTCACCCGATAGGGATCCACGACGTACACCCGATGCCCCATTCCAAAGGCCAGTTCGGCGGTGTCCAGGTGGTAGTGGCTGGTGGCCTCCAGGGCTATGGCGCTCTGGGCCGGCAACGTTTTGAGCCAGCGTCCGATGGATTCGCGGTTGTTGCCGATGGCTTGGGTGAGCTGGACGTCTTCGCGGTAGGCGACGATCTCGGCCTTGGCCACATCGATGCCCACGACCGTTGGCGCATTAAGGATTGTCATGACGAATCCTCGGAGCTAGGGTTTAAGTGCTTGATGGGGTCTACCGTAGCGCTGGCTTGCCTCTATCGTCGGACGATCCGATGCATTCCTTATCGGCGCTTCAGGTAGAAAGGGCGGGACGAGAAGTCTCCCACGGTCCGTACTGGCTAGAGTCGGATTCTTGCTTTTAGTCCCGCCCACCCCTTCAAGTCTAAACATACAAGCT
>NZ_NEHZ01000051.1:0-830 GCF_002112565.1 Pseudomonas sp. R25(2017)
AAGAAACGGTCCTTCTCGTAGAACGGCACCTCGGCGCGCAGGGCCGCGCGGGCCTGCTCCAGCGCCGGCGAGCTCTTCAGGCCGTCGCGCAGATCCAACCCCTGGGCCGCCGCCAGCCATTCCACCGCGAGGATCCCCCGGGTGTTCTCGGCCATTTCCCACAGGCGCTTGCCGGCGGCCGGGGCCATGGAGACGTGGTCTTCCTGGTTGGCGGAAGTCGGCAGGCTGTCCACCGAGTGCGGATGGGCCAGCGCCTTGTTCTCGCTGGCCAGCGCCGCGGCCGTCACCTGGGCGATCATGAAGCCGGAGTTCACCCCGCCGTTGGCCACCAGGAACGGCGGCAGCTGCGACATGTGCTTGTCCATCATCAGCGAGATGCGCCGCTCGCTCAGGGAGCCGATCTCGGCGATGGCCAGGGCCATGTTGTCGGCGGCCATGGCCACCGGCTCGGCGTGGAAGTTGCCGCCGGAGATCACGTCGCCCTCGGCGGCGAACACCAGCGGGTTGTCGGATACGGCGTTGGCCTCCACCGCCAGCACCTCGGCGGCCTGGCGGAACTGGGTCAGGCACGCGCCCATGACCTGCGGCTGGCAGCGCAGGGAGTACGGATCCTGCACCTTCTCGCAGTTCTGGTGCGAGTCGGACACCTCGCTGCGCTCGCCCAGCAGGTGGCGGTAAGCAGCAGCCGCATCGATCTGGCCTTTCTGGCCACGGGCGGCGTGGATGCGCGCGTCGAACGGCGAACGCGAGCCGAGCACCGCCTCGACGGTCAGGCCGCCCACGGCCAGCGCGCCGGCGAACAGGTCCTCGCCCTCGAACAGCCCGCGCAA